>JAWODQ010000135.1:0-4555 GCA_046483165.1 Bacillota bacterium | reverse complement strand
CCGAAGTCGTCGAGGTGATATTCGACCCCGAGGAAGTGACCTACCCGGAACTACTCGAAGTCTTCGGGGAAGTCCACGACCCCACGACTCGCTCCTCGTCCCGCCAATACGCCAGCCTGATCTTCGTATCCGACGAGGAGGATCGGGATGATGCCGAGGCATTCCTGCAGGAGTTGGAATCCGATGGCGGTACGAGAGCATTCACCGAAATCGTCCCCACGAGCACCTTCTACCCGGCGGAGGATTATCACCAGAAGTACTACCTCCAGGCCGAAGACCTATTGTGGGAGGAAATACTTGCCGATGCGGGATCCTTCTGGGAGGCGGTGGATAGTACTCGCGCCGCCCGTATCAACGGTTATCTGGCCGGCTACGGAAGTCCCGAGCGCCTCGAAGAAGATCTGCCTTCGCTGGAGCTATCGTCTCGGGCCGCAGCCGCGCTCACCGATCTGGTGGGACGCTGAGACTAACCCGACGCAATGCGACCCGGGTTTGCACCCGGGCCGCACCCACTTTGCGATCTTCGAATATCCGCTTCGTTACTCCGTTACGGTTACCACGATCTCCGCGGTGGGTCCATCTTCGACCGCGAAACTGACCGTAGCGACGCCGGAACCCACGGCCTCGAGCTCGCCGGTGGTCGCGTCGACCGTTACGACCTCTTCGTCGTCACTCGAGAAAGTTCCCTCGACCTCGAGGGGATGGTTGTATTGATCCACGGCGACCAAAGTGTCGCCGAGATCCATCGTCGCGCCGACCGCGAGAGTGGCGTCTTCGCCGTCGTTTAGGGTCACGGTATCCACATCGACTCCGCCCTCGGGCTCACCGTAGGTGACGATGTGATTCTCGTCGAAGGTCAGCGAGAGAGTGTTGTCTATCGTGTAGCCATAACCGGGCACGGTAACTGCGAAGGGACCCTCGGGCAGATCCGCCAGCAGGACTCCCGATACGGTGAGGGTTCCGTCGGGCTTCACTATGCCGACCAGGCCGTCCTCATCCACGTCTTCGAAGATGGGGTCGCCCGTGAAGGGGAAGCCGCCCTGGCCGTGCTGAATGAGAACGAAGATGGCCTGCTCGGTCAAAGGCTCCAGGCCGTTTAGGGTGAGCTCGAGCGTATCGCCCGCCAGATAGTAACCCATCTCCATATCGTCGATGGTTACATCGTAGTCGTCGGGGTCAATGTCGACCTCGGTTGTCTCCATAAGTCCGCTGGCCATCGCCGCGTGCATCATGGCTGCATCGTCGGCTACGATGGTCGCTATGAGGGACTGCTCGCCACCGACGGGAACCTCCATGAGGGTTTCCCAGGTGCCGTTCACCAGGTCGGCACGGTCGAGGGCCATCTCGTCGTCGAGATCCTCGTTGTCGACCCAGGTATCGCCCTTGCCGAGCGCCCGGTCGAACCAGGTTTCCAGCTGTCTTTCGGTCACCCGCATATCATTGCCGAACAAATTGTCGCCGATGCCTACGGTGATTCCCCTATCCACCGCGTAGGCCACGCTGGGCTCGGCCCAATCGGGGACATCGGTAAACCCGCTGACGGCGTCCTCATCCCAGTCCTCGGCATCCATCCAGCCGAGGGCCCGCGCCACCATGACCATCGCCGCGGCCCGATCCGTGGCACCATCCAGGTTGGGCGTAAATACCTCGGCATCAACTCCGAGGAACAGCCCCAGTTCGTGCAGCACCTCGGCGCGTGCCTCCGCATCCATCGTCTGCTGGGCAAATGCCAGGGTCGCGGACGATATGGTGAGCGCCAATACCAACGCGATGGTGATAATCCTCTTCGATAACCTCATTTTCAACCCCCTTGATTGTGGATACTTCACAAAACTTAGTCCGCATATATCGATGTTAGTTTCGCCATTCCGCCCAACAACCCTCGAACCATTGGCAATATGTAACAATATCGTTGTAAAGGTATCTCTCTCCTCGAGAGTATGTCATCTGGGATCCGGGGTGATGATATGTGGGAATCGCCACCGTGCGCGCTCCTGTTCCTTCAGATGCGACCACTCACACGAGGCGGATATCGATGAAGAGGATCGAAGGGGCTCTACTCCCCTAGATCCGTCACTTCGGTCCAATCGTAGGGCCGGTTGTAGGAGCTGAAGAACACCCGATCTTCCAGCGGAGGCAGGTCTGCCCCGAGAACCTCCGAAAGCAGCAGTCTAACTCCGTTGACCGGCGTTATCTCGGGATACAACTTCTCCTCCATATCGGGTGGAACGCGATACGCGCTGAGGATGGAGGTCCTCTCCCAGATCAGGGTCTCCGAGGGGTCATCCCATCCCGTCTCGTCATCCTCCGCGGAGGCGGAGGTACCGTGGTCGGAGGTAAGGATAATGATGGGATCCGGCCCCTCCGTCCTCGCGACGATTTCTTCCACGACGTCCAGTACCGAACGACTGGCGAACCGGACCGCCTCCAGGTACTTTTCTGCATCCGCACCCACCTCGCCCGGCACGTGCAATCCCCCACCCTCGAGCGGTCGTCCGTGGCGACCGAGAAGGTAGGGAGGATGGGGCAGTATCACGTGGGCAAATACGAAGGAGGGCGCGTCATCGCCGGATACGGTCACCGGTAGCTCTTCGAAGGTTTCGATAATGCGGGCGCGCGCGGCCATCTCCGATAAGCCCCGAAGCGGGGTGGACCCCAGCAGCGCCGAGGGAAACTGATCTCCCAGGCGACAAAACTCGTGGTATACGTCGGCGTGGGGGCTCTGCTCCGTCGGCCACCACCCGGAATTGAAGTGGACGATGCGATATCCGGAGGCACCCAGGTTGCGCATGAGGTCATTCTCCCGGATTAGCACGTGCGCGGGCTCGGATTGGATCGAGTCGCGCCCGAGCGTGGCCGGGAGTTCTTCGAGATAGCTGTAGTTCAACGACGCGGAAAGCGAGAGAGAGGTCAACGGATAATTGCTGCGAGCCTCCCCCGCGACGTAGAAACCCATGGCCTCGAGCTCTCGCAAGAATGGCCCATCGTCGTATTCGAAAAGTTCTCGCAACACGTCCTCGCGGGCGTAACCGTCGAGCACCAGGTAGTATATGTCCGGCGCATCCCCGATCATCTCATCCCGACCGAGACCGTCTAAATCCGCCCCGGGAAGATCGTACTTCTCGCGATTCGCGACGTCGAGTTGGCCACCGAGGAACATGCCACCCACCACCATGACGAGGAGTACGACCAGTGAAACATCCAGAAAGTGGACCACTCCGCCCAGATCGCGGCGCGTTTTCTTCAATCGGCATCCGCTCCACCACAGGGCGATTCCCCAAAAGAAAAGCAGCGATGGAAAAGCGACCGAAACGGAGATCCCAACCCCCTCCAGGATCCCCTGTAGCCAGCCGAAGGATAAGAAAGCCACCCAAAAGAGAACGGACCAGCAGGCGGCGGCATAGTCCCGGTCCAGGAGGGCGCGCGCCGCCGCGTAAACCAGCAGTCCGGAGAGGACCGCCACCACCAGGGGAGCGGGCAGGACGGAAGACCCCAGCTGATCGGCGTTGACCGCGTACAGGGACAGGACGAAATATGCGGGCAGGACTATCGCTCCCAGGCCCCACCTCACGAAGTCCTTCCCCCTCGCAGGAGATACAGTATGCGACCCGAGTCCTGCAGGGGGAGGGTCTCCTCGAGACGGAAGTGCCGGGCGAAGGAACGCTCGAAATTCTCCCTCGTGTAGTCGTCGAAGATATCGCTCCTCCCGGCCAGCATACCCCGGATCCTCTTATCCTCCTTGGGGACGAACTCCGCGATGGCGTCGCGTCCCGTACGGGCGAAAAGTTCCGCCACACCCTCCAGGGGAACATTATTGCCGATGGCGAGATGATGTATCAGGGCCAATCCCATGGCCACATCGGCGGGACCTCGATCCAGCAGGCTGGCCCTCTCCCGATTACACCAGCCCAAAGCCGGCGTGGGATTGCCGAGATCCACCCGGAGGACCAATACGTCGCTTTCCCGCTCCCGGTTTTCCCGGTAATTGATCTGGACGCAGGCGGGATCCGCGTCGAGGGATACCACCCGAGCCCCCTCCTCTTCGGCGATGCGGCTGAAAATGCCCACGTTTCCTCCCAGATCCCACACGTTGTCCGGGCCAAGTTCCCGCAGGAATGAACGGATCGTCTCTTCTTTGTGAGAAAAGGCCTCCGCGCTGTAGGAATCCCCGTCGTAGTAGTCACTCCAGATTCCCCTGGGGCTCCACTTCAATCCCCGCACCGTACTGTGCAGGCTGTCGAGCAATCCAGCGAACGCCCGTCGCCCCACCCCGCGGCCGGAATGTGCGCCCGCCGATTCGGCGAGGCTCCGCTCGCCCCGCGCGTGCAGATGCACGTGCACGAGCAACCCCGGAGATAACCAGCTGCGCCGGGGGAGGGCCCGGCTGGCCGCAGCCAGCGGCACCCCGTCGACTCCGGCGGAAAGAAGCCTCCCCAGCTCCACGTGTGTCGAGGCCATCAGGGCCAGGGGAGCGAGAAAGTGCTCGCAAAACTGTCGGTAGGCCACCCAGGGCTCCCCCTCCCGGTATTCTTCAAAGGAGAGGGTATCGATGAAG
>JAWODQ010000058.1:0-8830 GCA_046483165.1 Bacillota bacterium | reverse complement strand
TCCCATGGGCCCGTTCCAAAAGATCGTCTTGGCCGTCGCAAGGGGGGTCGAATAGCGCGCGACCGTCCGAGGACCTATGTCCACTATGCTCCAACCGCGGGGTACGGAACTCGCCTCGACGGTTCTGGTGGTCGCGGAGGGAGATATGGTGTTGGCGACCACCACGTCGAGCGGCATCATAAGATCCACGTTCTTACGGCTGGCCTCGGCTATGAGGGTCCTCACCTCGCGCACCATCTCCGGCTCCACCAGGCTGTTACCGACATCGTAACCCATGGTTAGAAGGAATGTGTTGGCCAGACCTCCGCCCACTATGAGCACATCGACCCGATCCAAGAGACGACGACACACCGACAGTTTGTCGGATATCTTTGCCCCACCGATCACCGCGACGTAGGGGGATTCTGGTCCGTCTCGCAGTTCGCGGAGTGCGGCGATTTCTCGGTGCATCAATAATCCGGCCATCGCCGGCAGTTCCCGGGCGAGGCCGTGGGTCGAGGCGTGGGCCCGGTGTGCCGTCCCGAAGGCATCGTTGACGAACAGATCCCCGAGCTGTGCCAGCTGTCGCGCGAAACCGCGGTCGTTTTCCTTCTCCCCGGGATAGAAGCGTACGTTTTCCAGCATGATGACGCCGCCTTCGGGGATTGCCTCGACGGCCTTTTGGGCCCCGGGGCCGACGATTTCTTCCACCAGGGGTACCTCTCGGCCGAGGAGCTCGCCCAGTCTGCGCGCGACGGGTGCCAGACTGAACCGATGCACCCTCTTACCCCCGGGACGTCCCAGATGGCTAATGACTACCGTCCGGGCTCCCTCGGACTCCAGGTATTTTATGGTCGGAAGTGCCTCGCGAATGCGGGTATCGTCGGAAATGGACCCATCACCCGCTATCGGGACGTTGAAGTCCACCCGCAGCAGCACCCTGCGCCCTCGCACTGCCACATCCTTTACGTTAACGATGTCCACGATCAATCCTCCCTCGGCGCCCGGGGGCGCTGGCTATCTTTTGTCCTGTCCTACCATGGCGGCGAGTTCCACGATGCGCGTCGCGTATCCCATCTCGTTGTCGTACCACGCCACCACCTTGACGAGTCGGCCGTCCACCACCTGAGTCAGGTTCAAATCCACGGTGGCTGAGGCGGTATTGCCGAGAAAATCGGAAGAAACCAAAGGTTCGTCCGTCACTCCCAAGATACCTTTCATCGCACCTTCGGCGGCCCCGTAAAATGCCCGGTTGATCTCATCTACGTCGGTCTCTCTACCGGGGACGACGGTCAAATCCAGAAGCGAAACCGAAGGTAGGGGTACCCGGACGGCAAATCCGTCGAGCCTCCCCCGCATGGTCGGCAACACCTCTCCCACCGCCACGGCGGCACCGGTGGTTGTGGGTACCACGTTGGCGGCCGCGGCGCGCGCCCGCCTGAGATCCTTGTGGGGACCGTCCTGAAGCTGCTGGTCGGCCGTGTAGGCGTGCACCGTATTCATCAGACCCCGCTCCACCCCGACCAAATCGTCGAGCACGCGAACCAATGGTGCCAGGCAATTGGTGGTGCAGGAAGCATTGGAAATCACCTGATGCTTGTCGGGATCGTAGTTCTCGTGATTGACTCCCAGGACGACCGTTAAGTCCGGTTCTTTCGCCGGCGCAGAGATTATCACCCTGTCTGCTCCCGCCTGGAGATGTTTCGCCGCGGAGTCGCGATCCCGGAAAACCCCGGTGGACTCGACCACTACTTCGACGTCCGCGTCACTCCAGGGGATGAGGGCGGGATCTCGCTCCGAGCTGAACTGCACTCGGCGACCGGCGATCATCAAATCGTCACCGTCGACCGTGACTTCTCCGGGGAATCTTCCGTAGGCAGTGTCGTATTTCAAAAGATGGGCGAAAGAATCGACGCCGAAGAGATCGTTTACCGCGACCACTTCCACCCCGACCTGCGACAGGCTCTGACGAAGCACCATGCGCCCGATTCTTCCAAAACCGTTGATGCCAACTCTCGTCACGTAAGTCAGCCTCCTTAATTCCATTCCGCGGTGGTCGTCGGTGCCCGCCTCAAGACTCGGGCTCGGCTCCCACCAGATTAATGTTGACCTCACCGACCGGCAGGGAGGTCATCTCCTCTATAGCATCTTTTACCCAAAGCTGCACCTCGCGAAATCGTCTCCCGGATACGGCGCCGGCATCGACGGAGCAGATCAGGGTCACCGAAATCCCCCCGTCTCCCGCCCTGGTGACCGGCGGCATGACCAATCGAAGCCACGACACTCCCCGCAAAGCGCGAGAGGCTATCGAGGCCACCACCCTATCGGCGATGTAAAAACGACCCAAAGTGCTGAAGGTCGGGCGGACCACCGACTTCTCAATTATCACCGGTTTCCGCAGGACTCCGCCCTGGTACAGGAGCCGCAGGGGATTGATTATGTAGCCCACGAGGGTCTTCGTTACCTCCATCGTGGGTACCGGAATCACGTGCTCCCCTCGATTCCGTCTAGTCTTTAATGCGGCGGTGATGTCTTCGGCCGAAGCCACGTCCTCGATGTTCAGCCAGGCCGATACCGAGGGCAGCTGCAGGGCGTTTACGATTCGGATTATCATCTCCCGGGAGGTACCCAGGATGATTATCTTCTCCGGAGATTCCCGTCGAATCGCCCGCCTGACTTCCTCGGCGTGTTTCGGATCATCGAAAATGGCCCGGCGCACCGCCGCCACCTTGGTAGTTTCCGCCTTGGCGGATTTCCCGGCGAGGATCTTGTCGGAACGTATGAAGAGACCGTCGTCTATGATATAGGGAGTTCCCAGCTCGCCGGCCACCACCAGGGCTCGCTGACTCTTGCCGGTTCCACTGGCCCCGACCAGGGCTACAGTCTCCAAATCGCTACTCCTCCTCGGGTTTCAGGGCAGTACGATAGGTGCGGATCGCCCGGTACTCTTCCTCTCGACCGAGCCGCTTGAGCTCGTCGGCCACCTCGTCCAGCTTATCCGGGCCGAAAAGGGCGCCCACGTGCGGGCGCAAAGCCAGTGCAGCATCCGGTTCGGCCTCCAGCACTTCGCGCCATCGTCCAGCTCCCGCCGCGTAGTCCCCCTCTTCGATTTCGAGGGCGCCACGGGCGAATGTGATTCCCAGGTGCTTTTCGGGGGCGACCTCGCGGGCACGGGTAAGGAGTTCCCTACACCGGTCGGCCCATCCGGCCTCGAGGGCAAAGAGTGCCGCGCGATAATGGGTAGAACCGGGATCCGGCCCCTTCACCTGGAGCTGCTCCTCGATGGCTTTCTCGTAATCTCCGGTTTCGCGATATACCTCACTTCGTACGGTGTGGAAACGGTCCCCGTAATAGTCGCGAATGGCCCGGGGCCTGTCTTCGATCGCCTCGAGACCGCGTTCCCACCGCCGCAGGGCACATTCGGGTTGTTCCCTGATGTAGGCGGCCTGTCCGAGATTGAAGTGCGCGTCGGGATTGTGAGGCTCTTCTTCCAAGACCTTTTCCCATTCGCGCTCCGCTCCGGCCAGGTCTCCGCGCCGGGCGAGTATTTCTCCCAGGTTAATGCGGGCCTGAACGTCCTCCGGGTCGATCTGAAGCGCCTCTCGCATGAAACGCTCCGCTTCATCAAGTTCCCCGAGTACCAGGAGGGCGAGCGCGGCATTGGTTCGCGGTACGGTGCTTTCCGAACCTTTCCTTATCGCCTCTCGAGCGGCTCCGATACATTCCTCGTAGCGTCCCGCATCCAGCAGGGCGGCGCACAGATTGTGGTGCGCGCGCAGATCCTCGGGATCCCCCTTTACGACGTCACGCCAGATCTCGATCGCGGATTCCGCATCACCTTTACCAACGTAGGCCTCGGCCAGCGTGTGGTGAACCTGGGGACTCACCGGCGGAATCTGGGCCGCGCGCTCCAACAATTCGATGGCGCGATCCCATTCACCCCGAAACCTGTGAATCCAGCCGAGAAAATAGAGCGCCCGCGAGTGTTTCGGTTCCCTCTCGATTACCTTTTTCCAATTCTTTCGAGCACCGTCCAGATCCCCGGTTTCCGCCAGGGCTACCCCGAGAAGGTGGCGGGCATTGGTGAGGTCGGGCTGCAAAACCAAAGCGCGTTCCAGGGCCTGGATCGCCTCGGTATATTCGCCCTTTTCCATCAGGATAACGCCGAGGTCGTGGTGCAGGGCCGCATTCTTCGGATCGCGCTCTATGGCGGCCCGATACTGCACCAGGGCCTCCTCTATGTCGTGCGGGGCGCCTCCGCCCCCTCGATCTTGCGTAGACATAAAAACCAGCTCCCCTCAGCCCGGGTTGGACTAGGATCTCTCTTCCCCACCGGGCCCTTCTCCTCCTCCGGAGCGCGACACCGAAATCCCGGCACGCCGAAGTGCCGCCGCCGAAACTCCCGGTCCCGGCCGGCGGGTTCCGTCAAAGCTTCCCGCGTAAATCCATCCGCTGCCGCAGGAGGGGCTCCCTTCGGAGAGCACCGCGCGGCGGCATCGGAGTTCTTTGCCCACCCGAACGGCTTCTTCGGCCCCGCGGAGGAAGGCCGACGTCACATCCCGTCCCTTCCTGGATATCACGCGGGCCGTGCCGTCCAGTACATCCTCGCCAGTCCCACCCACGATCTCGGCGGGAACGCGAGGGGTGGGCAGCCCTCCCAGCTGTTCGGGACATATGGGAATCGGCACCACGTTCGATGGCGGCGCGAAGTCGCGCAGGCGACGGGACCGGTCGCGTCCGTCGTAGGCGCAACGCACCCCCAGCAGACAGGCACTGTAGAGGACGGGTTCCATCACAGGCGATACACCTCCGGACGCCGATCCGAAAGGCAGGGCAAAACCTCGCGCATTCGATCCACCCGATCGAAATCAAGGTCGGCGAACATTACGCCGGCGCGGTCATCGCCCTCGACCAGGACCTCTCCCGCCGGATCGACGATCATCGATCCCCCGGCGAAGTCGTCGGGACCACCGACGCCAACGCGGTTGCAGGCGGCGACGAAGCACTGGTTCTCTATGGCTCTCGCTATCAGCAGGGCGCGCCAGTGATCCGATCGTACCGATGGCCACTGGGCGGGGACTAACAGGAGTTTCGCCCCGGCGACGAAGAGGGTTCTGCCCAGCTCGGGAAATCTAAGATCGTAACAGATAAATGCCCCGGCGGGGATCCCGTCGAGGTCGAAAGTGGCGCAATCTTCACCGGGAATCAGGTGGCGATCCTCGTCCATCAGGCCGATGAGGTGAACCTTGCGGTAGTGATGAGCGAGCTTCCCGGCATTGTCGAATACCGCCGTGGCGTTGTAGACACCGTCACCGCTGTACTCCGGCAGAGAACCCGCCGCGATCCATATCTCGTTTTCGCGGGCAGTATCGGCCAGATCGGCGACCAGACCTTGCGAAGAGGAAAAATCGACCGCAAAATCCCTGACGTCACGGCTACCCCGATACCCTTCTCCTTCGCGCCACACGTAACCCGCATTCCAAAGTTCCGGCAGGAGGGCCAAATCGGCTCCTCCCCGGGCAGCTTCCCGAATGCCGGACAGCGCGGCTTCCCGGTTCGCTCGTTCATCTCCGGAGATGACATCCATCTGAATCAGGGCAATCCTCACGAGTTTTCCTCCTCAAAGGGCAGACGCGGCACCGACGGAATCTCGAGGGGCGGGCTTTGGGCATCGAGTTCTCGGGATCGACCGGCGTCTCGACCCAATGCTACCACAGGGGTCTGTTTCCTTTCATCGTGGCGGGAACCCGCTCCAAAGGACGGCTAAAGGCTTCGGGCCGTCAGGACTCGTCCGGGCGAGGTTCGTCCCCAAGCGCACCCGTTTCGGCTTCGAAGAACTCGACTTTCAAATCGTCCTCTTCGATCTCCATTAGATCCCCGCTCCCACACTCGCTGCAGGCGTCGGGCAGGTCACGACATTCCCTCTCCCAGCCGCAATGGAGGCAACGTACCAGCACCGGTCTTTCCTCCAGATCCAATACTGCTCCCCGAAACGACGGATCGCCCCCTGCAATGTCCTCGAAGGCCTCGCGCAGGGCCGGGGAGAAGAGGTGGGCTGTAGATCTGAAGGAAATCGCAACCCGACGAACGCGTCGCACACCCTCTCGGGCGGCCTCGCTTTTCACCGCATCCAGGGCATCTCTCATCAAACTCGCTTCGCGCACGGGACACCATCCCTCAATTTGTCATCGGGGCCGTGGGCAAACCCGGGCTATCGTCGGACTCGTCGTCGGCGAAGTTGGCCAGGGCAGCCAAACCTGTCGTCGGGAATACGTAGCCGGCCGGCCGATTCACGACGCAGTAACCGGCGCCTTCGGCCAATAGGCGTTCTCCCCCGAGAATTCCCACCACGTCGCCATTTCGGTAATTCTCACCGGGCGCCATCTGTGGCAAATACAAGCCCTCGTGGGAGGCGGTCAATTTGTTCAGCCGGGTACAGAATCTGGGTTTGGGTTTGGTGGCATCTCCCGGCAGGAATTCCAGCAAGGTTAGCAGGCGAGTCAGGGCTCCGAAGGCATCCTGGCTCGCCGCCAGGTCGATGATCCCGTCGGGGCCTCCTCCGGGAAGCTCGATTATCGCCGCGGGGATACCACGGCGCGCCGCCTCGACGAAGAGCTGCCCCTCAGATCCCCCCGATTGCACTACCGCGGGGATGTCGAGCATCTCGGCCAGCTCGCGGCAGTTATCGTACTCTTGGTATTGCGCCAGCGCGTAGGGAGCCGCGTACGGTCCGGCACAATGGAGGTCTACTATGTAATCGCAATCGGCGGCCACATCCCATATCCGGGAAGCCAAAACCTGGGTGGGACTCCCCTCTTCGTCACCGGGAAAGACCCTGTTCATATCGAGGTCGTCGAAGGGACTCGTCCGCTGCATCCTGCGGAAGGCCGAAGGATTGCACCGGGGCGTTATCACGATCTCACCCGACGGTGCCTCATCGAGGCCTTTCATCGCTTCTGTGAGGCGCGAGGCGGCGTATTGCCCGGTCACTTCGCCGCCGTGCAGCCCCGCAGTGATCAAAATGCGAGGACGTCCGGAACCAAATCGGTATACGGGAATCTCGTGGACCATCTCTCCATCGCGCAGTTTCAGCTTCGAATCGGGCTCGGGTATATCCATCATCCCGACCACCTTCCCCAATAAGGTGCCCGCCGCATTATGGCGGGGAATCTTCCGAACGCAATGACGACTACGAGGACGAATATCAAAAACAACGCCCAGCCGTCCAAACGCACCAGCGTTCGGCCGGGGAGTCGATCGGCCTGACTCTGACGCCACAAGAGCTCCAGTCCCAAAAAGATCAGTACTGCCGGCCAGAAGATTCTAAGGTAGCGAACCAGGTTGATCCCCATCACGTTGTAGATCAAAAAACCCAGGCCGACCGCCAACAAGGTCACGGCCAGGGTAATGCGTCCGGCGTTGATGACCCGAGTGTCTTCTTTCATGCTCACACCTCATCTCGTCTATGTGCACGCGCCAAGAGAAGTCGTCTGAATTAATTTTGCCACAAGCGAGCGGTGAATGCGACGGTCGGGTATTGTGAGAAGCGTGCGCGACGAGGATCATCGACAAAATGCAATATCCGCCACTACCGGACTCAGAATCAAATCGCCGCGGTCCATCGAAACCCGATTTTCACCGAACCCGGGCGGATTGGCGAACGGTGGCTGGGGACGATATCTCGTTTGCGCGCCGATGCCCATCTACCCGTTCGATGGGCAGTAAACCGCGGCCATCGATATACAAAAGCAGGAGTGGGCGGGCTTCGGTTGAAGCATTGGCATAGAATTACCTTGGAGAGGGGAATCACCTTGAGCCTGATTATCAAAGCCGGAAGATTGATCGACGGACGGGGCAAGATCCACAGAGACGTAGAAATCCTAATCGAGGAAGACAAGATCATCCGAGTCGCTCCTTCGGTCGAAGCGAGCGAAGAAACGGAAGTACTGGACTTTTCGGACATGACCGTCATGCCGGGTCTCATCGACTCGCACCTTCACATAACCTCCGACGGTGATCCCGACCCCATAAAGCGGATAAGGAGGGGCATCCCCTACACCACTCTAATCGGGGCGGTACAGGCGAAGAATACCCTAGAAGCGGGTATCACGGCGGTCCGGGACGCCGGGGCCGGCTTCAATACCGCTTTGGATCTGAAGCGCGCGATAGATGATGGCCTCGTTCCCGGGCCCCGCATGATGGTCAGTGGCCAGGGATTGTCCATAACGGGAGGCCACGGGGATCCGGCCAACGGGTGGCCGCCGGAAGTGGAGTTCCTCGGTCGGAGACCGGTGGACAGCCCGGACGAGGCGCGTAAGGCCGCTCGCGAGGAGCTCGCCTACGGCGCCGACTGCATCAAGATCATCGCCACCGGCGGCGTAATGTCCATGGGCACCGATCACACGGTGCGCGGACTGACCGAAGAAGAGATGCGCGCCGCCATCGAAGAGGCGAAAAACCGCAAGAAGAAGACTCTGGCACACGCCCAGGGAACCGAGGGCATTAAGAATGCCATTCGCGCCGGTATCAATTCTATAGACCACGGCTTCTGGATCGACGACGAAGCGATCGAGATGATGCTGGATCGCGATGTATTCATGGTACCCACCCTGGCCGCGGTCCACCACATCGTGGAGGCGGGCACCGAAAAGGGCGTACCGCCCCACGCCGTCGAAAAGGCGAAGATCGGGCAACAGGCACACCTCGAGAGTTTCGCCCGGGCCCTCGAAAGCGGAGTCAAGATCGCAATGGGTACCGATGCGGGAACTCCCTTCAACCGTCACGGTAACAATGCCTTCGAGTTGAAGCTCATGGTCGATGCCGGTATGACACCCATGCAGGCGATCGTGTC
>JAWODQ010000017.1:0-3686 GCA_046483165.1 Bacillota bacterium | reverse complement strand
AGGGCGGCTTCGGCCGAAACTCCGGCCGCCTGCAACAGGCCGGCCGCCGTCGGGAGCATGCGCCCGTGGATTACGGGATGGTCGTTGGTCAGGCACATCTTCACCCCGGCACGATGCATCTCCACGGCGTTTTCGAAGCCGTTACCCAGCACCTCCACCTTGGATTCGTGCATCATCGAGGGCCCCACGGCGCAGGGCACTTCCAGCTCGGCCAGTCGGTCGGCCAGGAGGCGTCCCGCGGTTACGTGTTCCAGGGAAAATACCAGATCGAACTCGTCGGCCAGACGCAGAGCCGAGGCTATGTCGTCCGCCCGGTGACAGTGTATCCGCAGCGGAATCTCCCGTCTCATTACCGGGAGCAACGATTCCAGGGAAAAGTCGAAATCCACGTCGTCCCCGCGATCGCGCTTTTGCGCGTAGGAGCGGGCGCGCGCGAGCCATTTCCGCATGACCGCGGCGTTACCCATTCGCGTGGCGGGACTCTTCTTGGGGCCGTACACTCTCTTGGGGTTTTCCCCCAGGGCGGCCTTCATCCCCGATGGGCGCAGGATGATCATGTCGTCTATGAACACCGTCTCGCGGGATTTGGCCACCATCCCCTCGCCGCCGATTATGTTTGCACTTCCCGGGGTGAGCTGGGAGGTGGTAATTCCCGCCTCCCGGAAGAATTGGAAGGCCTTATCTTCCGGATTCGCCCCGTCTATGGCCCTCACTGCGGGAGTGATCGGGTCACTCCTCTCGTTTCCGTCACTGCCTTCCCAGCCTATCCCCTCTTCGACGAGGCCCGCGTGGCAGTGGGCCTCGATGATTCCGGGGGTAACATCGCGTCCCCGGGCGTCTATGACTTCGGCGCCCTCGGGAACCTGCACGTCCCCCACTTCCTCTATCTTTCCGTCGCGAACGAGGAGGCCACCGGTCGCGGCGGGGGCGGATACTCGGTGCAAGCGTGCGTCGATTATCGCCAGCATGACATCTACTCCCCCCGCCTGCAGTACACTTCGACGTCCTCGATGTAGGTGGAGAGCACGGGCGATTTGTAGCTGAACGGTTCTCCCGCCAGCACCAGGAAGTCGGCATCCTTGCCGGCGGTGAGCGAGCCAACCCGGTCGGCGACCCCGATGGATTCTGCGGGAGTCAGGGTCATGGCGCGCAGGGTTTCGTCGAGGGGCAGCCCGTACTTGTGGGCCACGCCGCCGTAGGCCATGAAATAGCGCACGTCCAGGAAGGGATGGTCCGTCATGAGGCACACTTTGGCGCCGGCTTCGAAAAGGACCGAGGCGTTGCGCTCGTCCCTATCGGCCACCTCCACCTTGCTCCTGCTGGAAAGACCCGGGCCGACGTGGGCTACGACTCCCCGGGAGCCCAGGAAGTCCGCTATCTTGTATCCGTCGGTGCAGTGTTCGATGCTGTAGTCCACGCCCAGCTCCTCGCACAGTCGTACCGCGGTGACGATGTCGTCGGCGCGGTGGGCGTGCACGCGGAAGGGAATCTCGCCCCGCAGTACCCGAAGGACGTTATCCAATCCCAGATCGGGATCGGGACTTTTGTCCCCTTCCTTCTTCCGCCCGTATTCTTTCGCCCGGGCAAAGTATCCGCGAATCAGCGCGGCGATACCCATGCGGGTCTTCGGCGTGTCCTTCCCGTTACCCCGCTTGGGATTCTCCCCGAGGGCTCCCTTAAGTCCCGTGGGAGCCCTCAATATCATGTCGTCCACCACTTCTCCGCGCGTTTTCGCGGCGAAGGATAATCCCCCGATCGCGTTGCCCGATCCGGGGTGGATCATGGCGGTAGTTACGCCGCCCTCGCGGCAGCTGGGAAAGCTCTTGTGATGCGGATTGACCGAATCCACCGCATCCACGTCCGCGGTGATGGGTCCGGGGCGTTCATTTCCATCCTGGGAGGCCTCGCCCTCGCCATCGCCCCACATGCCGGCGTGGCTGTGCGCGTCGACCAGGCCCGGGATCACGACCCTCCCGGTAAGATCAACGGTTTCTGCGTCCTGGGGAACCTTCACGTTATCCCCGATCTCGACGATCTTTCCGTCCTCGACCAGCATTACACCTTCCTTAATGGGGGGTCCGTCCACGGCATGGAATCGAGCCCCGACGTAGGCGCGCATGGTCACACCTCCCTTTCGTATACGATCCGGCCGTCGATCATGGTCAAGTCGGCGAAGGTCGTATAATCCAGAGGATCGCCCGACCAGATAACCAGATCGGCGTCCTTACCGCACTCCAGTGATCCCACGCGATCTTCCACGCCGGCGTGTCGCGCGGAAGCGATGGTTATCGCTCCCAGGGCCACGTCGTAATCCATGCCCCAGGACACCGCGATCCCCGCGGTTATGGGGAGATACTGGCCGGCTATCACGGGATGATCCGTGGTGAAACACATGGGCACTCCCGCCTCGATCAGGGCGAGGGGCGCGCGGAAGTCGCGCTCGCGGTTTTCCACCTTGGATCCGTGCTGCAGGGTTGGCCCCACGGCGCACCGAACCTGGTATTTCGCCAGCAGATCCACCACATACTGGCCTTCCGTAACGTGCTCCAGGGTGTAGTCCAATCCGTATTCCTGGCCGATCCGCACCGCGGTAGCGATGTCGTCGGCGCGATGACAGTGGATTCGCAGGGGTATGTCGCCCCGCAATACGGGTATCATCGCCTCGCATTTGGCATCGAAGCGGGGGGGATCTTCGCCCTCCTCACGCTCCGCCCGTTCCCTTTTCTCCAGGTATTCCGACGCGGTCGTCAGGGCCTCCCTCAGCAAGGCCGCCGAACCCATGCGGGTCGCCGGTGCCTTGCCCTGCCTTTTGCCGAAGGCACCCTTGGGATTCTCACCCAGCGCCACCTTCATGCCGGCGGGATCCAGTACCACCATCTGGTCGACGACGCTCCCGGCGCACTTGATCACCGTCGCGCTCCCGCCGATCACGTTGGAACTTCCCGGGGGGACCAACACGGTCGTGATCCCCGCCTCTCGCAATTCCCGAAAGGCATCATCCCCGGGATTGATCCCGTCTATGGCCCTCACCTGGGGCATCACCGGCTCCGTACTCTCGTTGTGATCCGCCCCCTCGGAGCCCAGTCCCTGTTCGCTTATTCCGACGTGTCCGTGGGCCTCCACTATGCCCGGCGTGACGACCCGACCGCCCGCGTCTATCACTTCGGCGTCGTCGGGGATCGTCACCTCGGGACCCATATCGGCGATCACACCATCGTCGACGAGAATCGTCCCTCTCGGGATCTGATCCCCGACGATCGGAAAAATATTTGCGTTAACGATCGCCAGCATTAACCTTCCTCCTCACCTTTTGCAGATGCACGATACCGTCTACGTCAACTTCTCCGGATTCGGCCGCACATCCTGCGCCAGCGAAGGCGCACGGACGTTTACGATACCATCCGGGTGGAAAACTATAAGCAGTTCGCCTCCTGCTAGCGTCGAAGCGACGCGAAAGCGCGTCGCGCAGATTTCGCGCGATGCGTCGAACCCCATTAACCGACTTTTACGCTGGAGGGAGATCGCGCGCGGACAGCGAAACTTTGCACCACGGCGAAGAACTGGAGTAGAGCAGATTTCCGCCCGTAAAGTCCTGCGGAAACGAGGGGAGGTCGAAAGATTATGCCAGCCGAAACCGGTGAAGTATACGAGTGTTTGATCTGCGGTAATGTGGTCAAGGTTCTCAA
>JAWODQ010000125.1:0-3470 GCA_046483165.1 Bacillota bacterium | reverse complement strand
CGCATCGCTCAGGACCCTATAACTCCCTGGACTGGTGTGTGAATCGGTACCCGGAGGCGTTGATGAATTGGACCGGGAAGACGGTGGAGGAAGCCCGTTGGGGGGCGAAAGCGGAGTTTGCAGGGGCCCCGAGTACGTAATATGCACGCCCCCGGATGAAGAGGACGAGGCCTACATCTTCCGCATTACCCACTCCCAGGCCGGTTACGAACTGCGGGAGATAGACGATCGGGAAGAATGGAACGCCGTCGCTTCTGCCTGGGAAGAGTCGCGCAACTAATTCGCCGAGTGCAGAAGACGCTCAATTCGCAGTGACGGAGGAAATGATCAAATGAGAATGCTGCTGGTGGTGGTCCTGGTATCCCTCGCAATCCTCGCCGTGGTCGGCTATGCGGCCTACGGTCAGGTATTGGACGCGTTGAAGCCTCCGGATCCCGAGGCCACCGAGATGGTGGAGTTTCGGGTGGAGCCGGGGGATTCTACCTCGGACGTCGGGGCAGGTTTGTCGGAGAAAGGCCTCGTGCGCGATGGGCGCGTCTTCTCCCTTTATGCCAGATATCGTGGATATGACGGGAAAATCCAGGCGGGTTGGTACCATCTTACGGCCGCCATGGATCCCGAGGAAATACTGGGACACCTCGTGGAGGGCCGAGTTTCGGAACGGGAGTTCACCGTACCCGAGGGTCTCAACGTCTCCCAGGTGGTGGACAGGCTGGTCGAGCAGGGTTTCGGCGCTGCGGAAGAGTTCGAAGATGCGGTTACCGACTCAAACTTGGTGGCGGAATGGTTGCCCGAAGACTATTCCGGCAAATACCCGGTCGAGGGTTACCTCCTGCCGAACACCTACAGGATTCCCTGGGATGCCGAGCCCGTGGACATCATACGCCGCATGGTGCTGGCTTTCGAAGAGTACATGGACGAAGGGCGCCGCGAACGTGCCGATGAACTGGATATGAGCGTTCACGAGGTGGTCACCCTGGCCTCGATCGTGGAGCGAGAAGCGGCCGCGGCGGAGGAACGCGAAACGATTGCCGGCGTCTTTCACAACAGACTCCGACGGGAAATGCGCCTGGAGGCCTGCGCCACCGTCCATTACGCCATCGGTAGGCCCGACGGCGAGCTCAGCGACGCCGATCTACAGACGGAATCCCCCTACAATACCTATCGAGTCGACGGATTACCTCCGGGACCGATAGCGTCCCCGGGAATTGCCAGCCTCGAGGCAGCCCTCTACCCCGAGGACGTCCCCTATCTTTACTTCGTGGCCAAAGATGACGGTACCCATGCTTTCGCGGAGACCTTCGCGGAGCACCGGGACAACATAGCCCGCTACAGGTGAGCTCTTCGCCGCCGTATCCTCCTCGAGGGTGATCCGGCCATCGTTCCGGTGAGAAGGCTCCCGGGCTCGAATGGAGCCGTAACGCGCTCCCCACGACAGTCTCGCCTTCCTCTCGGCCATACCGGGCCATCCATGTCGCAATGGATTTTTGAAGCGGAGAGGAAATATCAGGTGATGCGCAGAACTATTCTTTAGTGTAGTGATGCATGCGGGACCGGTTGTCAATCCCGTAGTCTTCGAGGTCGTCGGCAGGAGAATCGACGGCGATCCCGTAATCATAAGTGCCGGATCAGATCCCTCTTCGCGCCTTCCCTTGACGATTCTGGTCGATGGGACCCGACGAAGTGTTGTGCTCGCCGATAGAGGTGCGTACGCCGTCGGGTGGGTTCGATGCCTGCGGGTGACGGAAACGGGGATGACGGTCAGCCGGGGTATGTCGAAAGTGGTTCGCCGGCATGTCGATGGAGGAAGGGGAGCGTCGCTTGCGGGGGTTCTTCGGTCTATTGGTACCCGACATGTACACCTCGAGGATAGAGTGTGTCGATCTGGATGAGCTGGAGGAATCGGGAATCCAGGTGCTCCTTTTGGACCTGGATAACACCCTCGTCCCCTGGGGTTCGGACCGAATGGACGAGAAAGTCCTGGATTGGCTGACTGGTGCGCGCGAACGATTTTGCGTCGGGCTCGTATCCAACGCCCTTCCCGATCGGGTGAAGCGTTGGGCCGAAGAATTGGACCTACCGGCGGTTTCGCGGGCCGCCAAGCCTCGACGCGGGGGATACCGCGAGCTCCTCTACGAGTTGGAGGTTGCTCCGGACCGGGCCGCGGTGGTGGGGGATCAGCTCCTCACGGACGTAATCGGCGGCAACCGCATGGGGATGACTACCGTCTTGGTAGTACCGCTTTCGCGACGGGAGTTCGTGGGAACCAAGATTGCCAGGTTTTTCGAGAGGATCATCCTGTCCCTTTTGATCAGGGCGGGACTCACGCAGAGACTTGACGGATAGGGAGGTGGGGCCTGTGGACGAAATGCGAAGGAGATTCGGATTGTACACCGTGATAGGGCGACTCGACGTGGCGGCGGGCTCCACCGATCCAGAAGAATTCCTCCGGGCGCTGAAAGGACTTTTGGCGCGAATACGAGCCTCCGACGTGCGCCTTACGAGCGCGCGCCTTTGGGACCTCGGCCTGATCCGTCGGAGTGATCATACGGAAGTGAGATGTTACTTCTGGTGGCCGGGCGAGAGTATCCCGATGGAGCGTGCCGTGACCACCCTCGGCGACGTCGCGACGAGTTTCTGGAGTGTCGGGGGAGTTGGCTCCTAGTATTCGCAGTTGTCACAAAGATGTTAGCTAGATTTCGCCTCGCATTGCAGGAAAAGGGGATATCATGTTTGAATAAGTCCCACAACTTCGAGTGTATTTGGTGAGGTAAGGGGTAAGTTGACATAGGTCGGCAGGGGAACGTCATCTCGGAACAATTATCGATTGGGGCTGGGTTATGCCGTTCTATTCTTATCAGGTAGTAGATAGTACCGGACAAGTGCATACGGGCAAGTTGGAGGCTGACGGTGAGACGGCCGCGGTCGACCGACTCCGGAAGCTCGGCTACACTGCGCTAGAGGTCAAAGAGGTCCGGGAGTCGCCACTTAAGAACGTGTTCAAAATACGAAAATCGGTTGGCATCGGCGATTTGAGCCTATTTAGCAGGCAGCTGGCTTCCATGCTGAATGCCGGCATCCCGTTGATTCGTACTTTGCACGCGCTCGCAGATCAGGCTCCCAATCCCACCCTGCGCAGTGCGCTTTCAGAGATAGCCACGAGCGTGGAGGGCGGCGTGAGCTTTTCGGAGTCTTTGCGTGTCTACCCCGACATATTCTCGGCGATGTACGTCGACATGGTTCGAGCCGGTGAGATCGGGGGTAACCTGGTCGATGTCCTGGGGAGACTCTCCGATCAGCTCGACAAAGATAAGCGCCTGCGAGACAATATCAAATCGGCTACCTTCTATCCGCTGGTCGTCATCGCCTTCGCCATCATAATTTTGATCGCAATGCTACTTTTCATAGTACCCGTATTTACCGCGATGTTCCCGAGCGAGGCGGCCCTGCCGCTGCCGACCAGAATCATC
>JAWODQ010000099.1:0-10332 GCA_046483165.1 Bacillota bacterium | reverse complement strand
TTGATGGAGATATTACTCACGCGGAAAGGCTAAAACAAAACCTGGAGACGGAAGAATGTATTGTTGATGTGTTTTATCATGGTAATGATGCACTTAAGGCTTTAGAAAGAAAATGGGTTGATTTGATTATTTCCTCCGCCTCGATGCCGGCCACCAGATCTTGAGCCCCCAGTTTAATTCCTCTCGGCCCGTGGGCGATGGTGCCGCCGGTGGCAAAAAGGGCCACACGCGTTCTCGCCGGATTACTCAATATTATCGTCCTCTCCGTCCTTCATTTCGCGGAGTTGTCGGATTTCGTCTTCGGTGAAGTGATACGATTGCCGGCAAAACTCACAGGTTACCTCGGCGACATCGGAATCGTCGAAGATTCCCTCGATTTCTTCTTCGTCGAGGCTGAGGAGTATTGCCGCCACTCGCTCGCGATTACAGGTGCAGCGGAACTCGATGGAGTCGCCTCCGACGTGCTTAAATGGCAGGCCCTCCACCAGTTCTCGCGCCAAATCGTCGGCGTCGATTCCCTCGTTGAGCATGTGGCTTACGGATTCGATACGGTTCGAACGCTGGACCATGAGATCGATGGCGCGCTCCCGTTCTCTCTGCAGTTCGGGTTCCAGCTCGGGGCCGGGAAGGACCTGGAGAAGAAAGCCGCCGGCACTTTCTACTTGGCCCTCACGGCCGACCAATACGCCCAGGCCGATCGATGATCCCAGCTGCTCCGAGGTGGTCAGATAATACGCCAGATCCATGGCGATTTCACCGTTGACCAGGCGCGCGGTTCCCACGTAGGGTTCCTTGAGGCCGAGGTCGTAGGAGACGGAAATGTATCCGTCGGTTCCGACGACGCCGGCCACGTCCAACTTCTTCTCCGAGGTGGGGGGAAGGTCTGTCTTTGGATCGGCGATGTAGCCGCGAACGAATCCCCTCGAGTCGCAGGTGCCGATGAGGGTTCCCGCCGGACCACCCCCGTTCACCCGCACGGTGACGGTCTGTTTGTCCTTCAGCGTGGACCCGAGCAGGGCCGCGCCGGTGATGACTCTTCCCAGGGCGGCCGTGGCCGTCGGAACCGTGTCATGTACTTCTCGAGCTCTCGCGGCGGATTCGGTGGTTACGACGGTCACGGCTCGTAACCCGAGTTTGGGTGACAGATATCGAATTCTTTCGTCTGGCAAGGAAAGGAGACCTCCTCCAACGGTCATCGTCGCTTCTGGAACCATGATAACCGGGAGATGTGCGGTTTGCCAGAGGAGATGGGTGAGCCCGCCCCGAGGTTGGGCGGGCCCGAAAGGACGAATCTATCTCATGCCGCGGAAGCTGTGCACCCCGATGCGGACGGTTTCCGGGAGACTATACATGAAACTGCCGGAGCTACTGTTCGGCGATACGCGGTCGGGTGCGAAGAAGAAATATGCTCCCTTCGAGGGATCTTCTCCCTTGAGCGCACGCTGCACCGCTTCTTCGACGCCGTCTACCACGGGACGTTCCACCTGTCCGTTTCTGATGACGCAGAACTGGTTCGGTGCGGTCAATACTTCCCAGAGCGTATCCGGGAAATGATCCGACAGAACCCGGTTAATGATTACTGCGGCTACCGCTATCTGGCCCTCCAACGTCTCTCCGGGAGCCTCGGCACTCACGGTACGGATGAATAGGTCCATCTCCTCTTCCGAAGGTGTGTATCCGATCTTTGAGAAGGAGTCTTCTTCCTGCTGGGGTTCGTGAACTCGCGGGGGAGTCGGAAGTTCCGGGGGGTCGTAGTTCAACAGCACGGCCCCGCGTTCCGCATCCCAGGCGAGGTCCCAGTCGAATGCGTCCGCCAAAAGCCGTACCGAGACCATCATTGAACCATCTCGGATTACCGGTGCCACCAATTGTTCGCTGACTTCCTCGTGTCCGTATACGGTCTTATCCCCGGCCTGGAGGATGAACCCCGCCACCGGAGATATGAATCTCATCACACCGGTTCCCTGATGCAAATGCACGGAACCTCCGACCAGGTGCGCGAAGTCCGCCGCCGATACCATCAATCGGTTTTCGACGAGGATGGGCGTCACACTGGTCTCCAGGACCTCCCCGTTTACCACGATTTCGGGAGGGCTCGCGGCATCGGCCACCGCCGTGGCCGCGAAGTAGGGTGTGAGGCACAGGACTAGAGCCAGGGTCATGGTCCAAATCCGGCCCGTGATGCGGCCGCGGCCCGCCTTGGCGATCCAACCTGACACATTACTCACCCTTTCTATGGGTCAATTCTCGGTTTCCATTTCCAATATATACCCAGTATCCGGGTACTACCCGGATCGTGTTCGCCATTATAGACCCTGATACCGTCAAAGATCACCTTACAGCTTCGTTACACGCCGCGGATCCCCACTGGAGGAACTATGCCCCGCGGCGTTTAAGTACACCTTGATGGGTGAAATATGCGCCCAATGGGACCGGCACCGGTCCATTCGGGAGGAGATAACAGTGAGAACGGAACTCGATAGATTATTGGTTTGTGTGGATGGCTCGGATCACTCGCGGGAGGCGGCCGAATTCGCCGCCAGCATGGTGGAAAAATACGAGATTCCCGAAGTCCTGATGGTCCACGTCGTACCGACCACTGCGGTATATGAGGGGATCGACGTGTGGAGAGTCAACGTGATGACGTTCCTCGAAGAACACGGGGAAAAGCTCCTCGACGAGGCCGTGGAAACGATGAAGGAGACCGGCGTGGAGGTCGAGGGCATTCTCACCCACGGTGACCCCGGGTCTCAAATAGTGAAAACGGCGCGCAAGCGGGATGTGGATTTGATCATCATGGGCAGCCGGGGTATCACGGGGCTGGCTTCGGTATTCCTGGGTAGTGTCGGTGAACGCGTGGCCCGAAACGCGCGCTGCTCCGTGCTCATTATTCGCGGAGAGACTTTCTTTGCCGAAGAGAAGGAAGCAGGGGCCGAATGATAGCGCTCTACGCAGCGGTCGTTTTGATCGTGATCGGGGTCGCGATCTTTCTCGTGCGGGATCGCTTCGCCGTGCGGGAGAGCGGCTCGCGGGAGTCTTCTGCGAATTTCTCGGCGCCGAGGGTGCGGCTCGACCCGAACTCGCGCGGACGCTGCCCCGAATGCGGGGCTCGGCGCTGGCCGGGCAGCGTCAAGTGTTGGAACTGTGGCAACGATATTACCGAGGAATGATCGTGCGTGGGCCACGGCGGCTGTGGTCGCCGTGGCCCACTTATTTCGGCAAAGAAGTGAGGCTATCCATCCTGTCCGGTTTCCTCGATTTCGCGATCCCAGGAGCGCACGATTTCTTCGACGCGGCCGCGGGTTACGGTCACCAGGGAATCGTCTTCTATGGGCGGTCCGTAGCGCGCCTTCTCGTAGCAGCTTCGGACATCGGCCAGTGCCTTTTCGAGATCGGGAACGCGAGCGGCCAGCCGTCCGAGGAAGGCCCTGACCGTCTCCTTGGATTCCCGGCGCAGGGGGAATACGGCCACGGGAATTCGCAGGTACAGCCTGCGCACCTGGCGTTCGGTGGTGGTGCGGTAGGCGGGAGCCGGCGGCTCATTTTCCGAAAACAGGTTTCCGAGAATATCGCGGAGCTTTCCCGGTTCCCAAAGGGACTCGCGCACTTCTTCCCACTCCCCGGGGTCGGATCGTTCCCGACGGCGAGTCACGCTGCGGAAGAGCCAGTATATCAGCAGTGCCACGCTCACCGCCAAAATGATTTGCAGGATCAAAGTGGCCCAGGGACCGGCACCCGTCGCGGTTTCGGCCACTTCCTCGGGAAGCTCCGGCATTTTTGGCGCTTCCGATCCCTCCGTCGGCTCGATGTCGAACAGTAGGTCGCGGATCAGTTCGAATATCCAAAACGCGACGTATATGAAGGGATATGCCAGATAGGCTATACCCGAGGCCACCAGCCCCCACAGCGTCCCGAACACCGAGACGACACCACTCCAAAAACCCGCGGACAAAGCGGTGGTGAGCACGAGACTTAGGATTATCGCGCAAAGAGCCACTACCCCGGTGACGATCCACCGGCCGCCGATATGCAGCCCCGCACTTTCGGAGGTGGGGTCGGTGGAGAAGCTGCGTTCGGTCACGCCCACGGCGACCAGAGCTGTGGGCAAGAGGAGTACCGGCCAAAGCGGGACGGGCAATTCCATGACGTGAAGGGAGAGGAGAACCAGGGAGGTCGCCAGGGTACCCCGGATCAGTTCCCTCGGGAAACGGGAGCCTCCGCTCGCGCTGCCCGCGACCAGACCGCGGTAGGCCGCCATTCCCAGGTAGAGAGCCGAGGCAGTGCCGAAATATACTTCCTGGGGGCCGACCTCGCGGGCTCCCCAAAACGTTGAACCGTTACTCAGCAGCCAGACGGCGAGTAGTATTGCGGCGGAGGGCAGACGAGCGGAGGCGGGAGTCCCCGAATATCCTTCCGCCAGTACGGCGAAAACCGCGGGTACCAAGAGTACGACCAGTACCGAAAGCGCCGGGGCCGACGGTGCGTGCTCTGGGAACGTTGCGAATATGATGAATCTCAGGGGGACGAGCCAGCACGCGTCAACGAGAGCGCGAAGCAAGGCGGAAGTCAAAGCCGAGCGAGAGATCCTACTGGGGGGCAATGGTTTCCCACCTCTCGCGGCCGCCGACGCTGTACAGATCGGTCTCCGGCGGCATGTACGGTACCGGTCGGTCGCCGGTATAGATTACAGTCAACGGTACGTTTCGCCCGAGAAGACCGGATAGACTTTCCCGAAGTCCCTCAGTGAGAAGGGGCGTCACCACCACGGTGTGAACCCCGTAGTCGTCGGGGTCGAGATGGCGCAGGAGAGTCTTTTCCAGGGTTTCTCTACCATGATCCGAAGTCCTGGCCAGGATTTCCAATATTTCCCCCAGCTGCTGCGGCGACGCGGAGGGAGCGAGGGTGATGGGTCTAGCGCTGTCCTCCGGGCTTTCTTTGACCAGGTTACCGTTGGAGTAAAGCCCCACGGCGAAACCGTCATCGAGGGCGTGTTCGGCCACGGAAGCCGTGGTACTCAGCGTGAGCTCCAAAAGCTCCGGCACGAGTCCGTGCCAGGATACCGGCATCGTCGTAACGTTCATAAATATGCTGATCTCGGGGGTGCGGGTTCCCTCCTGCACCTTGGTCATCATCTCTCCCGCGACCGCCGTGGCCGGCCAGTGAATGGAACTTAGGGGATCGCCGGGTTCGTAACTTCGGGCGCCCGTGATCGACAACGGATCGCGAAAGAGCCAGCGGTCGCGCTGCGGGTCGCCGAACGGGTGGTCTGCGCTGATCCCCAGTTCTCGAAGCGACAAAACTCGGGGGAACACGGTGACCGAGACTCTCTGCTCGAAGCGTCGATCCACGAAAGACAGGCCCAAAGGATCCCACACCCGCAGCGACGCGGGGCCGAGTTTGTAGTACCCGCGACGTCGCGCCGTGAAGTGGTAGGTGCGACGCAATCTTTCGAACCACCCGAGGCCGGTGCGCATCGAGAGACCAAACAATTCCACGCCGAACGGGCCACCCGTAAGCTCGAGACCCTCGTCGGGGAGCGCTTCGGTCACCTCGACCCAAGGAAGGGGGAGGGGCGTCGGATTGTCCATCCTGATTTCCACCTCGGTGCCGTCACCGATCTGGCAGCGTATGTTTTTTAGCCGATGCTCGTGGGTCAGGTGTCTCGCCCCCAGCCGAGCCCACACTCGTCCCAGGATCGCGGCGGTGCCGACGCTCAGCGCCAAAAAAACGAGGGGTGGACTGGACACTGCCAGGCCCACGAGCAAAATGGTGGAGAGTATGGCGATGAGGATGGCATCGCGGCTCATGAGACATCTACGGGAAGGGGGACTTCCTCGGCTATCTCCTCGAGGATCCCGTCGATTTCGCGTCCCCGCAGTGCCGCATCTCGACCCCGGATCAAGCGGTGTCCCAACACGGGCACGAGGAGTTCCAGGACGTCATCGGGGACGACGTAATCTCTATCCCTCAAAAAGGCGAGCGAGCGGGAGGCACGCGCCAGCATGATGGCACTTCTGGGACTGGCCCCCAGCTCCAGCTCTTCTCTTTCACGGGTCGATCGAACCAGCCCGACGACGTAGTGACGCAGTTCCTCGGATAGGAATACATCTTGTACCTGCCGCTGCATAACCGAGATGGCCTCGGGTTCTGCGATCGGCTCCACGATGGATTCCGGGTGTGCCCCCGTGGGATGAATCTTTAGGAGAGCATACTCATCTTCCTCGTCGGGATAACCGAGATGAATGCGTAGTAGGAAACGATCCATCTGCGCCGCGGGCAGGGGGAAGGTGCCCGACATGTCCACGGGGTTTTGCGTGGCCACGGTCATGAAGGGGCGGGGAACCGGGCGGGTTTGCCCCGATACGGTAACCTGTTGTTCCTGCATGCATTCCAGCAGCGCCGACTGCGTCCGCGGGGTGGCGCGGTTGATCTCGTCGGCGAGAAGGAGATTGGTAAACACCGGTCCCGGCTGGAACTGGAAGCTTCGGGTCTCCGGGTTGAAGATATTTATGCCCGTCACATCGGAGGGAAGCAGATCTGGCGTGAATTGTATCCTTCGGAAAGTCAAACCGGTTACCCGGGCGAGGGTCCTGGCCATGAGTGTCTTGCCCACTCCCGGTACGTCTTCTAACAGTACGTGTCCCTCCGATAGGAGTGCTACCAGGAGTAAATCCACCGCGCGATCGTAACCCACGACCACCTCGGCGATTTTTTCGCGAATCAGTTTCAAAAGAGCTCTCTTGTCGGTCACGGTAACGATACCCCGCCTTCGGTTAGGTTCCAGATGTTGTGATGGGAGTTCTTCCCGCTCGGACTCCACTTTCCTCCGTAATCTCCGGAAGCCGAGACAAACTTTCGATCCGGTTGCGGTCGCGGTTTCGACTTTTGCGTAACGATTCCCTTCCGGGGGAAGGAAAGTAGTGATCTCTTGAGCAATAGATTGACCTAGTACCTCTCGGGGGCCGGGTTCACTCGCGACACCCCGGGTTGCGGAAGGATGAATATCATGCCGAATCTGGAGAGTTTCAAGTCGGCGGCCGAGGATCTCAAGCAGGTACTCAATCCCACTTTGCTCCAATATTCCCGGACTTTCAGCAATTTTACCGGACACGAGGTCTGGGTGAAACCGGAGAATCTTCAAAAGACGGGGTCTTTCAAGATCCGTGGCGCGTACACCAAGATGGCGAGAATGAGTGATGAAGATCGAGCTCGCGGTGTTATAACCGCCTCATCGGGGAATCACGGTGCCGCGGTGGCCTACGCGGCGGCACAGCTGGACGTGCCCTGCACCGTCGTCATGCCGGAGGACGCCCCCGCATCGAAGATGAATGCGGTCGATGCCTATGGCGGGAAGATTCTGCAGCACGGACGCTTTTCCAACGAGCGCAAGGAACGCGCCCGCGAACTGGCAGAGGAGAACGGGTTGACCTACGTGGATTCCACCGAGGATGAAGACATAATCTCCGGTCAGGGCACCTGCTCGGTCGAGATTATCGAAGAGATGCCGGATGTGGACGTCATCATGGCCCCCATCGGTGGCGGTGGGCTGATGTCCGGGGTATCCACCGCGGCCAAGTTGTTGCGGCCGGAAGTTCAGGTCATCGGCGTCGAACCCTGCGGATCTCGTTGCATGCACGCCTCCCTGGAGGCGGGTGAACCCGTAAGCGTGGAGATCGACACCATCGCCGACGGTTTGCGTACCCCCAAGCCGGGACCGATCACCTTCGACTACTGCAGTCGCTTCGTCGATGGCATTCACCTGGTTTCCGAAGAGGAGATCACCGACGCCACCATCCTGGGTGCCGAGAGGCTCAAGCTCCTGATAGAACCCTCCGGCGCGGTTTCCCTGGCGGGTCTTTTGAGCGGAGCCGTCGGGGGAAGCGGCATGAAGGTGGCCGTCATCCTCACCGGCGGAAACGTGGACCTGGCGGCTTTGGGTGAAATCTTCATGGCCGGGCTCAAGACAATGCCCGGGAGCGAGATGCACCCTTGAGGGACGCCCTCCTTTTGGACGTCACCTTCACGGCCGACGAATTGAGCGCCCTGGACCTCTCGGAGACGGTGGTGGTCGTGGTTGATATCCTTCGCGCCACGACCACCATTACGGCCGCCCTCGGTGCCGGCGCCCTGGGAGTATGGGCCGTTACCTCCCCGGAGGCCGCGCGCCAGCTGGGTGTATCCCGGGCGGCCATCACTGCCGGGGAGCGGGATGGTCGCCAGATCCCGGGCCTCGACTTGGGAAACTCTCCGATCGAGCATTCTGGTGCCCTGGTGGCCGGTCGCCACGTGGCCCTGACCACCAGCAACGGAACCAGGACGATCGTTCTCGCCCGCGATGCCTCCGAGATACTTTTGGGTTGTTTCAATAATCTCGGAGCACTGGTGGATGTGCTCGAAAAGATTCGGGCGACCAAGGTGTTGGTGGCCTGCGCGGGAACGTCCGGCGGGCGACGCATTACTCCCGAAGACGTGCTCTTCGCCGGTGAGTTGGTTCGCGGGTTGCGTCGGTCCTATCGGGATCTCGGCGGTGGTGCCCAGCTCGCCCGCGATTACGCGCGGGCGCGGGCGCAAAATCTCGAGGATGTACTGCGGGAATCACCCGCCGGGCGCAGGTTGATGGATTTGGGATACGAGTCGGACTTAGACTGGGCGGCGAGAAGGGACAGCACGGGTATCGTTCCCGGGGTTTTCCGGGAGGAAGTTCCCGGCGCGGCACCGTTTCTCATTCCGCGGGGGAGTGGGCGACCATGTCCGTCGTAAGGTTGGCGCGGATAGCCCTAATGGTGGCCGCCACCGCGACACTTTCCTTCGTGCGCATTCCCCTACCATTCTCGCCCGTACCCATAACGGGGCAAACTCTCGGCACCATGCTGGCCGGGGTTCTCCTCGGGGCGAGCGATGGAGCGCTCAGCCAGGCGGTGTACGTATTCTTGGGCGTGGCGGGACTTCCCCTCTTCGGAGGTTTCGCGGGACCGGGCGTACTACTCGGTCCCACGGGAGGCTACCTCGTCGGTTTAATCGGTGGTGCCTGGATTACCGGGTGGCTTTCGGATCGGGGAGAGGGAGCCCCTTTCATTTTGGCCGGCTGCTTTCTCGGTGGCGTGGTGGCGGTTTACGTTCCCGGTATCCTTTGGCTTTCTCACATAACCCGCATGGGCCTCGCGGGAGCCTTTTTGGCGGGTGCCCTGCCATACCTCCCCGGCGACCTGTTGAAGGTGTTGGCGACTTATCTGATGGCAGCCCGTCTAAACTTCCTTCGCCGCCCCAGGCTCAAAAACTAGCCCCGAGCAAAGCTCCCGCCGCGCACCGATCCGTGGCAGTCCCCATTCCGAGCGGGTCCTATTCCCCCGAGGCCGCTACTAATGGTAGCATGCTATGATGTAATGGCTTTTCGAGGAGAGCGACTATGAGTTCAAAGGAACGACCCCGGCGCAGACCGCGTCGTCGGCGAATCAAGAAAACTGCGAGGGAATACCTTCGATATTCGTGGATCATCCTGGGGATATGCGCGCTGTTCCTTTTGCCGGGTCTCGTCGACGTGGATGTCGGTGAGGTTCCGAAGGAACCGGCTTCTGAAGCCAATGATCTCGGGCCCGAAGGCGTCCGCCAGGGAGGCTCGCTGCGCGTAGCCGCCCCCGGTGACCTGGAGACCTTCGACCCCCACCAGGCCATGAGTGCTCCCGAGCTTATAATCGCCGGTGCACTCACCGACGGGTTGTTCACCTACACGAGTTCCGGCGGCGTGGAGGGAGCTGCCGCCTCGTCGTGGCAGTTCTCCGAGGACGGTATGACGCTGGAAATAGCCCTTCGTCCCGGGCTGCAGTTTTCCGATGGCACCACCTGCGATGCCCGGGCGGTCGCGGCGAGCCTCGAGCGCTGTCGAGAGGTGGGTCCGTCGGTGGTCGCCGGAGCCTGGTTGGCATCGGTGCGCGAGATCCGGGCGGTGGACGAGCTCAACCTGGAGCTGGAACTTTGGTATCCCGATCCCAATCTCACCTTCAGCCTATCGCGGCCGCAGATGGGGCTCGTCTCTCCTACCGCGGTAGAGGAGATGAACGAGGATTTCCAGTTCGCCCCCGTCGGCCTGGGGCCCTACGAGTTCGCCTGGGAAGAAGGCCTAAAGAGGATCGACATATTTGGGGGGAGCGCAAAGAAAGATGAAGGAGGTGGGGAAGGGCAGGCACCCGACACCGTCTCCGTTGGTCTCGTGGCCGATCCCGACTATTATGGAGGATCGGCTAACCTGGACTCTCTGATCGTAACCAGTTTTTCCCCCGATACGGATCCCGAAGATCTCATGCGGATGAACGTCGGACTCATTACCGAGGTGCC
>JAWODQ010000056.1:0-4406 GCA_046483165.1 Bacillota bacterium | reverse complement strand
CCCGGAGTTCGCCGTCATGGATCCGTATCGTCGCCGCCTGATAATGGACGATATCATCCGGCGCGTGGTGGAAGAGAGTCTTGCCGCCGATAGGACCGATTTCCTGCGGGAGGTGGTGGATCGTCGAGGTCACGGTTCCCGAAATACCCACCTCGATCTGGTGCGGGGGATTTGGAATGACAGCAGGCGCTCGCCTCTCTCGTGGGATGAACTGGCCCAGATCACGGAGTTCTCATTGTGGGAAAAATACCACCTATCGGGCGGTTCCGAAGACACCTGGCTGCGCGGGGGATTGGAGGAGGGCGACGCCGATATCGTGGAGGATACCGTCGAAGACCTCCTGCAGATGCATCGGCACGGAGATGCCACCAAATCGAAGAAGTATCCTCCCTTCATCGACGCCTTCGTGCCGCACTGGCCCCGATTGCGCGGGAACCTTCGCGGCCCCGAAGCCGAGGCGGCGCTGGAGGAGATCCTGGAGTTTCTGCCGGAAAAATACTGTCCCAAGCCCTACAAACCGCACATCCGCGCGCTGCACGATCTGGGGCGGCGTTGCGATCTGCGACGAGAGCTCGCGGCGGCGCGGGAGATGCTGGATATCATGCGCGAGATCGATCGGCGATACGGGCGCGCCAAAGGTGAGCGCGGCGCACTCGACTTCGACGATCTGCAGTGGCTGGTTCTTCGCGTCCTGGAGCACGACGCCGGGATGCGCTCCCTCCTTCAGTCCAGATATACTCACCTACTGGTTGACGAATTCCAGGACACCGACGAGGTGCAGTGGAGCATCGCCCGTGGCCTGCGCGGTGACGGGAACGCGCGACCCGTCGAAGGGGGCGGATTGTTCGTAGTCGGTGATGCGGATCAATCCATATATCGCTTTCGCGGTGCCGACGTTCGCATATTCCGTCGGGCCGCACGAGAATTGACGCGGGCCGACGCGAAGTCGGTACATTTGGACACCAATTTCCGGAGTTCCCCGGAATTGGTGGAATTGTCGAATAGGGTCTTTTCACGCCTCTTTTCCGACTACCGCCTCCTCTCTCCCGCGCCGAAGGCCGAGCCGGATCGACGAGCTCCCGTCGAATTCCTGTCGCTCGCGCGTCCGAAGAAAGGCAAAGATCGCCGAGAATTCCGTCGCCGCCAGGGCGAGGTCATAGCCGAGAGGATCGTTACGTTGTTGCGGGAGGGCGTCAAACCGGGAGATGTGGCGATCCTCGGTCGGAAAACGGCTTCGGTGGAGCCCTGTGCCCGAGCCCTGGCCGCTCGGGGAATACCGCACCGGGTCGTCGGTGGTCGCGGCTTTTTCGAATCGGAGGAGATCGGCGACCTCAAGGCACTCCTGTACTGGCTGGCCGATCCCGGCGACGATCTCTCCCTCGCCGTGGTGCTTCGTAGCCCATTGTTTTCCTTCGATGACGATCTGCTCTATCGGGTCAGTGAAGCCGGGACGGGTACCCTGTGGGAGCGTCTCGCGAGCTTCGCCGAAGAAAGCGGCGAGGAGGTGGTCCGTGCCTGCGTGAGCACCATGAATACCTGGCTTCGCTGGAGTCGTTCCATGGCGCCGGCGGACCTCATTGCCAATGTATTGGAGACGTCGGTGTATCGCGAGGTGTTGTCCCAGCACCTCTGGGCAGACGGAGCACTCGCCAATCTGCGGCGCGCGGTTACCATGGCGCGCCGGTTCAACCTTGAGGAAGGTATGGGGATAGGGGAGTTAGCCCGTCACCTCGATGTGTTGGAGCGCGTCGGTGCCGAAGAAGAATCTTCACCCGCGGGAGCCCCCGAAGACGAGGTCATACTGTCGACCATACACAAGGCCAAGGGTTTGGAGTTTGACACCGTCATAGTGCCCGACAGCGATAATGGCCCGCAGGGCGGGCAGAAGCATTTCCTCATGGATTCGGAATCCGGCTTGATCCTGCGCCTGCCGGACCGCAAGGGTGCAGCCTTTTCCGAATTGGAAGAACGGGAAAAGGAATTGGATCGCGAAGAAGAGATGCGCATATTCTACGTGGCCTGCACCCGGGCAGAGCGTCGCCTTATCCTGGTGGGAGGGGGACCGGAAGAATCTCCCTTCGATGAGGGGGACATACCCCGGGCGGAAGATTTTTCGGCGAACAGCTATTTCCGATGGTATGCTGAAGGCCTGGATGACGAAGTTTCGTCCCTGGTCGCCGCCACGCACCTGACTTTGGACGAGGTGGAAGGGGCCGGTAGGTCGAATGCGTCGAGCCCCACAGTTCGCGAAGATGCGGAAGGGGCCCTCGACGATTATCTCGCCCAGGCGAGCTCCGATTTCCCGGCGGCCCTCGATCCGGGCAGCATCCCTCCGGGAGGCAGCTACTCCGTAACCTCACTGGTGGATTATCTTCACTGTCCCCGCCTGTACCTGCTGCGCCATCGCCTGGGGTGGCCCGAAATGTTTCCCGTGGGACGAGAAGAATCCACCGCGGCAGGAGATTCTCTCATCGTGGATCCCATGACGCTCGGCACACTGGTGCACAGGGCGTGCGAGCTATTGTTGGATCGCGACGTGGAGAGTGCGGTGACCTCCGCATTCCGGGAGGCCTCCCTCGCGGAGGATTCCTCCGGGGCGCGCCGGGCTAGAGATCGAGTCAGGGAACTGGTCAACTCTTTTGCCGCGAGCGCCTTGTTCGCGGAACTGTCGGATGCCTACCTGAGGGATCGGGCTCTCAGGGAATGGGGTTTCGTGGAGGAAGTACCCGAACTCCCGGATCGCTACATCACCGGCAAGATCGACGCTCTCTACCGCGACGGCGAAGAAGATTGGTGGGTTTTGGACTACAAGTCGGATCGGGTGGACCCAGAGGAGGTGCCCAGGCGGGCGGGTGACTACCGTTACCAGCTGGATCTTTATCGCTGGGTCGTTCGGCGGAATCTCGGTCCCGTCGCGGGAGCTCATCTGTTCTTTTTGCATCCGGGAATAGCATACCCGATCTCACTGTCCGAGCGTTCCGATCGGCCAATCGAACGAGCAAGAGAGATTATTTGCTCCATCGAATCCGCTCGGGGAGAAGAAGATTTCCCGGCCGTCGACGGAAAGACCTGTGGCTGGTGCGGTTTCTATTACCATTGCGCCGGGAGGTAATCATCGCGGAAGTGGAGCCCAGGTATGTGCCATCGGAGATATCCCGGGGATGTTCTCCGCCTTCAATTGTCTCGACCGTATCGGGAAGAGGACTTGTGGGACTATTCTCCGCCAGTGTCCCGGTGGATCCGGTTTCGTTTTTCCCCTACAGACCATCGCGGGTAGTGGCGATAATAGGTCGCCAGGACTTCCGAATACATCTTCATCCGTTCCGCGAAGCCACGAAAAAGGCCGTATTTCTCCTCTTTCATGACGTGAGTTACATCTCGCCAGGGAACGGCGATTTCGCCGGGCCCCAGATCGCGGGCGAGACGGCTCATAAATACCTCCACCCCAAATCTCAGGGGGCTGAGATCGGGGAGATTATCCAAAAATGGGCGGCTCAATACCCGCTGTCCGTTCAGGATGGAGAAAAAGCGTTGTGCCGCATTGACCCGGACCCGTCGTCCGGTCAGCCGGGCGACGGTCATGAGGTTTTTCGGATCGCGGGCTATCGGTCCCAGCAAATCGTGGAGATGTTCCGCCCCGAGACCGAGGAGATCCGCGTCGATGAAGGCGACGGCCGAGGTTCCCGCTACGAGCTCGAGGCCGGATTGCAGGGCGGCTCCCTTGCCCCTGTTTTGCGGATGACGAACTGGGACTACCGGATGAGAAAGTATTTCGTTGAAGGTATCATCGGTAGATCCATCGTCCACTGCCACCACGGTTTCGAACAGGCCGGACCCCAGGATCTCCTCGAGTACGGGCCCAACTCGCGTTGCCTCGTTGTAGGCGGGCACTATGGCCGCCGCGCAAAAGGACAAGTTCGCTTCTCCCTTCCCCGCCGCTTCTCGGAGGCGGGATGTCATCCATCAACTATTCCGGAGGACGACACATTCTTCCTTCGGCATCTCGGAGATATTTTCCCGGGCATCCGTGTCGTCCGGCCGGATGGGTCTTCCGGGTCCCGGATTCTTCCACCGTTCTCCCGCACAACAGCCTAATGATCGATCAAGGGGCATGCTCGGGCGATTATCCGGGGGACTGTCGGGCCGCTTTGAGCGGCACGTAGTTAATGTTTACCACACCGTGGTGGTCGAACGCGGGGATTCCATCTTGCCCATCGGACTCCCCGCGGAAAAGTCGAGTCGGTTCGTCTTCAAAAGAGCCTGGTTCCCCAGCGACGATATGCGGCCCAAAGCAATCCCAAAACTATCGCCATAGCTGGCTTGGTTCCGGCAGTCGCGGTGTCCCCCTTTATGCCCGGTTCGCTGTGGGCGACCTCGAGCTCAACGGTAATGGGCATCTCGACGCT
>JAWODQ010000054.1:0-4245 GCA_046483165.1 Bacillota bacterium | reverse complement strand
GCGAATTCTGCCGGAATCTGCAATTCTTCCGGTGTTTCCTGATGGGCTCCCGATTTCAGGACGAAATATCCGAGGTTCTTCGTTCTGGTTTTTATCGTCTACCGAAAGGATGCTGACCCACATCAAGGGGCCGCGGATTTTCCGATCCAAAACCTCTCACGCTTTCCGCTACACCAACGACCGCGAGTGATCACGAACGGATACATGATACCACTCGTGATCGACGCTATCACCCCCGATCTGTCGCCTCCGAAATCCCGGGGCGCACGCGAAATCTGCGCAGCAGTTGCGCGTTTAGGGCGACGATGATCGTACTCGCCGACATTATCAATGCCCCCACCGCCATCGGCAAAACGAAACCTACCGGCGCCAGGACGCCGGCGGCCAGGGGAATTACCACGAAGTTGTAGCCAGAAGCCCAAAAGAGATTCTGCAACATCTTGCGATAGGTGGCGCGAGAGAGATCTATCATCCCGACGACATCCCTCGGATCATCTCGAACCAGGACGATGTCCGCCGCTTCCAGGGCCACGTCGGTTCCCGCACCTATTGCCACGCCCACATCCGCGGCCGCGAGGGCCGGGGCATCGTTGACTCCGTCGCCCACCATAGCCACCTTCAGTCCTTCCTCGCGGAGCCGGTCGACGTACGCGGCCTTGTGTTCCGGCAAGACTTCGGCGAAATGGCGCTGCAGGCCCAGGTCTTTTGCCACTGTGGCGGCCACCTCTTCTGAATCTCCGGTGAGCATGATCACCTCCACACCCCTCTTCGTGAGCATGCGCACCGCCTCGCGGGATTCGCTTCGAACCGCATCGGCCGTACGCAGGGATCCCACCACGGTGGCATCTTTGATTACGTATAGGCTCGCCCCCGCCTCCGGTGGATCCATCTCCAAATCGGCGAGTAGATTGGGGCCCCCGATGTAGACGGGTTCATCGTCCACGAGGGCTCGCACTCCCCTGCCGGGAAGCGACTCAAAATCCCGGGCTCGGGGAATGCGCCCTCCCGATTCTCGGGCCGCCCGAACTACTGCCCGGGCGATGGGGTGCTCCGAGTCCCCCTCCACGGCGGCCGCCAGGAGGAGGATATCTTCTTCGGAGTATCCATCCGCCGGTCGAACCGACACAACCTCGTGCCGGCCGTGGGTGAGAGTACCCGTCTTATCGAAAATCACGGCATCCAGATTCCGCGCTTCCTCCATAGCCATTCTGTCTCTTATCAACAATCCATTTCGGGCGGCGATGGAAGTACTCAAACTCACCACCAAAGGAATTGCGAGACCCAACGCGTGGGGACAGGCCGCCACCAGAACCGTGACCACCCGCTCCAGGATGAAAGGTGTGTCCGATGTGATCGTGGACCAGACGATGGCGGTGATCCCCGCCGCACTCACCGCGATTATCGTCAGCCAAAATGCCGCCCTGTCCGCGAGACGTTCCGATCGAGAATGGGATGCCTGGGCCTCGGCCACGAGCCGCATTATACCGGCGAGCGCGGTATCCTCGCCGGTATCGGTAACGCGTACTCTCAAAGAACCCTCCGCGTTGACCGCCCCCGCCACCACCTCATCTCCGCGTGATTTGGGCACCGGCATCGACTCGCCGGTGAGAAGCGACTCGTCGAGGTGGGAGTTGCCCTCTTCCACTACACCGTCCGCGGGTAGACGCGATCCCGGCCGGACGAGCACCACGTCTCCGACCTCGAGTTGGGACGCGGGTACCTCTCGAACTTCGTCGCCGTCCAGAAGCAACGCGGTATCGGGCAGGAGACGGGCGATCTCGTCGAGGGCTCCGGCGGCTCCCCGGATGGCGTGCATCTCCAGCCAATGTCCGAGTAGCATCACCGTAATCAGGGTGGCGAGCTCCCAGTACAGTTCCTCGCCGGGAAGTCCGAAGGTGACGGCGACACTGTAGGAAAAGGCCACGATGATGGCGAGACTGATCAAAGTCATCATGCCCGGACGCCGGTTCAGAAGTTCGTCCCTGGCGCCCCTTAGGAAAACCATACCACCGTAAAAGAAGATGAAGGTACTGAGGACGAAGGGCAGCAGGTGGGATCCGGGGAAAAGGGGCGGGGATATCCCGAGCCATCCGGAAATGAGGGGACTGTAAAACAAGACGGGAAGGGTCAAGATCAAACTTACCCAAAACTTCCGGCGGAAGCTACCCGGTGAATGGGAGGAATGATCTGCGTGACCTCCTCCCACCGTCCCATCTTTTCCCTCGCCGTGTGTCCCGGCATGCCTTTCGTGCCCGCCGTCGAAGTCGTCTTCGGCTTGCACCCGCGATTCTCTTTCTTCTTTGCTCAATTCAGCTGCACCCCCGAACGTAACCGCGATGAAATGTCGTTGAGTGGGGGGGTGGGTTGTCCCGCCCCCCCACCGTCTTTCTACCACGGATGTCGGGGTGTTACTCTCCAAGCGTCCCAGCCGGGTTACTCGGGTCTCTTATCCGGCATCGACCGGCACCATGTCGTCTCTAACGATGATCCCGTCCTTCATGACAAATACCGGGTCACTCACGGTAGTGATGTCGTTTGTGGGATCATCGCGAACCACCACGACGTCCGCCCTAAGGGAGGGGGCGAGGCGCCCGATTTCTTCCCCCATATCCAGCATTTCGGCGGCGGAAGAGGTAGCCGATAGCAATGCGTCCACCTCCGACATGCCCGCCTCGACCATGAGCCTCAATTCTACGGCGTTGCCGCCGTGGTAGTTAAACGGCATACCGACGTCGGTTCCCATGACGAAGTTGGCTCCGAGTTCCATACCCAATTGGAACATTTGGAGCATGTTCTCCTGTACCGAACGCGTCCTCTCGACCACCGATTCCGGAATGCCGCCCTCGGTACCGTGCAGCAGGTTGAAATGGAGCGGGGCCAGGGTCGGGACCCAGTAGGTGCCGGCCGAAACCATCATTTCCACTGCTTCCCTGTCGGCCAACCATCCGTGTTCGATGGAATCCACTCCGGCCCGTACCGCCGCCTTGATCCCGTCGGCGCCGTGGGCGTGACCCGCCACCTTCTTCCCGTATCGATGGGCGCACTCCACCGCCGCCCGCATTTCTTCTTCGGAAAACTGCTGGGCACCGGGCAGGCCTTCCCCGGCCGAAACGGCACCCGTCACTCCGAGCTTCACCCAATCCACTCCGTATTTCAGCTGCCGCCGCGCCGCCCTCGCGGTACCTTCCACGCCGTCGCATTCCTCGAACAGATTGTCCGCAAAACTAACCCCCGGTATGAAGGAGTCGCGTCCGCCGGTTACGGTCAACATGTGACCGGAGCTGAACACCCTCGGCCCCATCACGTAGCCCAGATCTATCGCCCGGGCCAATCCGACGTCGATGAATCCCTTGTCAGCACAGGCCCTTATGCTGGTAAACCCGGCCGTCAGATCTCGCAGTACGTACTCGGTGGCCCGGATGGCGGTGAGTGAAGTGAGATCCTTGAGCATTCCCAACTCGAAACTTCCCTCGCCGTCCAGACTCAAATGTAGATGGCAGTCCGCCAACCCGGGAAGCAGGGTGCATCCCGGGAAATCGTGGACCTCCATACCCGGTTCTACGACCTCATCCCTCGGACCGACGGCCACGATCCTGTCGCCGTCATAGACCACGGCACCATCCTGCAGGGGAGTGGAACTCTCTCCGTCGATCAATCTGTCCGCCGTCAGTGCCCTCATCGTCATCACCAACCTTCCGCAAGCCTCTACATCGCCCAATTTCGCCCTCATGCACCGCCTAACCTCCCCGCATCCCCGCAGATATGCTATCATCGGAGCGATGGGAGGAAGTGGTCTCTTTGGTAAGCGATGCCTCGCTTTTTTGGATGTCATTCACCCTGGCCGTGAGTGTGGGACTGCCCCTGGGCCTTTTGATCCTACTTCACTATCGCAGGGGGATTAACGGCATGGCCGTCCTGGTGGGCGCTTTGACCTTCGTTTTCTCTCAGCTGGTGCTGCGCGTCCCGCTTTTGGATATTCTCTCCACCCAAAGCGCGTACGAATCCCTGCGGGCGAATTCCTTTCTCTATATCCTGTTTTTGAGTCTGACCGCCGGGATATTCGAGGAGGGAGGCCGCTACCTGGGTTTTCGCCACTTTCTTCGAGGGCGATGGAGCTGGAGAGATGGGGTCGCCTTCGGGATCGGACACGGCGGCATCGAGGCCTTCCTCATCCCCGGCCGTCCTTGCTCTTGCCGTAGCAACGCATGTCGCCTTCACCAAGACCGGTACCGTCCACCTCGAAGT
>JAWODQ010000100.1:0-41785 GCA_046483165.1 Bacillota bacterium | reverse complement strand
GCGACAAATACGGTACCCCCGGCGAAATAGAAGGCTGTCCCGTCATAGTCGTGGACGACGGTGCGGCCACCGGATATACGGTGCTGGCCGCCGCGAGATCCCTGCGGGCCTCGGGAGTGAGCCACCTGGTCCTCGCTCTCCCGGTCGCCTCGCCGGATGCTGCGACTTTGCTGCGAGGCGAGTGCGATCAGCTACTGGTCCACATGGCCCCGACCACCTTCATGGCGGTGGGGCAGTTCTACCGCGCGTTCGGTCAAGTATCGGACGATGAGGTGTGCGAGTTCCTGGGGCGTGAAGAAGGCGCATAGCTGCCATATATTGGTAACCCGAAACCAGTACGTTCCTTTGGAGGTGTCCGATATGCGTGAGCGTGACTTCGAAACAATCGATTGGAGCGGTCCCGAACCGGAGGATCGTTGGGAACAGGACGTGTGGCTAATGGCGCGCAGGACGGCTCTCCTTTATCTGCATTTTTCCCGGGCCATCATCTCACGGCTCGGAGAGGAAGAAGGTAAAGCGCTCATCAAGCAGGCGATCATGGAATACGGTCGCGAATGTGGCCGTGACGTTCGGCGCGGAGTCGAAGAGATGGGGTTGGATCCGACCCCGGAGAATTTCCACGAGGTTCCCGATCTGCCTTCGAGGGGATGGCGGCGCGAAACGGTGAAGGTCACCGACGGCCGCGATGAAGTGCGCACGACCCTGTGTCCCCTCGCGGTGGTCTTCGGCGAGCATGATGCAGAGAAACTGGGCCGCATTTATTGCTGGGTGGATCAGGCAAAAGTTCAAGGCTACAATGACGAGCTGGAATGCGTCCACGAGCACAATGTGCTCGACGGTGACGATTACTGCGAGATCGTGATTCGTCGTAAGGAGACGCCCGCCGAGGACTCCTGAGATTGGGCCCCCGCGTAGCCGCCCTCGGAGATCGCCGGAAGCGGCAATATCTGTGATATGATAGTTGGCGACCGCGACGGGCCGCGAAGGATATAGAGTTTTGGCGTCCCGGGGTCGAGAGGAGGACCACGAATGGATCGTGAGGAAAATGGCGAGGAGAACGCTCCGCTCGAGCTCGCCGATAACAATCTGGAAAATGGCGAGGAGAACACTCCGCTCGAGCTCGCCGATAGCAATCTGAAAAAGGGCGACAACTGGGAGGCGCTGCGCCTCTATCTGGAAGTGCTCGAAGAAGAACCCGATAATGCCTACGCCATTAACAAGGCGGGCGTGGCATACGCCCGGATGGGCGAGTTGGAACACGCGGAGCAGTGCTTTTACGATGCCGTAGTGCTGGATCCGAAACTGCCGGCCGCGCTGTCCAATTTGGGTAACATCTTCCTAAACAAGGGAGAAAACGACATTGCCATTGCGCTTTACTCGAAGGCCTTGAAGTACGACCCTGATTATTCGGTGGCGCACAATAATATTGCCGCCGCCTACAAGCGGGTGGGCCAGATCGACAAGCACGTCAGCCACTTCAAGCGGAGCCAGAAGATCAAGGTCTTCGGGCGAGATCGCCACGGCATCGGCACCCGAGGTGATGACGAGGAAACCCCCGCGCGGGGGCGAGTCGGCGGCGGGTTCTGGAGACGCTTCGGTTGTCTCGGTGGTATCCTGGTGATCCTCGCGATCCCGATGCTTTTCGCCATCCTATGAGTGAAGGCCGGATCGGTGAGGCGAAGGCGCCGCCCTGCTATCCGGCGGTGACGGAATATTTCCCGGGAAATATTCCGCAGTGTTCCCGGAGGTGTTCATCTTGAGTGCGGGAGGAGTATCCGGCACGGGACGTGAGCGCGGAAGTGATCGGCTGCCTCGACTCACCAGCCCCGCTTTCTGGGGGCTGGCGGCTCTCCTGGCGGTCGCCCTATACATTTTGGGAATTCAGATAGACCAGCTGTGGCCCGGGCTACCCGGCTGGGGGCGAACCCTGGCCGCCTTTCTTCTAACCGGAACGGTGGGAGAGTTCTACGTGCATCATCGCTGGCCCGCCCTGCGCATGGTGCCGGCCGAATCGCGGGAGATTTCGCTCGGATATCTGGCCATCGCGTGCGTAATCGCCGTCCTCGTCGCCATCGCGAATCTGTTCTGGGGGATCGCCTTGCCGCCCAGCCCACTCGCCTGGGTATCCTACCTGACGCTCATAATCTTGGACTCTTCGTCTCGCTGGTGAACTCGAGGGGAGGCCCGGCCCGTGACCTGCAATCGTCGAACCCCGTCCGTGCCCGCACCCGGACTCATACTGCTCCTGGCGGTAGTCGGGATTTCCTCGGCGTCCATCCTCATCCGCATCTCTTCGGCACCCGCACTGGTCATAGCCTTCTACCGTTTGGTATACGCCGCCCTGCTGCACATGATCCTGGCGTTACCCGGCCGACACTCTTTCGGCGATTTCGATCGCGGAACCCTGCTGAGGTCGGCCGCGGCGGGCATTTTCCTGGCGGTCCATTTCGGTCTTTGGATAACATCTTTGGGATTTACCACCGTCGCAGCATCGACCGTGCTCGTATCCTTCCATCCGCTCATCACCGCGGCAGGAGGTTATTTGCTCTTTCGCGAAAGTCTCAGCCCTAAAGCCCTATTCGCGATGATCGCGGGTCTGGTGGGAACCGCCATCCTCGCCTTCGGTGGAGGCATGGGTGCAAGCACCACCCTCACGGGCGATCTCTTGGCCCTGGGAGGAGCCGGGGCGATGGCCGGGTACCTGCTGGTGGGCCGTTTCGTTCGCCGCACGGTGGGGACTCTGCCCTATACGGTGGTGGTCTATTCGGTCGCATCGATCAGCACCGCGCTGATCGCCGGAGCGCTGCGAGTTCCCCTCACAGGATATTCGATGCGGGAACACGCAATATTCTTGGCCCTGGCCATTCTGCCCACGCTGTTTGGGCACACATTGTTGAACTGGGCCCTCGCCCACGTGCAGACTTCCGGTGTGTCGCTTTCGGTCTTGGGCGAGCCCGTCGCGGCCACGGTCATGGCATGGTTGATACTGGATGAGACCCCCGCATCCCATCAACTGCTCGGGGGTGCCGTTATCCTCGTGGCACTGGCCGGTTACCTGAGGCGGGCCGGGGCCGCAAGGAGAAAGGAAAGGAAGACGATATGACATTGGATCTATTCGTGGCGGTCGTGCTCGTCGTCGGCGTAATTCGGGGTGTGCGCCAGGGTTTTCTCCTTTCCCTGTTTTCCTTCGGCGGCCTGCTGGTGGGGTTTTGGATGGGCTGGCAATTCGCGCCGAACCTGGTCGCAGTGGCAGAACGGGAATGGGGATGGCGGTCTTCCCTCGAAGCCTATCTCGCGGAGAACGTGGTGCTGCCGCTCGAGGCCGGTGAGTTCTTCAGCGCCGCGTTGACGCACGCGCAACTTGCCGAGATCATTCTCACCGTCGCGGCCTTTTTGATACTGTACATGCTCGTCCGCATCGTAGCCGAGGTCGTGGGAGGCTCGATGAAGCGGGCAATATCCTGGAGTGTCCTCGGCATACTGGATCGCATTCTGGGGGCCGTGTTCGGATTGCTCGCCACCATATTCGGATTGGCGGTAGGTTTCGGTGTAATCTCGGCGCTGGCTCCCGCCATTCCGTATCTCGGATCGCTGGCGCGGCTGATCGAAGATAGTACCGCGGCCCACAGTCTGGCGCGCCTGTTTTACCTGATGGGACCGTTGAGAGATCTAATCACCGAAAACGTGCCCACCGCAGATATCGTGGTTAAACTACCCTACGTGAGGGCGGCATGGATGAGAGGGAGGCCTGTGGCATGAGTCTCGAATCAGTTTGGCAACGAGTGTCGGAGTCCGTAGATCCGGGGGTTCTGGTGGCTACGGGCATCGAAATATTGCTCATTCTCGTCGCGTTTCACATAGCCATCAGGATAGGAAGTGCGGCGCTCGATCGCGTGGTCCGCATGACTCAATCACGGCTCACCACCGAGGAACACGTGAGCCGTCTGGTTACACTCAAGGGACTGATCCAATCTTCATTTCGCTACACCATGGACTTCGTGGCCCTCCTCACCGTGCTACCCAAGATGCAAATAGAGACCACTCAATTCCTCGCGGGCGCCGGTGTCGTCGGTCTGGCGGTCGGCTTCGGCGCGCAAAGCCTCGTCAAGGATGTCATCAGCGGTTTCTTCCTGCTGCTGGAAGACCAGTTTGCGGTGGGGGATTATGTGGAAATGGCTTCCATATCCGGGATGGTAGACGAAATGGGTCTGAGGGTGACCAAGGTACGCGACTTCGGAGGTCAGCTGCACTATTTGCCCAACGGCAGTATCGAAACGGTCACCAACTATTCCCGCGGCCCGATGCGGGTTCTCGTGGACGTGGACATAGCCTACGAAGAAGATGCCGACCACGCCATCGCCGTGCTCGAGGACCTGTGCGAGAACATGGTGGATCTGATGGACGTCCTGGAAGAGGGGCCGCAGGTCCTGGGACTGGCGTCGCTAAATGACTCGTCGATGACCCTGACCCTTCGGGCTCGCGCCAAGAACATGGAACAGTGGAGGGTTGAAAGGGAGATTCGCCGGCGCATCAAGCGTCGTTTCGACGAGGAGGGCATCGAGATTCCCTACCCCCGTCGCGTCGTGGTTCCCGCCGCAATGACAAAGATCGTGGAGGAGGAGTTGTCATGAGTCCCGAACGCCCCGATGTTCGGGTGGGCGACGTGGTGGTCTTGCGCAAGCCGCATCCCTGCGGTTCCGATCGATGGGAAATCCTGCGGATCGGCGCCGACTTTCGCCTGCGCTGTCTCGGATGCGGACGCCTGGTGATGTTGCCGCGAAGCAAGGTCGAGCGGCGGATCAAACGCGTGATACGTCCCGATGGAGACCCGGAGAATTCGGGTGATGCACTTTGAGGTTAGGACTGGTAGGATTACCCAACGCCGGTAAGTCTACCCTGTTCAATCTGATCACAGGGGCCGGCGCCGAAGTCGGCCATTACCCTTTCACCACGGTGGACGGGAGTGTGGGCAGCGTCCCGGTTCCCGACGAGAGACTCGACCCCCTGGGGCGCGTGTTGGGTTCGGATCGCGTGGTGCCCACCACCGTGTCGGTAGTCGACATCGCGGGCCTCGTCAGTGGTGCCAGCGAAGGGGAAGGCCTGGGTAACCGTTTCCTGGGACACATTCGTGAGGTGGACGCCATAGCCCACGTCCTGCGGGCTTTCGATCGGGGTGACGTGGTGCGCGCCCAGGGGCCCCTGGATCCCATCGGGGACGCGGATCTCGTCGAGACCGAGTTGATTCTGGCCGACCTACAGACCGTGCGTCGACGCCTGGAGGACCTGCGAGCGGAGGCGAAGTCCGCCACCCCCGAGGCGCGAACCAGGGTTGCCCACGCGGAGAGACTGAGGGAGAAACTTGAATCCGGCGCCTATCTCGCTCGCGAGGATTTGGATCTCACCGAACGATCTTTGGCCGATGAGATGAGACTCCTGACCCGTCTCCCGGTCCTCTACGTGCTAAACACCGGCGAGCCCGAGGCCACGGGATTCGAAGAAACGGTGGCCGACCTCCAGCGGCGCGGCGGCAGGGTGATTTCCCTTGCCGCCGCCTTCGAAGACGAGCTCGCGGAGTTGGAACCGGGGGAGCGCGAGATGTTCCTGGAGGACGCCGGGTTGACTCGATCGGGCCGGGAACGCTTTATCCGGGCGGCTCACGATCTCTTGGGTTTGATCACTTTCTTCACCGGTAACGAAAAAGAGACCAGAGCCTGGTCTCTCGAGGAAGGGAGCACCGCCCTAGAAGCGGCGGGCAAGATCCACACCGACATGGCCCGCGGCTTCATTCGTGCCGAGGTGGTGGAGGCGGAAACTCTTTTGGAAATTGGATCCCGGAACGAAGCGCGCCGACGCGGTCTGCTCCGGGTCGAGGGTCGCGATTACCGCGTGCGGGAGGGTGACGTACTCCAAATTCTCTTCAACGCTTAAGCTTGGAAGGCCGAAGCCGCGGTGTTATAATACTCGGGCACAGTAATCAGGCCACAACCAAATCGCTTCACTTCCCGCTTTGTCCGGGAGGCAAAGCCGCACAGGCCGAGGGAAGGAGGACCACAGTCTTGTCGTTCCGCGATTATGAATTAATGTTTATAGTGCGCCCCGACGCCGGCACCGACGTTGCCCGGGAACGCACGGCTTTCTACCGAGATCTGGTAGAGGAGCTGGGCGGGACCATGCACGATGTCGACGAGTGGGGTATTCGTCGTCTCGCCTACGAGATCGACGATTTCGACGAGGGTTACTATTCCATGCTGGAGTTCGCCGGGGATGAGGATCTTACCCGGGAGATCGATCGGAGACTGAAATTGGACGATACGATCATGCGTTTCATGATCGTCAACCAGGAGGACTAACAGGCCGAGTGAGGGGGTCTATGAAATGTTAAATGTGACTGTCCTGATAGGACGACTGACGGCGGACCCCGAACTGCGCTACACGGTGAGTGGTATTGCCGTGTCCAACTTCCGCCTCGCGGTGGATCGGTCCTTCACCAACCGGGAAGGCGAACGCGAGACGGACTTTTTGGACATCGTATGCTGGCGGAAACTGGCTGAGATCGTGGCGGCCAACCTCAACAAGGGTAGGCTCGTGGCGGTTAAGGGAATGATACAGGCCCGCAACTGGGAGACCGCCGAAGGCGAGCGCCGCAGGACCGTAGAGATCGTCGCCGATGATGTGAGGTTTCTCGATTGGCCCGAAGACCGCAGCGGATCCTCCCGGGCGAAGCCCCAAAAGAGCAAGGAAATCGATGATTTCGAAGATCTCTTCGAAGAGGATTTCGAGGACGAAGTACCCTTCTAGAGAGGGGAGGTAACCGAATTGCCACCAAAGAGACCGAGAAAGAAACGCCGCAAGGTATGTGGCTTTTGTGTCGACAAGGTTGAAGGGGTGGACTACAAGGACGTAGGCCGCCTGCGCCGATTCATAAGCGATCGGGGAAAGATTCTTCCCCGGCGCGTCACCGGTAATTGCGCCCGCCATCAGAGACAGCTCACCCGGGCCATCAAGCGAGCCCGGATCATGGCGCTGCTCCCCTTCACCGTGGATGTGAGCTAGACCAATTCTGAAGGTTCCCGCGAAGACGAGGCCGACCTCCGGGTAGTGTCATCGTCGCCGGGTTCAGCTCGATTATGTGGAGAGGGGAGGTGTTCCCGTGGAACGGGAAGGATCTACGCGCGCACTGGCTGAGAGTGCTTTACTTGCGGCCATTACCGTTCTCCTGATGTTCCTCGGGGCATTCCTCCCTCTGGCGGGATTTCTGGTAGTACTCGTCTGGCCGGTGCCGGTTATGCTGGTGATTCTTCGCCACGGCCTCCGCTACGGCATCATGACCGTGGCCGTCACGGTGGTGCTCTCGACCATATTCCTGGGCGTGATTCAGGCTCTGTTGGCGGGCATTACCATCGTCGGCCTCATAGGCGTGGCCTTCGGCCTGGGATTGCACAGGGGATGGTCCGCTTCTACGTTGGTCGGTGTGGGAACCGCAGTCATCGCCCTCTCCTTTCTGATAACGCTCGCGGTTGCCGGACCCCTGATGGGTGTCGATCTGGTCGCCCAGATCAGGGAATCTGCCACGTTGAGCGCGGAGATGATGGCCGATACCTATTCCAGTTTGGGAGTGGACGAGGGTCGCGACATCGCGGCGGAGATGGAGATGGCGGTGGACGTCATGGAAACCGTCTTCCCCGCCATGCTGATGATGTCCGCTTTTCTTTACTCGATTTGGACCTTCGGAGTCACTCGGTTGATACTTCCGAGGATGGGGTATCCCGTTCCCCATTTGCCTTCGTTCGCGCGGTGGCGCGCCCCGATATGGTTGGCGATCGCGCTGATGGTCTCCTATGGAGTGATCATGCTTTATGGGGGAGAGGATTCGATCTATCCGGTAGTTCTGGCGGAGAATGTACTATTTGCCGTCAACGGAGCCTACCTGGTCTTCGGGGCGGCCCTGCTGTTTTTCCTGCTGAAGCGAGTAATCCAGTCATCGCTCGTGGCCGGAATAGTCACGGGATTGATAACCATCAACCCCCTGGGGGTATCCATCCTCCCCCTGGCGGCAATACTAGACTCGGGTTTGGACATCAGGCGTTTCTTCGATCGCAAGTCGGCCCAAAGAAACGATCCCGGACTCGAGGAAGAAAATGAGGAGGACGCGAAATGAGAATCATCCTGTTGGAAGAAGTTGAAAACCTCGGGAGTCCCGGCGACGTAGTCGAAGTCGCGGACGGCTACGCCCGCAATTACCTCATACCGCGAGAAATGGCGCAAAGGGCGACCAAGGCCCACATAGCCCGATTGGAAGAAGAGCTCAACCGGCGGCGTCGTGCGGCCGAGGAGACCCTTGTCGAAGCCCGGCGGACCGGTGAAAGCCTCGAGGACCTGCACCTGACATTGACCGCACGGGCGGGGGCTTCGGGCAAATTGTTCGGTTCGGTGACCTCCCAGGATATAGCGGACGCCATCCGCGACGCGACCGGTTTGGAAGTGGATCGCCGCAAGATTCAACTGACGGAGCCAATCCGGGAGTTGGGTGAGCGCGAAGTCGTCGTGGACTTGCATCCGGAAGTGAAGGTTCCCATCACGGTGGAGGTAAACGCCGAGGAGTGAGGAATCTCGTCCCGAGGAGGGGGCCCGCTTGAGTACTCTGATGGATAGGGTGCCACCGAATAATGAGGACGCCGAGAAGTCAGTGCTCGGTTCCATGATGCTGGATAGGGATGCCATCATCGCGTCCGCCGAGCTCTTGCATCCTGACGACTTTTATCGGGAAGCCCACCGAAAGATATTCGAGGCGATGTTGCGACTCTTCGATCGAGGCGAGGCCGTGGATCTCGTCACCGTGACCGAGGAACTCGGTCGCCGCGATAGCCTGGAGGCTGTGGGCGGTGCCGTCTACATATCCGACATCGCTTCCTCCGTCCCCACGGCTGCCAACATCGAGCATTACGCCAAGATCGTCGAGCAAAAATCCCTCTTGAGGCGCCTGCTTCGCGCGTCGGCGGAGATCAATCGCATGGTCTACTCGAGCGCGGACGACCCCCAGGACGTTCTGGATAAGTCCGAGCAATTGATTTTCGAGCTGGCACAGGGACGGCTGGGGAGAAGCTACGCGCCCCTGGAGATCATACTCCGGGACACCTTCGAGGAGATAGAAAAGCTTTACAATAGTAAGGGTGACGTCGTCGGGGTACCCACGGGCTTTCGCCGGTTGGACGAGATGACGTCGGGTCTCCACCCGTCGGAGTTGATAATCATCGCGGCCCGCCCCTCAGTGGGTAAGACCACGCTGGCACTCAACATCGCGGCCAATGCCGCCATCGGTTACGGCATTCCGGTTGCCATCTTCAGCCTGGAAATGGCGAGAGAGCAGCTGGCCATGCGTCTTCTGGCCTCAGAGGCCCGCATCGACGGGCATCGCCTGCGTTCCGGATACCTTCGCGACGAGGATTGGCCGAAGCTGTCCCGCGCCCTCGGAAAACTGAGTGAGGTGGAGATATACGTGGACGACTCACCCACTCTCAGTGCCATGGAATTGCGGGGTCGCGCGCGACGCATGAAGGCGGAGGCCAACGTCGGCCTGATCCTGGTGGACTATTTGCAGCTCATGCACGGGACTCGCCTGGAGAACAGGCAGCAGGAAATATCGGAGATTTCCCGGTCGCTGAAGGGTTTGGCCCGGGAATTGAAGTGCCCGGTGGTGGCGCTCTCCCAGCTGAGCAGGGCGGTAGAACAGCGATCCGATCGTCGTCCTCAACTGTCGGATCTGCGGGAGTCCGGAGCCATAGAACAGGATGCCGACCTTGTCACCTTCCTGTGGAACAATCCCGAAAACGAGAACGAGAACCTCATGGATCTGGTAATTGCCAAACAGAGGAATGGACCCACGGGACTCATCAATCTGATCTTCATGAAGCAGTATAGCCGTTTCGTGGAACCTTCCTGGCGTGAGGAGGACTGACCGTGGGCAAGGGTAACTACGACGTCATCATCGTGGGCGCGGGGCCCGCAGGGATTTTTGCGGCTTTGGAGCTGACGAAGCTATGTCCCGACATCTCCATTCTCATGGTAGAACGCGGTCACGACCTTTCGCGACGAACCTGTCCCATGCAAAAGACCGGGATTTGCGCGCACTGCCAGCCCTGTTCCATCGTTTCGGGGTGGGGTGGCGCCGGGGCGTTCAGCGACGGCAAACTGACCCTGACCACCGAGTTCGGGGGCAGTCTTTCCGAATACATGCCCGACTCCGAACTGACGGATCTGATCGACTACTGCGACGGATGGTACCTTCGTTTCGGGGCCTCCCGCGAAGTGTACGGTGGCGACGAAGAAGTGGAACGAGACCTGCGTCGTCGTGCCGCCGCGGCGGACCTGATGTTCGTGCCCGCGCGCATCCGACACCTCGGGACCGAAAGGTGCGCCGATATCCTGGGGGAGGCCCGAGAGTACCTGCGGGGTAAGGTGGAAGTCGCCTTCGACTCGGAAGTCGAAAGCGTTCAGGTCGCCGGAGACAATGTCTGCGGTGTCATCGTCGACGGGCGACCGATAGGCTCTCGACGGGTCATTTTGGCGCCCGGGCGCTCGGGGGCCGAATGGGTAGAGGGCGAGGCGCGTAGGCTCGGCATACTCGGTAAATCGGGTCCCGTGGACGTGGGAGTCCGGGTCGAGGTGCCGGCCCTGGTTACCGAGGAAATCACCGAGAAAGTGTACGAGTCCAAATTGATCTATTACTCGAAATCCTTCGACGATCGAGTTCGCACCTTTTGCATGTGTCCCCACGGTGAGGTTACGGTGGAGAATCTCGACGATCTGGTGACGGTGAACGGCCACAGTTATCGCGATCGAGCGACGGACAACACAAATTTCGCTCTGCTGGTCTCCAAATCTTTCACCGAACCCTTCGACGAGCCGAACCGTTACGGCCGTAACATCGCCTCTTTGGCGAACATGCTCGGCGGGGGAGTCCTCGTCCAGAGACTCGGCGATCTCCTGGCCGGGAGGCGCTCCACCGAGCACCGTCTGGCCCGGGGAGTCGTGCGCCCGACGTTGACGGAAGCGACACCCGGCGATCTGAGCCTGGTATTACCATATCGTCAGCTTTTGGGCATACTCGAGATGCTCGAGGCACTGGATGTCCTCATTCCCGGGGTACACTCGCGGCATACCCTGCTTTACGGTGTGGAGGTCAAGTTCTATTCTTCTAGAATCGGTGTAAATGAGCACATGGAAACTCCGGTGGCCGGACTTTTCGCCACCGGTGACGGTGCCGGGATCACCCACGGCTTGGCTCAGTCGTCGGCCTCGGGAGTACGGGCGGCGCGTCAGATTGCGCGAGACTTGTGAGGGAGACATTGGGGGGAGCGTGTCGATGGCGGTAGTACTGGTTGGTGCCCAGTGGGGCGATGAGGGTAAGGGCAAGATGACGGATTTTCTCGCCGAGAAGGCCGATGTAGTGGTGCGGTATCAGGGCGGGAGTAACGCGGGACACACTGTGGTGGTGGCCGGCAAGACTCACAAGCTGCACCTGATTCCTTCGGGGATTCTCGCGGGCAAAGTATCCGTAATTGGCAACGGGGTCGTCGTCGATCCCGGTCCCATGCTCGAGGAGATCGTAGGGCTCGAGCGGGCGGGATGTGACCCTGCGCTGATAAAATTGAGCGACATCGCCCACGTAATAATGCCATATCATCGACGCCTGGATGCTTTGGAAGAAGAGGGCCGAGGTGACCGAAAGATCGGTACCACGCATCGCGGTATCGGCCCGGCGTATATGGATAAGGCCTCTCGCGCCGGTATCCGTGTCGTGGATATGATGAATCCCGAGGTATTCCGCGACAAAGTGGTCTTCCAGCTGGCCCAGGTCAACCACCTCCTGGAGCGGGTCTACGACTCCGAAGGTTTCGACCCCGACCGGGTCGTGGAAGAGTATTTGGGATACGCGGAACGTCTGCGCCCCTTCGTTTGTGACACATCCATACTGATAAACGGCGCCATCGAGGATGGCGAACGGGTGCTTTTCGAAGGTGCCCAGGGCACCATGCTCGACGTCGACCACGGAACCTATCCATACGTTACCTCCTCGCACCCGACCGCCGGGGGAGCCTGCATCGGTACCGGCGTAGGTCCCACGCGGATATCCCGGGTGATCGGAGTCGCCAAAGCCTACACCTCTCGGGTGGGAGATGGTCCCATGCCCACCGAGCTGTTCGGCACCATGGGAGGTTGGTTGCGAGAGCAGGGGGCGGAATATGGAACGACGACGGGTCGTCCCCGTCGGGTGGGATGGCTGGATACGGTCATACTGAGATATTCCGTTCGGGTTAGCGGTCTGTCCGGTTTGTGCATAACCAAATTGGACACGCTGAGTGGGTTGGAGTCCGTGAAGGTTTGCACTGGATATCGCCATCCGGGTGGGAAGACCCTAGACTACCCCCACGATCTGGCGGTGTTTTCCGCCTGTGAACCGGAGTACGTCGAGGTTGAGGGTTGGTCGGAGGATATTACCTCCGCCCGCAGCTATTCCGACCTACCCGGTGCGGCGCGGGAATATCTCGATCTTATCGCCGATCGAGCGGGAGCACCGGTTTCCATGATCTCAGTGGGTCCGGGACGGGAACAGACAATCCAAATCGAGAACGTGTTCGGCGGCATTTGAGTGTACTCGAGTGAAGATGCGGATCTCAGTTTGACGCCTGGAAAAGACCGGGTTTTTCCTCAGCGAGAGGGAGGCATTTCCTCCCGCGCGAAGGGCTTCAAAATGGTTGACAAGGCGGGCGAAGGGCGTGTAGGATATTATTTGCCGTTGCTCCCGTAGTCGCGGATAGATGAATGAGTTTTTGGAGGCGTAGTGTAGCGGTTCAACATGCCGGCCTGTCACGCCGGAGATCGCGGGTTCAAATCCCGTCGCCTCCGCATCTACGGTCGGAGCCTTTGACGCTCCGACCGTTTGTTTTTATAATATCTATACCGTCGCGAGGCGCGAAAAAGCCGGGAGCGAGAGTAGTTCAGGGGTAGAACGTCGGCTTCCCAAGCCGAGGGCCGCGGGTTCGAATCCCGTCTCTCGCTCCAATTTTAGCTGGCGTAGCTCAGTTGGTAGAGCGGCCGCCTCGTAAGCGGCAGGTTCACGGGTTCGAATCCCGTCGCCAGCTCAAGGCCACTCCTCGGAGTGGCCTCTTTTTTTGGAGAGGGATCCTACCCGCGCTTCCTTCTCCGAGCGAGATCTGGCTCCTCGAACCCGGTACGAGTGAGCGGCATTGGTGTTTTGCGATGGTTACGGTTTAATCTCACATGCGGACCCCGAGAGCCTTTCGGTGCCTCCCGAGTTGCACGGGCGATGACCGGGTGCACTGTGGGCTCGTTCGGCCGGGATACATGCCAGGGGAATCCCGGCCGTATCCCGGCGAAGATGGGAGTGCGCCGGCACGCTGCCCGACATTCGAACGAGCCTGTAGGCGATAATCTCGGGCCCCTGAAGAAGTTTCGCGCTCAGCGTACTGCGATTCTCGCCCCCACCTCGGACTTCGACTTCGAAGACCCTGTTCTTTCTCAATTCGGCCGACCGCCGCGACGAATCCGTCGGCGTCCCCATCGGACGCCTATAGTGGTCAGTCCCGGATGACCACCACTAACGAATCTGGAGTGAAAAATCCAGGGTAATCGCATATCTCGCGCAATGTCGTGAGGAGCGTCAATATCCCCCGTGATATGTGGAGAGTCAGACGCGGCTATCGGACCTGGCGCCTCGCGGACTCGAACCAGCCGAGGGGGGGGGTCCGGTTCCACGGGTACCTCTCCTTCGATCGGCAATTGGATCGAATTGGCGGAAATCGCGCAATTCGAAAAAGGATATCGCGAACTTCTGGAGAAAACTCAAGTTGGGTTTTGTAAAGAAGTCAAATTCCGGGGCTATCATTTCCGAACATATGGACGGGTTACCCGAACTGTGGAACTTCTGCTATACTCGGTTGCGGAGAACATCCTGGGTGGGTATCGTGTGTCGGCCCGCCTTTACTAATAAGGAGTGGTTTTCGATTGTCGGCCAAGGGCGACACTAGCGACTACGATTTATCAAATAGACCAGGAAGCGATGGTACCTACTCGAAGCGGCCGTCCCGCGGGATGTTCGCTTTGGCGTTGGTATTTTCCTTTTTGATGATCGCTCTCGCGCTCTTGGGCACGCCGGTCGTCGCGCAAGAAGGGTACGGGAAGCCGTCGTCTTCCATGGCGCCGCCACCGGTGTACAGTCCACCTCCACCGATCGAAGGCGAAGCACCCCTAGATCCTCCCCTCCACGCGCAGGTAATCGAATACGAAGTCGAGTCCGGCGATACGCTCTCGGAGATAGCTAATTCCTTCGGTACCGACGCCGAGACCCTCGCTATAATCAACGATCTGAGCAATTGGAATGCACTACAGCCGGGCGACACCCTCAAGATACTCACCGTATCCGGTTTGTTGCATCGCGTCGGTCCCGGCGAAAGTGCCTCCGCCGTCGCGGACAGACACGGGGTGAATTTGGCCGATTTGTTGGCCGCAAACGGATTGCGCGAGGGCGAAGACCTGCCGGTGGGCGAAGAGGTGATCGTGCCCGGTGCCAGGCCCGAACGCGAGGCCGTACTGGCGGTTAGGGGCGAGTTGTATCGATGGCCTACGCGCGGTCGCATTTCCTCTCCCTTCGGTTATCGCTGGGGAGGTTTCCACACCGGTATAGACATCGCGACCGGCACCGGGACACCGGTAACGCCGACGCGCGCCGGGCGGGTGAGCCACGCCGGTTGGCGCGGTGCCTACGGGTATCTGGTGATCGTCGATCACGGCGGTGGCATGAGCTCCTATTACGCGCATCTATCGGCCATAACGGCAAATGTGGGGCAGAACGTGACCCAGGATACCCTCATCGGTCGGGTCGGAAGCACGGGGAGATCGACGGGCCCGCATTTGCACTTCGAAATTCGCGAAAACGGTGATCCCAATAATCCCATGAACTACCTGCCATGATACCTCCCCGGGGGCCCACCAGGCGCATACTGGTATTCTTCAGCGCCTTTTTGGTTTGCCTGCTTTGGCTGTCGTTTGGCCTGGGAGACCTCCCGGATGCGGAGACTTCCAACCCCCAGTTCACTGCAGCGGACACCTCCGAAGAACACTCCTTTTACTCGGTATATATGGATGAAGAATTCCTCGGTTTGACCGACGATCCCGCGGCCGTAAGCGAGGCACTCGAGGATTCCCTGGAGTTTCGGAGATTGATGAGTGGTTACGAGGTGGCACTGGAACAGGATCTGCGTTTCGAACGGGACACGGATTTTTCCATGCCAGAACTCACACCCGTGGGTGAAATCCGGGCGAAGATCGAGGAGCGGGGTGCCTTCCTGACCCACGCCGTCTGTATCGAGATCGGCGACGAAAGGATCGGAACGGTGCGCGATGTGACCCGGGCGCGCCAGGTCATCGAAGATATCAAGGAATCTCACCGTCGGGCATGCGAGGAGTCCGGGGATGTGATGGTAAGTAACGTGGAAATAGTGGAACAGATTTCTTTCACCCCCTATCCCGTCGAGCCCGAGGAAGTCCAGGACGTCGAATCCGTCGAGCAAATACTCTTGCGTGGTACCGATGAGATCGTCGAGCACGAAGTTCAAAGGGGCGATACTGCCTGGGGAATAGCCGAGACCGCCGGAATGTCCGTGGACCAACTGCAGCGGGCCAACCCGGATAAGGGAGATCTATCTCGCCTGCAACCCGGCGATAGGGTGAATATGGTCGTCGCCGAACCCCACGTAACGCTCCGTACGGAAGAAGTGCACGAGTATGTACGGTACGAACCCTTCGACGTCGTCACCAAAGAGAACCCCGACATGTGGCCGTGGCAAAGAGAAGTCGAGCAGCCGGGCCGCCGCGGAGAAATAGCCGTGAGGGCACGCGTCGTGGTGGAAGACGGTGTCGAGGTCTCCCGAGAAGTGCTCTCGGAGGAGCGGCTTTCGGAACCCGAGACCCACGTGGTCATCCGGGGCACCAAGACCGTCCCGCAGCACGGATCCGGCAGATTCATCGTACCGGCCCCGGGTCGGTTGTCGTCGGGGTTCGGATGGCGCACCGGCGGGTTTCACACCGGCATCGATCTCGTCATGTCTGTTGGAACCCCGATCAAGGCGGCCGATGGAGGCATGGTAACGTCCGCCGGCTGGCAGGGCGCCTACGGTAAAGTCATCTTCGTAGATCACGGAGGTGGCGAACTGGTGACGGTATATGCTCACCTGAGCGGCATCGACGTCTCCGTCGGCGACGTCGTCGCGCGAGGAGATGTGATCGGTCGTTCCGGTAACACCGGGCGGTCCACCGGCCCCCATTTGCATTTCGAGATCCGCGTCGATGGCACCCCCCGAAATCCCCTCAACTACTTCCCGGACTGATACCACCTGAGAAAGCGGCATTCACGCAAAACGGTGATGGTGCGTACGTCGAGTATGCGATGGTGATGGCCTTTGTCCCCCAAACCGATTCTCGGAGGTTATTCCCGTGACTAACACCGTGGCCGCGATAGCCCTGGGTATTGCCCTATTCGTGGTGGGACTGGTGGTGATGGGATCTTCGCGTGCCGAAGAGGGGAACGCCGCCCGACTGCGCGAGACGGGCGGCGCCATTTGCATCTCCGGACTCTTGGTGATCATGGTCGGAGTGCTATGGGGTGACACACTACCCTACGTTGCGATCCGCTGGGCAGTGCTGATTCTCATGGCCGTCCTACTTTCGCGGGTTTCGCGAGCGCGAGGGCCGGATTAACCCTTCATCCGATCGACCAAATCGGCGGCGAGAGAGTCGACGTCGGCCAACACCTCACCAGTCGCCGGACCCTTCACGTCGATATAGCCCACCATTTCGAGGTCGGTAGTACCCAATACCTCCTCCACCTGCTTCATCGCGCCGCCGCTCCAACCATGCGAAGACAACACGGCGGCGTAACGGGCGGGTGGCCGCAGAGCGCGCACCAGGACGGCGGCGTTCGTTCCCACGGGATGCATGCCGGAAAGTACCGTGGGCGCGCCGAGCACGATTGCCGCGGCGTCGACCAGATCTCGAGCGATATCTCCCGTATCCGTGGTCAGGATATCGTAGACCCGCACGTCCACACCGCGGGAGCCGAGGCTTTGCGCCATCTGATTTGCCATCCTCTTGGTGGAGCCCCACATGCTTACATAGGCTATCAAGACCTTGTTGGCCAGCTCGCCCTTGGCCCAGCTTCGATACATTTCCATCAGGGGCTCGATCTCCCGATGGACGGGGCCGTGGGAGGGACCTATGAGATCGATATCCAGATCCGAAATCTTGCCGAGGGCGCGGTCGGCCATGCGGCGGTAGGGCATCATGATTTCGCCGAAATAGCGCTTGAGCTTCGCGTGGTAATCCTCATCCTCATCGGAATAAAGGCCCGCGGCGGTGTGGGCCCCGAAGAAATCGCAGGTTAGGAGGGTGCGATCCTCCTCGACATAGGTGAACATGGTCTCGGGCCAGTGCAGCATGGGCGCTTCAATGAAACGCAATGTCTTTCCGCCGAGATCCAGGGTTTCACCATCCGCAATCGCGTGCGATTTCTCCTCCGTTACGCCGAAATAGGTGGCCGCCATGTCGATGCCTCGAGATGTGGCGAAGACTGTCGCTTCGGGGTAGCGCTTCAAGACCGCGGGAATGGATCCCGCGTGATCCGGTTCCGCGTGATTCATCACCACGTAATCGATGGGTCTATCGCCCAATATGTTATCGACCTTCGCCAAAAGCTCCTTTTCGAATCCGGGGTTCACCGTATCGACCAGGGCGACTGCCTTTTCTCCGACGATCAGATAGGAGTTGTAGGTGGTTCCCTCGGGCAGCGGAACCAGCGCGTCGAACATGCGACGGTCCCAATCGCGACTTCCGACGTAGTGGAGGTCAGGTTTGAGCGTGGGTACCCAGTATTTGTCCATATCTTCATCCCTCCAAATCTTAGTGCAGCTATTCTAGCCGCAACTTATCTTACCTTTACCCTCATTTGGTATCATAATCACCACGCTTGGATTGGCAATCACCACGGGTTAAACTCAGAGTGACCAATTTATAGGAGGGGTCCATTGAGTTCCTCGTCGCGGCGTTATCGTCAGGTGGCACTATTCGCGGCTCTATCCCTGGCCGGACTGTGGCTCCTTTGGAAGGTGCGGGCAATTCTTCTTCCCTTCGCGTTGGGGGCCGTAGTAGCCTACGCGTTGGAGCCGGCCGTGGCCTGGGCGGAGCGTCATAGAGTGGGACGTCCGGGAGCCGTCATCGCAATAGTCGCCGTTTTTCTGGGAATCGTCGCACTGTTTTTGGTCCTGGCCGTTCCCCTGCTCATCGAAGAAGTCACCGACTTCGCGGGGATGATACCTACCTGGGCCTATCGCTTCAGGGTCGCATTGAATGAAGTCGCGAATGTCTTCGAATCGCTCGACTTCAACGAAGAGCTGACTCGAGCCATCAGTGCGGCGGTCTATCGTATGTCGTTGGATGCCCGCGATTACCTGATCGATTTCGCCATCGGGGCCCCGGGACGGGCCCTGGGTTTTCTGGGTGGCATGGTCAACGTGTTGGTGACTCCGTTCGTGGCCGTCTATCTCATGTTGGACGGCCCGTACCTGATAGAGCGTCTCTGGCAGAATGTCCCCGACGACTACGAACCGACCCTGCACAGGATCGGACGAGAGCTGGATTCGATCTTGGCGGGTTTCCTCAGGGGTTATCTCCTGGTGGCGCTCATGTTGGCCGCGATTTCGGCATCGATCCTCGCGTTGATAGGTGTACGGTTCGCGGTCGTCCTCGGTGCGGTGGCGGGGCTCACCAACTTCATCCCCTACTTCGGGCCCTTCATCGGCGCGATCCCGGCAATGGTAGTCGCAGCCTTCCAGTCGCCGAGCATGGTATTATGGGTTGCGGGGGCGTACGTCGTCATCCAGCAGATAGAGGGCATGTTTCTTACGCCGACCATAATCGGACGGCGTACCGGCCTTACGCCCCTGGCCGTCGTGTTCTCCGTCCTCGCGGGTGGCGCCCTGGCCGGAGTCTGGGGGATGGTCCTGGGGGTACCGACCGTGGCGGTCCTGCGAGTAATACTGCGAGAAATCCTCGTGTGGGCTCTGGATTTGCCATCGCAAGAAGAAGAACGGGCCCGGCAGGGTTGCGAACGTGGAGAAACGAAGTCATAGTCTCACCCGGGGTGCTCTTTCGAAATCTGGTATAGTGTGGGAGGAATGGGTGTATGGTCCCTAAGATACTGGTAGTGGAAGATGAGAAGGCTATCGCCGACATTCTCGAATACAATCTGCGGAATGCCGGCTACGAGACGGCGGCCGTGTACGACGGTAACGAGGCCATGGCTAACATCTCGGATTTTCGTCCGGACCTCATCTTGCTGGATTTGATGCTGCCGGGCAGAAATGGCCTCGATATATGCGAGAGCGTTCGAGACGATAGCGACGTGCCGATCTTGATTTTGACCGCCCGCGACTCGGAAGAAGACGTGGTGCGCGGTCTGGATGCCGGCGCCGACGATTATGTCACCAAACCTTTCAGCCCCAGGGAACTCCTTGCCCGCGTGCGCGCACAGCTCCGGCGCGGCTCCGGATCCATGGATCGCCGCGACGAAAAGGGCATCATGGATTACGGGCGGCTGCAAATCGACACCAACCTGTACCAGGCCTATGTGGACGGGGAGGATGCGGGGCTCACTCGCCGCGAGTACCAGCTTCTGCTGTATTTGGCCGAAAGGGAGGGCCGCGTCGTCACGCGCAAGCAGCTTCTCCAGGACGTGTGGGGTTACAGCTACTTCGGGGATGTGCGCACCGTCGACGTCACCGTCCGGCGCCTGCGCGAGAAGATAGAGATCGATCCATCGGATCCCTCACTCGTAACTACTCGCCGTGGAGTCGGGTATCTCTTCACCGGTGATGCAGAGGAATGATGGCATGTCGCCCATGAGCCTGATCCGTCCGTTCCGTTCCCTGCGGGCGCGTCTCGTCATAATATTCTTCCTCATGATCCTCCTGGCGATGCAGCTTATCGGCTGGTACCTGGAGCGGTCGCTGGAGGATTACTATATCGGCAATTACGCCAGGAACACGGAACGCCAGGCGCGGCTTCTGACCAGCTTTCTCGAGCGCTATCTCGCCGAGGATGCCCCCCGAGAGCAGATCGCCCAGTACCTCGAAGATTACGGGCGCGAATCGGGGTTGGATCTATTGTTTCTCGACGATGACGCCCGCGTCCAGGCCGCCAGCCTGGGTATGGCGGGGCTCGTCGGGCGCCGTATCGTATTGCCCGAAATCGACCACGCCCTCTCGGGCGATTCCTCCTCCCAGCAGATCCGGCAACAGCCCGATCGCGATCCCGTCCTGTCCCTCGCCCTCCCGGTTATGCGGGACGAGGAGGTCGCGGGTGCCGTCTACGTTAACGCCTCCCTGGCCGGCGCCTACCAGACGCTCCACGATGTCAGGTCGATCCTGCTCGGGGCGACGCTGTTGGCGCTAGCGGTAACCGGCGTGGCGGCTTTCGCCCTCGCCGAGACCGTCACCGGACCCGTGGGCGCCATCACTCGACGCGCGGCGGAGATGGCCGCCGGAGATTTCTCCCGGCCGATAGAGGTGGAGACCGACGACGAAATCGGCCGACTGGCATCGATGTTCAATTACATGGCCGAGCGCCTGCGCGACACGTTATCCCAGATGAGCGAGGAGAAACGAAGGCTCGAGGTGGTCCTGACCAACATGGCGGACGGGGTCGTGGCTCTCGACAGCGACGGGCGCATAATGCTGGCAAATCCGCGAGCACTGCAACTTATGCGTCGAAATATGGATGACGTTCTCGGGCATTACGTGACGGATTTTCTTCCGGAGGTTCCGCTGGAATCTCCGGTGGGTGACATCCTGGCCGGGGGCGAGCGGGTCACGGTGCGTCTGCAGCTCTCCTCGCCCTACCGCGTGGTTCGGGCTCACCTGGCTCCCATCGTCCCCGATCCCGGTGAGGGTGAATCCCGGGGTTTGGTGCTGGTATTGCAGGACATAACCGAGCAGGAAGAGGAGGAGCTACGGCGCAAGGAATTCGTCGCCAACGTCTCCCACGAGTTGAAGACCCCGCTGACAACCATCAAGAGCTACGTGGAGACCCTGGTCGAGGGGGCCGTGGATGACGAAGAAGTTCGCGATCAATTCCTGGAAGTAATATTGGATGAATCGGATCGCATGACCCGCATGGTGCGGGATTTGCTCGATCTGTCCTTGATCGATTCGGGCAGGATGGAGTGGCATCGCGAACCGGTGGAGATCCCCGAGCTCGTGGACGAAGCCTGCGGCAAGATATCTCCGCGGGCCGACGAAAAGGGGGTATCCCTGGGTTATCGGGCCGCCAGTCCGCTCCCGCCCGTTCGGGCGGATCGCGACCGACTTCTGCAGGTCCTGGTAAACTTGACCACGAACGCCGTCGACTACACTCCCGAGGGTGGACAGGTGCGCGTCATCTGGGGGCGCGAGGGTGATAGGGCCCGGGTGTCGGTGATCGACGACGGGGTGGGAATACCGTCCGAAGAGATGGATCGCATCTTCGAGCGTTTTTATCGGGTGGAAAAGGGCAGGGCCCGAAGTAGTGGTGGTACCGGCTTGGGGCTCGCCATAGCCAGAGAAATAGTCGAATCGCACGGTGGAGAAATCCGCGCCCGAAGCCGAGAAGGCGAGGGTACGGAGATGGTGTTCTACCTACCGCTCGAAGACGAGGGCGCCCAAACGGGGGACGAGGAGATGGCGCGATGAATCGGAAGTGGGAGATAGTGAAGAGCGCAATCCTGATCCTCCTGGTCGCGGGTTCTCTCGCGCTCACCGTGGCGCTGTGGGTGCAAACTCCCCCCATATCCAGTCTCCCTCCCGAGCTGGCCGGAGAAGTGGATCCGACTGCGGAGCCATCTCGCCGGGTGTTCGACGTGTTTCACCCGATCGCCGCAGTCCTACATGACGGCGATGAAAACCACTGGGGATTGTCCCCGGGGCAACGTCTCACGGATGTGGCCGAGGGCCTGGGGACGTTGATGGGATTCATGCGTCCGGGAGATCTGACCACCGCACCCCCCGAAGAGGTCCTGGCGGCGATGCTCGCCCGCGAGAGGGAAGAGTCCCTGGGTGTTACGCTCTTTATGGCGGGAGAAATCCCCCTGAATCTCATCCTGGACGAGCTGGGATCCGAGTTGCTCTCCCCCGAAGCGCGCGTCGATCGGATATTAGTCGCCGTCGAAGATGACCGGGACCTCACGATCCTTTTCGGGGGCCGCGAGGAATGGTATCGGGCGGAGTGGGAGCTGATCGCCGGTTTGGACTCCCCGCTGGTCGAAGAGGGATTCCAAATCCCCGGGGCCGACTCGTTCGGGGGCGAGGCGGCGGCGGCCTGGAGCCTCGCTCATCTGCTGGAAGACGAAGTCGGCTCGCAGGGGGAAGCGATGATGCCCCTTTCCCAATGGCGCCAGATCGCCATTCGCCCCCTGCTCGTGATCCCGGAGATGGATTTGACCGTAGACATATCTACGGCCACGCCGATCGAGTTCGCCCCCTCGAGTTTTTTCCCGGATTTTGAAGGTGTCCGCTCCTACGAAGGAGCGGAGGGGGAACGCAGCTATACCGACGGATTCCGCACCCTCAGGATCGACGCCGGGGGTTACGTCCGATATTCGCAGACCGGTGGCGAAATCGGGGGATTACCCGGCGAGGTGGACTCGCTACTCGATGGCCTACGCGAGGCGCGACGTTTCCTCGGCCGCGTGACACCTCCCGGAGTGGATAATCTGGTGTTGAGTAGCGCCGAATCCACCGTAGATGGCGAAGCGGGGGAATCGGAGAAGGTATTCCACTTCGAGTTCGTGGAGATCGTCGGGGGGTTGCCCCTTCGGAATCCGGATCGATCCGTGACGGTTTCCGTGGATCAACGCGGGGTCAGCTCCGCCCTGCTTTGCGCCTGGAGGCCGGCGAAGACGATACAGAATTCCCGGGGCATCACTCCGTTGAGTGCTCTGGAGAGGGTTCTCTCGGGATGGGATGAGGAGACCTCGGATGATCCACCCACGCTGCACCGCATCGATTTGATCCGTTATCCGGCGGAACGCCTCGATGACGAGCGGGTGGTGCGCGCGGCCTGGGCGGTGGATTTGGGAGGCGAGGAACCGGTGTTGGTCGATGCAACCACCGGCGAGATCGTCACCGCGGCGGATAATGTCGGGGGTGGTTGACCGGTGGATTGGTCCAGGGCCAAAAGCATCCTAATCGTCCTGTTCCTTCTCGCGAACGTCGTGCTCGGGTACCAGTTGCTCAGCAATATGCGGGGAACCGATGGTGTGGCCTACGTGATGGGCGAAGACCCCGAGACGCCCCTGTCGGAGAAACTCGCCGAGGTGGGAGTATCACTGGATACAGATTTGCCGGAGGAAACGCCGCGGCTCTACCGTCTCCGCGTAACCCCGGCCGACGTGAACCTGGAGCCGATGAGGTCCGCCCTTTTCGGTACGGGTTCGGTGGAATCGATACTCGTCGGCGGAGAGGTGGCGGGATATCGTTCCGACGAAGGTCTGTTGATCGCCGGCGCCCCGGGCGCGGTTCGCTACCGCAGCGATACGGCCCAAACCGGGGAACGAGTCTCCGAAGATCGCGCCCGGCGTCTCGCCGAATCATTCCTGGAGCCCCCCTCACTTCGACCCTCGGGTATGGTTTTCGATCATGCGCATCCCTCTTCCGACGGGGAGAACTTCATAGTCAATTATCGCCAGGAGTATCGAGGAAGACCGCTTTTTGGTGGTGGGATTCTCCTGCAGGTGGACTCTTCGGGGGTGCGAGAATACCAAAGGCTCTGGTATGAGGTTCGAGGAAGCGTGGGTTCCGCCTCCCAGGTGCTCTCCGCTTCGGCGGCCATAACGGCCAACCTCACCCGGATCGGACAGCTCGCCCCGGAGGGAGAGTTGGTGGAGGTGCTCTTGGGTTATTACGCGGGTATGAGCGAAGAAGAGGATTGGGAGATAGAGCCCGCCTGGCGCCTGCGTTTCGAAAGTGGTACGGTCATTATCGTAAACGCTTTCACCGGAGCGGTGGAGTGGCCCCTTTGATGGGCGATGCTACCGGGCCATTTGAGCCGGGGCGGCAGGGAATCCGGTCGCTTTTGGGGAATTGTAGCAGCTGAGCCGCATGGGTTATGATGTTCTATAATGATGAGTGAACTTACGCCACCCCCGACGGGGGGTCTTTACCAGACATATTCCCGGGGATAGGGAGAGAAGGACTTGGCCGAATTACTGATTCACGGGGGCAACCCGCTCCACGGCGAGCTGAAAATTGGAGGCAGGAAGAATTCCGCGGTAGCCGTCGTCCCGGCCGCCATTTTGGCCGCCGGGAAGAGTACCATAGAAAACCTTCCCGCCATAGGAGATGTAAGTACTTACACGGAGATTCTCGCCCGGCTGGGTGCGCGGGTCGACGGCCCCTCCGGAGGCGTACTCCGCGTGGATGCATCCAGTATTCGACCCGAGGGTGCTCCCATGGATATGGTGAAGCGCATCCGCGCTTCGTACTATCTCCTGGGTGCTCTCTTGGGGAGGTTCCGCTACGCGCGCGTAGGTCTACCCGGCGGGTGCGATATCGGGCAGCGGCCCATAGACCAGCATCTCAAGGGTTTCCGCGCCCTGGGTGCGGACGTAACCATCGATCACGGCGAGGTGGTCGCCCGCGCCGATGATTTGGTGGGCACGCACATTTATCTCGACGTCGCCAGCGTCGGAGCGACCATCAACATCATGCTGGCGGCCATTTTGGCCAAAGGCACCACCGTCCTGGAAAACTGCGCCAAAGAGCCCCACATAGTCGACGTCGCCAGCTTCCTCAATGCCATGGGAGCGCGGGTTGTCGGGGCCGGGACCGACACCATAAAGATACATGGCGTCGAGGAATTGACCCCGGCTTGCCACGCGATTATCCCCGACGAAATAGAAGCCGCCACTTACGCGATCGCCGCGGCGGCCACCCGGGGTGACGTGACACTTACCAACGTGGTACCCAAACACCTCGATTCGGTCTGCGCCAAGCTTCGCGAAGCGGGAATTACCGTCGAAGAGAACGGAGATTGGATTCGGGTCGTGGCTCCGGACCGTCCCAGGGCGATAACGGTGAAGACGTTGCCGTATCCGGGTTTCCCGACCGATGCCATGCCACCCATGATGTCCCTCCTTACCCTGGCTTCCGGCACCAGCGTGATAAGCGAGGGTGTCTACGAGTCTCGCTTCAAGCACGTCGACGAACTGCAGCGGATGGGAACGAACATACGCGTGGAGGGGCGCTCGGCCGTAATCGAAGGCGTGGAGCAGTTACACGGTGCTCCGGTACAGGCGACCAACCTGCGTGCCGGGGCCAGCCTTATCGTGGCGGGGCTCGCGGCGCAGGGCGAGACCCGGGTGTCCGGGGTGGAGCACGTGGAGCGGGGTTACGAGTACCTGCGGGAGAAGCTCCGCTTTTTGGGAGCCGATATCGAGCGCAGTTCCTCCGAATCGGACGATGCGAACGAGGATGAGGCTCGCGTAGTCAACCTGGGACGGAATTGAACCCGACTTCCAGGCCCTTAACACCATCTTAAATTCCTCACGCTATTTTGTTTGTGCGATCGCGAACGCAATGGAATGCATCCTCGCGCGATCGGAGGAGGATTAGCCGTGGAAGGGTACAATGGGAATTACCGCCCGCCGCAAAGAAATCAGATATCCTACTTTGTCATCGCCCTGGTAGGGGCCGTGATCGGCGCTCTGCTGATCGTCGCCCTCATTCCGCAGTTGGTGCCATACATGCAGTCCGTAGATGTGATCCCGACCGTCGCAGAGTCGCCGGATCCGCCCACGAGCGACCGCAGTGAGGAGAGTCCCACCGCCGCCTCCGCGCCGGAAATCGTCACCTCGGAATTCGAAGAGGTGGTCAAGTCCGTCGTGCGCGATTCGGGTCCCGCGGTGGTATCGGTGATCAACGTCCGGGAGTACCGCGACGTCTGGGGCCGCACCTTCAGTCGCCCCGGTGAGGGCAGTGGAGTCATCATAGACGAGAGCGGCTACATCATTACCAACTATCACGTCATCGAAGATGCCCGGGAAATACGGGTGGAAACCGGCGACGGCCGCGAGATGGATGCCGCGATCGTCGGTGAAGATCCAGCCACGGATCTGGCCGTACTCAAAGTGGAAGCCGAGGATTTGGAGGCTTTGGAATTTGCCGATTCCGACACCATAGATGTGGGCCAGCTCGCCGTGGCTATCGGTAATCCCCTGGGCCGCGAATTTGCCCGGTCGGTCACCGTAGGAGTGGTCTCCGGCGTGCGCGCAACCATGTACGGGCAGGCGGCACAGCAACGCGTTTTCCAGCTGCTGCAAACGGATGCCAGCATCAATGCCGGTAACAGTGGTGGGGCGCTTTTGGATTCAAACGCCAGGATAATCGGCATCAACACGCTGAAGTTCAGCAGCGCGGACGTCGAAGGGATGGGTTTTGCCATTCCCGCCAACACCGTCTCCCGCATAGCGGATCAGTTGATCGAGAACGGCCGGGTGATTCGCGCGTGGATGGGAGTTACCGTCGCGGAAGTCTCCGAAGCCGGGGATCGCTACGAGGATCTGCCCGACTCGGGAGTCTTCATTCGGCAGATATCTCCCGGCAGTCCCGCTGCCGCGGCCGGCCTGCAGGAGGGCGACGTGGTTCGCCGCATGGACGATCGCGAGATAGAGCAGGTGGTGGATATGCTCACCTACCTCGAAGAGCATTGTAGGCCCTCGCAGGAGGTCGAGGTCGAAGTGATCCGCGATGGCGAAGAAGTGGTAACCGACGTGAAACTCGTAGAAATGCCGCAATGATGCGACACAGTGTACTGCTGGTGGGCCGGCTTCGCCGGCCCTTTTTTCGGGATGCGGCGGAGGAGTATCTGCGGCGCATATCCGGATACGCCCGGATAGAGTTGGTCGAGGTCGCCGCTTCCGGTTCCGCGGGAGGCACGACGGAGGAATCCCGGGTGATAGAAGCCGAGGGGCGGGCGCTGCTATCCGCCGCGGAATCCCTGAGCCGGGGGTATTGGATCGCCCTGGACGAGCGCGGGAAGATGGCAACTTCGAAGGGGCTCGCCGCCTTCCTGGAGAAGAGAGGAGTCGGGGGAGACGCGCACCTTATATGGTTCGTGGGAGGCCCCCTCGGTCTTTCCGAGGAGATCAAGGACCGGTGTGCGCTGAACCTCGCTCTTTCGCGGATGACCTTTCCGCACGAAATGGTGCCCGTGATACTCTTGGAGCAGATTTATCGCGCGCACACGATAATACGCGGGGAACCGTATCACCACTGACGAGCGGAAGGAGATGGAGGCTTTGCACCAGTTGTTGGAGGGCAAAAAGGGCCTCATCCTGGGAGTGGCCAACGCCAACAGTATCGCCTGGGCCGTGGCGCAGTTGGCGGCGGAGGCGGGGGCACAACTAGCCGTAACCTGTCAAAACGAGAGATTTGAACGAAAGGTCCGCCACCTGATCGAAAAATCCGGCATAGAGGCGCGCCTTTATCGCTGCGACGCGACGAAACCCGAAGACCTGAACCGACTCTACGAATCCCTCGATACGGATTTCGGTCCCCTCGATTTCGCCCTCCACGCGTGGGCCTTCGCTCCCCCGGCCGCGTTGAAGGGGGATTTCATCGATACCACCTGGGAGGACTTCGCCACCGCGCATCGGGTCAGCGCCCATTCCCTGGTGGAGATCGCTCGGGGTCTTCGAGATCGCATGAATGCGGGAGGCAGCCTGGTGGCCCTGACCTATCTAGGTTCGGAACGCGTGGCCCCCGGTTACAACGTGATGGGAGTGGCGAAGGCGGCGCTGGAGGCTTCGGCCCGTTACCTGGCGGATGACCTCGGTCCTTCGGGTATCCGCGTAAACGCCATTTCCCCGGGACCGATCAGCACGCTTTCCGCCCGCGGCGTTCCCGGCTTTACCGAGATGCTCAAAAAGCACCGCGATATCGCCCCGCTCGGGCGCAACGTGGAGGTGGACGAGGTCGGGAAGGCGGCCGTATTCCTATTCTCCGATCTGTCCTCGGCGATAACCGGCCAGGTGTTGTACGTAGACGCGGGATATAACATCATGGGAGTGTAGGTTTCACAGGCGGAGGAGGAAATCTTTGTGACCGTAGGTATGGTGCTGTCCTTTCTGGGTGGTCTGGGGATGCTGCTTTTCGGCATCCGCCTAATGAGCGATGGATTGCAGGCGGCCGCGGGCGAGCGACTCCGGGCACTTTTGGGGAAGCTCACGAACAATCCGATCATGGGTGTACTCACCGGTACCATTATCACCGCTGCCATACAATCCTCCAGTGCTACCACCGTGATGGTGGTGGGATTGGTGAACGCCGGTCTCCTCTCCCTGCCCCAGGCGATCGGGGTGATAATGGGGGCGAACATAGGTACATCCATCACCGCGCAGCTCATCGCATTCAACCTCGGCGATTTCAGTCTTCCCGCCATAGGTATCGGGGCAATGTTGTACCTCTTCGTGCGACGGAGGAGCCTTAAGAATATCGGGCAGTCGGTTCTGGGTTTCGGTATACTCTTTTTGGGCCTGACCATCATGAGCGATACCGTAATACCGCTTCGGGAACTTCCCGCCTTTCAGCGAATCATAGTTAGCATGGAGGGTCACGCCTTTTACGGTATCCTGGTCGGCGCCGGAATGACCGTGGCACTGCAATCTTCCTCCGGCACCATCGGTATACTCCAGGGACTGGCAAATCAGGGTGTCGTAGGCCTTGGCGCCGCCCTGCCGGTTTTGATCGGCGACAACATCGGTACTACGGTCACCGCCCTGATCGCCAGCGCGGGTACCTCCATCACGGCGCGGCGCGCGGCGATAAGCCACACCCTCTTCAATTTGGTGGGCGCGGTACTCTTTATCCTGGCCTTGCCCTACTTCGCGGCCGTGGTTCTATCCCTATCGTCCGAACCCATGCGTCAGCTGGCCCACGCGCACACGCTTTTCAACGTGAGCAACGCGTTGATTCAGCTGCCGTTCGTGATGGTTTTGGCCAGGGCGGTCAGGTACTTGGTCCCCGGTGAAGTCAGCGAGATTAGCCGCGGGCCCGTATACATCTCCACCAGCCTCCTCAGCGCCCCCGAGGTGGCCCTGCAACAGGTCCGCCGAGAGATTCATCGCATGGCGGAAATCTCCAAGGAAATCCTGGAGGACGCCATGGGCGCTTTCGCCAGAAACGACCTGCGTTTGGTGGAGGTGGCCCTGGAGAAGGAACAGGTGGTAAACGAGCTGGAAAAGGAAATTACCAGGTATCTGGTGCAGCTTTCCCGGTCCAGTTTGAATAGTTCGCAGTCGGTAGAGATGAACGCCCTACTCAACTTCGTCAACGATGTCGAGCGGGTGGGAGATCACGCTGAAAACATCGCCGAGCTGGCCCAGGAGAAGATAGAGCACGGTTTGCCCTTTTCGGATCAGGCCGACAGCGATGTCGAGGAGATATACACTGCCGTCACCGAGGCTGTGGATGGGGCCATGGCGCTCCTGGAGGAGCCCAAGGACGAGGGGCTGGCGCGAGCTACCGTCGAGGCGGAAGATCGCATCGACGACCTGGAGGCCCTGCTTCGCGCACGACACATCGATCGGCTCAACCGGGGCATGTGTTACCCCGAATCGGGCGTAGTCTTTTTGGATTTGCTATCCAATCTCGAACGTATAGGCGACCACTCCTCCAGCATCGCCTACATTACCCTGGAGCAAATATCCTTAGAGGAGTGAGGACGGGTGGAGCGCCTCGAGTTTCCTTCCGATTAATGGAGCAGGAAGGGATTCGAGATGCGCTCCTGACCCACGGTGGTCTTCGGCCCGTGGCCGGGATACAAGACGGTCTCGTCGGGTAGCGTGAGGATTTCTTTCTCTATGGTGGAAAAAAGGGCCGTCTCATCGCCGCCGGGAAGATCGGTGCGTCCGACCGCATTGGCGAATATGGTATCTCCCGTGAAGGCGAATCCCTCGCCTTTTAGTATTATCCCTCCGGGACTGTGACCGGGGGCGGAGGCCACCTGCAGTTGCAGGTTTCCGCATTCGAGGGTAGAACCCGCCTTCAGTAGGCGATTCGGCTCGGGCAACTCGACGTCGGGGCCCAGGAGGGCCGCGAGGTTGGCCGAGGGGTCACGGTACAGGTCCAAATCATCGACGCCCAAAAGAAGCGGGGCATCGGTCTTTTCTACCAGGAATCCGGCTCCGCCAAAATGGTCCCAGTGGGCGTGGGTGAGAACGATTCCGCGCACGACCCAGTCTCGCACCAGTCGCCCGAGCGCCGGCTCCGGGGCTCCGGGATCTATCACCACTGCCTCTCGAGTCTCCCGATCGCCGAGCAGGTAACAGTTGGTTTCCAGCGGTCCGAGGGTGACTGATTCCACTATCATTTCCTCCATGGCATCTCCTTTCGGGCACGCTTTCGTCGAACTTAAGGATACAATGGAGAACGTCGAGGAACAAACGTGGCGCATCGGGGAGGAGCCAAAGATGTACGATTTAAGGGTTAGCGTGGCGGAAATCCGGGGGTTTTGCGATCTGCCCATGAAAGTCGGTGACTATTTCGAGGTGTCCGGCGGGAGGATATACCTTCCCCCGTCCGGCTACATTTGCATGTGGGCTTTGGCGGCGCTTCTGCCCATGCTCCCCGCGAAGCAAAGGGAGATCGATGAAGAAAACGACTGGATCCCCACCACCGAACATATGAGTTGCCCGGATCCCAACGGCATGGTCATATACCGCATCGAGCGACTGCCGGGCGTGGCCCCCCTCCGTACCGGGGAAACTGGAGAGCCGATTCGACCGGCAAAGGGACCCTCGCCGGGGACGCTCCCGAACCGGAGGATGCTGGTTCGGGGAGAAGATTGCGACGCCTGCGGGGAGTGCGTCCGGGCGTGCGCCGAAATCCACGAGGTACCCCGCATCTTTCCCCGCGTGGCCGGAGAAGATCCCGGGTTGTGTCGTCAGTGCGGTAACGCTCCCTGCTTACGCGCCTGTCCCCAGGGGGCCCTGGTTCGCGATCCCGACACCGGGGCGGTACTGCTGCGCGAGGAGTTGTGTTCGGGTTGCTTCGCGTGCCTCGACGCCTGTCCCTTCGGGGCAATAGGGCGGCACCCGGATTACCCGCTCCCGGCAATATGCGATCTGTGCGGCGGCGAGCCCGTCTGTATCGATGTCTGCCCGAATGAGGCGATCTACTTCGGTCGCGCCTCCGAGACGCCGCGAGGGTAGCATTCGCGAGTAATTGGGACCTCCGGGCCGATATATTTCGTATACCGTACTTATTCCCTCGCAGCCTGCGGGGTCCCCACTCACCCCTATACACCCCGCCTCCTCAGAGTTGGTCCGTTCCACCATGCGGGCTATAATTTGTGTATCAGGTTATTAGGAGGCGTAAATATGCTTCTGAGAAGACCTAAAGGCCAATTGGGTGCGGCAAACAATACGATGATCTTCGTGCTGGTCGCGGTCTTGGTCATCGGTGGCCTCGGGTACGTGGTATTCATGGGAGCCGGACACAGCGAAGCTGAGGACCAGGACGAAGCCAACGCTCTGATGCTCAACGAAGCCACTTCCGAGTGGGCCGACGCCACCGGTTCGGAGCTGTCCGAGGTGACCATGGACGATCTGGTCCCCGAGTACATCGACGAAGAACCAGAAGATCCCTACGATGCCGGCCGAAGCTACCAACCCAACGAAGCCGGAGTGTGGCCACCTCTCGGACCTCCCGGGGAGTAAGGACGAGTCGCGACCGGGTCATAAACCGAGTTGAGTTTGAGGAGCGGGGAGGGCGATGAGCTTTCCCCGCTCGCATCTGTTGCCACCACAGCTTGGGATGTTGAATCTCCACGTTTAGGTATTTTCGGGAAGTTTTGGTGACCCGGTGGGTTCAGCCGGCCGAGTGGGCGCCGGATCTTCGGGCCGTCTTTTCGCGGTACATTATGTGGTCGGCAGTGTTCAGCAATTCGGCCGCACTGCGTCCGTGCAGTGGGTATTCTGCGATACCCATGCTCATTCGGATGGGGAACTCGAGGTTCCTCACCCGGAAGGGTTCTTCCCTCAGTCGACGTTTCAGGCGTTCGGCCGCACGTCTCGCTTCCCAGCCGTTTGCTCCCGGCATCAATAACACGAATTCGTCACCGCCGTAACGTGCCAGATCCTCGCCGCTTCGCACGCAGGCCGACAGGGTCTCGGCGACATGGGATAGGAATCTGTCGCCGGTGGTATGTCCGAGGCGGCCGTTGATCCTTTTCAGTCCGTCGACATCCATAAAGAGGATGGCGAAGTTGCCGCCGTAACGCCGCCGGCGGGCAATCTCCTGTTCCATTCGCACCATCAGGTAACGCCGGTTCAGCAGGCCGGTGAGAGGATCGGTAACGGAGGACTTGTGTGCCGCCCCGCGAAGCCTCTTCTCCATCTCCGCCAGTGCCGCGATCTCCAAACCCGTGAGTATCAGGGTGCCCGCGCGACCCAGGAATAGAAGTGACGGATTCGCTATCGCCGGGCCCGCGGGAATGGCGTGCAAGGCAACGAGACCCGCCACGCTGAAGGCGGTGGAGATTAGGGCACCGAAGGAACCGTATCGCAAAGTGGCTCCCACCGCGAAAAGAAGCAGGCCGGGCAGTAGCGGACTCGAGGCACCTCCCGTGTGAGTTATGAAGGCGAAGGCGATTACGAAGTCCAGATATTCCAGGGGAATCTGGCGTCGCGGCGTGATGGGCCAGCGCAATCGCGCCAGGGCAAAGATTAGGGAGATGCCGGCCACGAGGGCGAAACGCGGGGTATCCACGCCCAGAGCTCGCGCTCCCGCACCCATTACGATGGAGGCTAACACCACGAAGGCGAGGCGCGAGAGACCGAGGACGCGATGGGCGAAAACCCGGCGATACGTATCGTTTTGGGCAAACTCTTCCCTCATACTCCGTCTCCTTTTCGAGATCGTGCTACAGTGGGTTTCTCCGTCGACCCCGCTCCTCCTCCTTTTCGCATTCCGTGCCCGCCGTGATAGCACACGCGACCTCTGGTATAATCGGTTATTGAGGTCGCCGGTCGCCGGTGGCCGGGAGAAGAGGTGCCATTTTGGGTCGATATGATTATGCCGTTACCTGCAGTGCCTCCCTCGCGGCACGGATCGAGGGCATGATTCGAGATTCCCTGGTCCGCTACGTGCAGCGGGAGGGACTACCGTCGGAGCTGGCGGAGATCCCCTTTACCGTCGAGAAACCGAAGGATCCCGCCCACGGCGAGCTGGCCACCAACGTCGCCTTGTCGATGGCGAAGCCCGCCGCGCGGCCACCGCGGCAACTGGCAGAAGGCCTCGCGGAGCATATGCGGCGCGGCGTCGCGGCCGAGGAATACATAGCCTCCGTGGAAGTAGCGGGACCCGGATTCATCAATTTCCAGACCACCCCCACATACTTCGCCGATGTGCTCATCGGCATCACCCGGGAGTCATCGAGTACGAATCCGGCCCGGGTAATTGAGCCGCGCAGCATGCTGGTAGAGTTCGTGAGCGCCAACCCCACCGGCCCCATGCTGGTGGTAAATGCCCGGGCGGCCGCCCTGGGCGACGTGTTTTGCCGCCTTTTGAACATGATCGGGCACGAGGCATCGCCGGAATACTACGTAAACGACGCCGGAGGCCAGATACTCACGCTCGGCCGCTCTCTCGAGGCCCGGGTGAGACAGGCGATGGGAGAAGACGTCCCGTTCCCCGAAGACGGCTATCCCGGGGACTATCTCGTCGATTTGGCCCGCCAGTATCTGGACGAGGAGGGTAAGCCCGGAGAACCCGCGGGCGCGAGTCTTTGGGAACGTCTGGGCGTTTGGGCGGCATCGCGAATTCTGGCGGAGCAGCGACGTCTGCTCGAGCGCTACGGGGTCGAGTTCGACCGCTGGTTTCACGAAAGTGAGATCAGGGCGGGCGATCGGCCGCGGGAAGTGCTCGACACCCTGAGGGAGCGGGGCTACCTTTACGAAAGCGACGGGGCACTTTGGCTCAAATCCACCGCCTTCGGCGACGACAAGGATCGAGTGCTGGTAAAAAGCGACGGATCCTACACGTATCTTCTCCCGGACCTGGCCTACCACATGGACAAATTCGACCGAGGCTTCGATCACCTGATAAACATATGGGGCCCGGATCACCACGGATACATAGCCCGTATGCGCGCCGGCCTGGCGGCCCTGGGTTACCCCGCCGACGATTTCGAGGTCGTCATCTCCCAGTGGGTTCGCCTGATGTCCGGTGGTCGCGAGGTGAGCATGTCCAAGCGTGGAGGAACCTACGTTACCATGGAGGAGCTGCTTGACGAAGTGGGTCGGGATGCGGCTCGTTTCTTCTTCCTGATGCGTTCGGCAACTTCGCCCCTCGATTTCGATTTGGACCTCGCGAAGGAGCAGTCCAACGAGAATCCGGTTTACTACGCGCAATATGCTCACGCCAGGATCGCTGGTATTCTGTCGGGGGCGACCCGCCGGGGAGTGCCCGTTCCCGAGGCGGATGCGATCGATCGGCCGTCCCTATCTCCCCTGGGAGAGCCCGAGGAGCTGGCTTTGATCAGGCGATTGGCGGATTTTCCCGGTGAAGTGGTGGCGGCGGCGGAGTCGTTGGAACCGCATCGGCTCGCGGCCTACGTCCTCGAGGTGGCCGCCCTATTTCACTCCTTTTACACTGAATGTAGAGTGCTCGGTGAAGACCCCGAAGTTACGACGGCCCGATTGCACCTTTGTCGGGCGACGGCACGCGTCGTGGCCGCAACTTTGGGTATCCTCGGCGTGTCCGCCCCAGACGAGATGTGAAATCGCGAGATTTGGGAGTATCTACGATTCTGTAGATGCTCCCATTGCGAATAATCCTCTCTTACTTCCGATAGCGGCCATCGCCGCCCTCATAATCCCCATGCATCCCCTCGAGGCTCCTTTTCTATCTAGCCGTGGTGGAGTATAGTGTCACTCAGGCGTCAATTTGAGACGCATTTGGCCAGGGGAGGGATCGCATGTATCGGAGTAGGTATTCGCAATCGGAAGGGATGTCGCCGTTCCGCGTTTGCGCCGTGATAGGGTTGCTCGTGATCCTGGCAGTTCTCGCCGTCATGGCGGCACCGATCTTTCCGGGTTCGAGCCAATCCCTCGGTTCGGAGTCGACGCCCGTCGTCGCCGAGATGTGTACCCCCACCATTCGTGATTCCGCCAATTCTTCGCTACAACCGAGGAACCCGACCGATCTCTAGGGAATACTTCCGTGGGGAGTACCGAGGTGGTAGTTGTCCACCTATTCAACCCACGAAGGAGGTCGGAGTCTGGCGAATCCCCTCGCCGGACGCACAGCCCATGCCCCAAGCCGATCAGAAGAAGAGAATTCCAACTGTAGAGGATTATTTCGAGTTCAAATGTCCCGGTGATCCCCGGGTGTCCCCCGACGGATCCCGGGTCGTCTATTGTCTCCAGGAACGCGATCTCGAAGCTGACGAGGTTAGGAGCAATTTGTGGTTGGTCGACCTGGATGGTTCCTCACCCCGGCGCCTGACCACGGCGAAGGCGAAAGACACCGCTCCCCGGTGGTCTCCCGACGGCGAGCGCATCGCCTTCCTTTCCGATCGCGACGGAGATAATCGGATCTGGGTCATAGATCCCGACGGTGGTGAGGCCGCAAAACTCAACTGCGACGTCACCCCGACCGGTCCGGCGGTGTGGTCTCCGGACGGGAAGCGCCTGGCGTTTGCCGCTCGGGCTTTCCTCCCGGAGGAGGATTGGACCACCTACGCCGGTGCTCCCGAGGGTGATCGCGATCGCGCCGTGGCCCGGGCCCGCGGAGACGAAGAGGCCGACGACATCAAGGTCATAACGCGGGCGCGCTACCGTTTCGACGGCCAGGGCTACTTTGGAGATCTCAGGGAACACATACACGTGGCAAAAGCCGATCCCGACTCCGGGGAAAAGGCCCGGCCCATCACCTCGGGAAACTACGATAACCTCGGCCCACCGGCCTGGTCTCCCGACGGAAGCCGGCTGGTCTTTCCCTCGCTCCGCCGCGAAGACGCCGATATTCGGGTGGCCATGGATCTCTGGGCGCACGAGCTGGATACGGGACGAGAGATGCATCTCCTGGAAGGCATGGGGGCGATCAGCAATCCGGTGTACTCGCCCGACGGTGCTCGCATAGCCTTCGTGGGTCACGACGGCCGCGACGGCCCCTCCAGCATCGCCGGACTTTGGGTCGTAAGTCCGGATTTCGGCTCCCCGAAGCCCCTCGACGTAGCCGATGCCGTCCATCTCAGCGAGGACCTGGATCGCCCGGTCGGGGTCGGCGGGATAGCCTCGGATTTGCGCTGCGCGCCCACGGGAGCACCCATGGTATGGGATCCCTCCGGAGAATCCCTGGTCTTTTTGGCGGCTGACGGGGGCGCCGCCTACATTTACCGGACCGAACTCTCCGGCGATATAGAAAAGATTGCCGGTCGCGATGACGCCGTCATATCCTCTTTCGATTGGGTGCCGGGGAGCCTCGTCGCCCAGATGGGCGACGGAAGCACCCCCGAGGAAGTGGTGCTCCACGGGGCGGGGGAGGACGATTTTACCCCGCTCAGCCGCGCCAACGACGATCTGCTCGAGAACCTGGGATTTCGGGAGATGGAAGTTTTCAACTACGAAGGCGAAGATGGTCTGCTCATCGAGGGATTCCTCCTGCGGGCCCCGGATGCCCGAGAAGGTTCGCCCGCACCCACGGTTCTGCAGGTCCACGGCGGCCCGCACGGGGCCTACGGCCACACCTTCTCCTTTCTCAGTCAGCTGATGGCCACCAACGGGTTCAACGTGGTCATGACGAATCCGCGGGGTAGCGGAACCTACGGTACCGAGTTCGCCACCGCGGTCATCGAGGATTGGGGTGGCGCCGACATGCGCGATATCCTCGCCGGTCTCGACGTCGTATCGCGGATGGGGATCGTGGACGAGGAACGCGTCGGTGTCGGCGGTTGGAGCTACGGAGGGTTCATGAGTTCCTGGTTGCTCGGCCAAAGTGATCGGTTCTCGGCGGGAGTGGTGGGTGCCCCGGTGGTGGAGCGATTCGCCTTTTACGGCACCAGCGACATTGGCCTGACCTTCGGAGAACACCAGTGTGGCGGAAGGCCCTGGGATGGAGCGGATGCTCTCCTGGACCGTTCCCCGATAGTCAACGCGGACCAAATCACCGCACCCGTACTACTGATACACGGGGAAGCCGACCTGCGTTGTCCTGTGGCCCAAAGCGAGCAGCTGTTCGCCTCCCTGAAGAGACTCGGGCGCGAGGTGGCCATGGTGGTCTACCCGGGAGAAAGCCACGGGGTACGAGGACCACTCCACGTCCGAGATCGTTACTTGCGTACGCTCAGGTGGTACGAACACTACCTGGGCTGATCTGAACTCTGTCGGCGCAGGATGTTACGTGTGAGCCGAGAGTTTGGAACTACGAGGGTGCCGTCGTGCGTATCGATGCGCGTATGAGACCATCCGATGCAAGCCACGGTGCCCTCGCCCTCCATATCTTCTAAGGCTACGATCGTGTCGCCTCGCCTAAGCTTTGCCTTCAGCATCTCGGAGGCCAACAGGTTTTCGGCCAGCTCCCTACCGCCGAGGCCGAAGGATATGATGGCCGCTACCGGTATCGCTCCCAACAGTACCAAAAAACCCAGGGACGTCGCCGATCCCCCGAGTCCGAGCTGTTCTACGGAGATCAGAATTGCGAGCCCGATTACCGCCAATCGGATCACCCCGCCGATCAAACTCGCCAGGGGGACTCGCACCATCTTCGCCGTGCTTTCTGCCAGGGCCCCGAGAAAACGGGCAAGTTGGAAACCTACCGCCAGTACGGCCACGGTTATTGCCAGGGTCGGGATCGCGGTTATGGCGCGTTGCATGATTTCTGCCGCGGTGCGCTCGAATCGCATTTCCGCAACGTTGGTTCCGTTGGAGATGGATCCTCCCAGCGACTCCATGACGCCGACACCGTAGCCGACGAAGCGACGACGTCCCCCCGGCCTCCCGAAGCTGGCGCAGCGCGCGCAGTGGGTTGGTGACCTCCATCTCGTCGGGTACCTGAACCCGCCAAAGCAGTGTCACCGAAAGCGCTCTCAGTAGCGCCGTAATCACGAAAAGAATTTGCAGCCCGGCCAGGGTGTATCCTGAGGGCAGAGAAAATGCTCTTCCCTCGAGAAAGCCGGCGGCGAGCCCCCCGATCCCCGGCGCCAGGGCCTCCGCGATTCCCACCAGGGCGGCGAAGACGCCGAAATATATCGCCGCTACTTCCGGGCGAGCCATCTTGATCAGGAGCGTGGCCGTCACGAGACCGATGGAGGCCCAGGCCAGGGGGGTTAAGATATTGATGACCCAGAGGATCCCGTAGCTTTTTGGGGTGGCGAAGATCCAAAGCAGGGGAGTGAGGGCGGCCAGGATGCAACCGGCCAAAAGTACCGGCTTGTTGCCGCGCACGTCGGACATCGGGCCCCAAAACCTCATGCCCAGTATGTTCCAAAGTCCCGCCACCACCGCGAAGAGGGCTATGGTGGAAAAGGGTACTGCGAGATTCCTAATCATGTAGACGTCGAAAAACGGTGCCGCAAGCCGTACCGAGAAGCCCCAGCACACCATGAATACGACGAGACGACGAAAGTTTGCGTCCTCGAGGGGCAGGCGCAGATCCCTGAAGAAAGTTTCCGGGCGAGGCCGGGGAGGATCCGTCTCTCCTATGCGGCGCAGGGCGAACCAACACAGTAAACCGAAGACCAGGGCGATCGCGTACATGGCCATATAACCGATGGGCAAATCGACCTCGACTTCGCTCTTCCAATAATCCAGGAATCTGCCGGCGGCCAGCCCCGAAATCATCGCCGCGATTCCGGCTATTACATTCCGCCGCGTAAAGAAATGGCCCCATATGTGGCGAGGTACGACGCGCGATATCTAGGCCAGCACGCAACGTTGGTAAAGGATGCGAAGGCGCTGGCCACAGCTATGCCCAACAGGAGGTACGCCGCGGCGTGACGCGAGGCTCCGGCGATCAGGGGGATGGCGGCGATGCCCGAACCACGACAGCCGATGTGCCATCAGTGAAGCGAGGCACAGGCCGCGGGCCGATCCCGATCGCGCCAGGAAGTAACTGCCCACCAGCTGCAGAACGTTGGCCAGGGAGGGGAGGGCGGCAATCTCTCCGATCATGGCATCGGTGGCCCCGAGCGCCAGGGCGAACCCGGTGAGGTATGCGCCGGTGGTCACGGTCGTCATCACCGAACCCAACGCGCCTTCGAGAACGATGTTCTTGAGGTCCTTTTCCGTCGAAGGCGACGGAGTCGATAGCGGTGACATCGGACGACCCGCCAGTCAACTAAACTCTATCTGTAACGCGTGAAAGTCGATAATCTGTGCCGGTCGATTGCGTCCTCATTGTTATCGCAACCCCTTACTCGAGCCCATAGAGTATACAGCGGCGATGTTCTCCCATGAATAGCCTATTTGTGTCATTATCGCGACATCGCTTTGGGTCTTCGCGAACCCTCGCATTCTTAGAGGACCTCGTTCCTCGCGCGAAAGGTCTCTATGCCCACGATAACGTTGACTCGCCCTTCCGCCCGGAATAGAATGAGCGTGGGCACCAAGTCGGGAAGCTCCCGGCGACCGGGCCTCTTTTATTTGAAGAACTTCGTTTTCGGCCCGGTGCCTCCTCCACTATGTTCCATAGAATACTATCCCTCTCCAGAGGTGACAGGAGGCCGTTTTCATGGGGAAATTCATATTTGTTACCGGGGGCGTGCTCTCGGGCCTGGGTAAAGGCATAACTGCGGCTTCGTTGGGCCGACTTCTCAAAAGCCGTGGGTTAAAGGTCGCGATAATGAAGTTGGATCCCTATATTAACGTGGATCCGGGGACCATGAGTCCTCTGCAGCACGGCGAAGTTTTCGTCACCGAGGACGGTGCCGAAACGGACCTGGATTTGGGCCATTACGAGAGATTTATCGATGAAAACCTCAGTCAGGATCACAACGTCACAACCGGGGGCGTCTATTCCAGCGTCATAGAGCGGGAGCGGCGCGGGGAATTCCTCGGCGCCACCGTCCAGGTTATCCCCCACATAACCAACGAGATCAAGGCCAGGATGGAAAAGGTGGCGTCCTTCCCCGACACGGACGTGGTAATAGCCGAGATCGGGGGTACGGTCGGCGACATCGAAAGCCAACCATTCTTGGAGGCAATACGCCAGATGAAGGTCGACGCCGGTCGGCGTGGCGTGTTGTACGTTCACGTAACCCTGGTTCCCTACATAGAGGCCGCCGGAGAATTGAAGACGAAGCCGACCCAGCATTCGGTGTCCTCACTTCGAGGTATCGGTATAGCGCCGGACATCATCGTGTGTCGGTCCGAGCGGCCCCTCACCCAGGACGTCATATCCAAGCTCGCGCTGTTTTGCGACGTGCCCGACGAGGCGGTCATCGCCAACACCGACGCCGCTACGATCTACGAGGTGCCCCTGATGTTGGAAGATCAGGGGCTGGGAGATTTGGTCATGGATCACTTCGGCTTCGAGCCGGCCGCGAAGGATTTGTCGGAGTGGCGCGCCATGGTGGAGCGGTTCAAACACCCCGGGGGGACTATCCGGGTGGCCATGGTGGGCAAGTACGTCCACCTGCACGATGCCTACATGTCGGTGGTGGAGGCCCTGGTGCACGCGGGAATACACCACGGGGTCGCCGTCGAAATAGATTGGGTGGACTCGGAGAACCTGGAGTCCGACGATCCCGAGATTGCCGAGGCGCGCCTGCGCGAGACTCTCGGTGACGTCGCCGGCATCGTGGTCCCGGGAGGATTCGGAGATCGCGGTATAGAGGGCAAGATCGCGGCCATACGATACGCCCGCGAAAATCGCGTACCCTTCCTGGGACTTTGCCTCGGACTGCAGTGCTCCGTAATAGAATTCGCCCGTAACGTGGTCGGGTTGGAGCGAGCCAACAGTACGGAATTCGATCGGGATGCCCCCCATCCCGTCATCGACCTGATGCCGGAACAAAAGGACCTGGATCGTCTTGGCGGAACCATGAGGCTCGGCACCTATCCCTGCGAGATAACCCCGGGTAGCCTCGCGGCCCGGGGTTACGGACGAGACATGGTCAAAGAGAGACACCGTCATCGATATGAGATCAACAACGAATACCGCGACGCCCTGGCCCGGGCGGGACTTCGCGCTACCGGGGTCTGGCCGGAGGCGGATCTGGTGGAGATTATGGAGATCGAGGATCATCCGTGGTTCCTCGGGGTTCAATTCCATCCCGAGTTCAAGTCGCGACCCAATCGCGTACACCCCCTTTTCAGAGAGTTTCTCCGCGCTGCCCTGGACTCGCCCGCGCAGTAACAATCCACCAGAGCTAGTCGAGCGCCCGGCCGCTTTTGCGCCGGGCGTTCGCGTTTTCCGGGTGACTCCCGATGGACCGTCACCTCCTCCGCACGCGGAGAGGCCCGGAGAAGGTGCGAGCGCGTTGATCGCGATTTCTCCGACTGCTTGACGGGCAAAAACTCACCTGATAATGTAATAAGTTTCATTGACCGCGGAGATGGAAAATGTTAAACTTAAAAAGGTTATTTAATGCCTGCGCATTTGAGGGGTGGATATATTGAATAAAGACCATCGACCCATCAGTCTGTCTCAGATTCGCCATCATCTCGAGGAATACCTCGGGA
>JAWODQ010000109.1:0-11356 GCA_046483165.1 Bacillota bacterium | reverse complement strand
CCTCTGCGCGCGGCCAGTCTTCTTCGCAAAAGCATCGTCACACCTCCTCCGCCCTATTTCGGGACGGAGACATTCTAGCAGTCCGTATCGATATCTACCAGAGCGCACGGGCCCTGTCATCGAAAAGCAATAGTCTGATATTGTCCGTTGGCACGCCGTTACATCGCTATTCGCTGCTGAAGCGGCAATATGCCCCGCATGGTGCGTATCCCGGTTCTCTGTTGGATAATACTCGCGTTGACCCGATCGGGTGAAGGCGGCAAATGCCAATTATCGCCACCTCGCGGACGCAAACCGACGCATACACTGAAGAAGTCTTCTATTTTCGGTACGCCGGGTCCTTGACAATGTGAAATGCGTGACGTAGATTAGTTTAATATTAACATCGGTCAGTGGGAGTGTACCTAGGGTTCCACTCGATGAAGATATCGAGGTTAGGTCCGAGGGGTACAGCCTCGCCGGATAATCCGCAATACATCGGCGTGGTACACCGTGGGAACAAAAGGCCCGGCGGTAGGTCCTGGAGAGTCATCGGACTTGCCGCGGGGCCTTTTATATTTCGCGGCGCTGACACTGAAAGGATGGTAATGGTGAAGAGATGGTCTCGGACTCACGGTCTCCGGCGTACTCCTTCTTTGATGGTGGTGAGTGTGATTATCGCCCTCCTATTCGTCGCCGGTTGTGGCCCGTCGCCGACGGCAGCACCCTCCGCACCCGCGGAGGAAGGACCCGAGGGCGAGATCATCATCGCCCAGGGTGTGGACGCGACGACGCTGGATCCGAATATGCACGCGGAAACGCCCACCAATAACGTAAATATCCAGATGTACGATAGTCTCCTGATGCGCGATGCGGAGGGCGAGCTCTTCCCCGGTCTCGCGAAGTCCTACGAGAACCTCGACGACAACACGTGGGAATTCGAGCTCCGAGAGGGAGTAACATTCCACAACGGGGAACCCTTCACCGCGGAGGCGGTCAAGTTTACGCTCGATCGAATCCTCGATCCGGAGAACAGCTCGCCGCAGTTCAGTCATATCAGTGCGATAGAGGAAGTGCGGGTGGTGGACGATTTCACCGTCCAAATAATAACCAGTAAACCTTTCCCAACCCTACCCTCCCAGCTGGTGGCCCGCCAGATAGTCCCTCCCGAGTATACGCGGGAGAATGGGGCAGATCATCTGGCCTCCAATCCCGTCGGTACCGGTCCCTACAAGTTCGTGGAGTGGACCCGGGATGAGCGCATCCTGTTGACCGCCAACGAAGATTACTGGCGCGGTACCCCGAAGATCAAGGATGTAGTCTTTCGCGTGATCCCCGAGAGCTCGACGCGGATAGCGGAACTTCAGACCGGCAGCGTCGACATAATCGTCAATGTACCTCCCCATCAGGCCGATACCCTCGAGGGGCAGGAGGATACCTACGTTTCCCGGGCCCCGAGCACCAGGGTGATCTTCGTCGGCATGGTCACCACCGAAGATGGCCCGCTCGCCGACAAGAAGGTGCGTCAGGCGCTCAATTACGGCGTCGACGTCGAGGCGATAGTCGATAACGTGTTGATGGGTAATGGTCTTCCCCTCCAGGGGCAGCCGGTGGCCGAGATGAGTCTGGGTTTCAACTCCGACGTCGATTCGTACGACTACGACCCCCAGCGAGCCCGGGAACTCCTGGAGGAGGCCGGTTACTCCGACGGCTTGAGCCTGTCCATGGATTCTCCGAGCGGGCGCTACCTCATGGATAAAGAGGCCGCCCAGGCGGTCGCGGGGCAACTCGAGGAGATCGGGGTGGACATCGAGCTGAACATCCAGGAATGGGGAGTGTACGTCGAAAAGATCATGTCGCGTCAGCTGAGCGGGCTCTTCCTCCTTGGCTGGGGCAACACGACCTTCGACGCCGATGCCACCGTGTACCCCTTCTTCCGCACCGGACAGACATTCTGCTATTACGAAGACCCCGAGATGGACGAGATGCTGGATCTGGCCCGCGAGACCATGGATATGGAGCTGCGCGAGGAGAGGTTCAATGAGGTCATGGCTGTCCTCTCGGAGGAGGCACCCTGGCTTTACCTGCACCAACAGATGGACGTCTATGGAGTATCGAGTCGGCTTGAATGGACCGCCCGTCCGGACGAGTTGATCCACGCTTTCGAAGCGCGGATCACGGCAGAGAACTAGGCCGGGGGGATCCAATTGACGCGATTTCTGATCAGGCGTGTCTTCCACGCCGTCCTGATAATGCTGGGCGTGTCTTTGGTCACCTTCCTGTTGATGCATTTGACCGGTGACCCGGTGACGCTGTTTCTGCCCATGGACGCCAGTCCCGAGGATGTACAGACAATGCGGACGGCGATGGGATTCGACCGCCCGGTGTACGTTCAGTACGTCGACTTCCTGGGAGGAATGCTCCGAGGCGATTTCGGCGACTCGCTGCGGCACAAGGCTCCCGCGCTGGGTCTGGTGGTGGATCGCCTTCCGGCGACCATGCAATTGACCTTCACCGCCCTGGGATTGGCGGTGGTGGCGGCGATTCCCCTCGGGGTGATTGCCGCCACCAGGCGTCGCTCGGGACTTTCGCTTGTGGCCTACATCGTGGGACTACTCGGTCAATCGATGCCCGTGTTTTGGTTGGGCATCGTCCTCATCCTGTTTCTTTCGGTCAACTTGCGTCTGTTGCCGGCTTCGGGCCGGGGCAGCTGGCAGCATCTCATCATGCCCGCGGTTACCATCGGAACCTATTCGATGGCGCTGCTCATGAGGTTGATGCGAGCCACCATGATCGAGGTTCTCTCCCAGGATTTCATCCGCACGGCGAAGGCCAAGGGATTATCGGAGCGCGTGGTCGTTTTCAAACATGCCCTGCGCAATGCCATGATCCCGGTAGTAACCGTGATGGGTTTGCAGCTCGGTACACTGCTGGGAGGCGCCGTGATAACCGAAACCGTATTCTCATGGCCCGGTCTAGGTCGTTTTCTCATCCAGGGGTTCAATAACCGCGATATGGCCGTCGTTCAGGCCGCGGTATTCGTGATGGCCCTGATGATCGTCACGGCCAATCTCTTGACCGACCTGGCCTACGGAGCGCTTGACCCAAGGGTGCGATACGGATGAGGGAGTTGGATATGTACGAGGAAACCGTAGAAGAATTTCCCGTCTCGGAATCTGAAATGGAAGGGGAATACCGCCGCGAGAACCAGCTGCTGCGCCGGGCCCGTTCTTCCTTCAGGTCCAACAAGGGGGCGTGGCTGGGTTTGACCCTGATGGGCCTGGTCGTGTTCACCGCGGTTTTCGCACCGGTTTTGGCGCCGTACGACCCCTACGAACAGGTGCTAACCAGGAGTCTGCGACCACCGGTTTGGAGTGGGGGATCCCTCGAGCACATTCTCGGCACCGATCACCTCGGCCGCGACGTTTTATCCCGGGTTATATACGGGAGCCGGATATCGCTCGGCGTCGGCCTGGGGGCCTGTCTTTTGGCGGGAACCCTCGGGACCCTCCTGGGACTGATCTCCGGGTACTTCGGGGGACGAGTAGACGACGTGGTGATGCGTATCGCCGACGTGCAGCTGGCGTTTCCCTTCATCTTGTTGGCGACGGTGGTGATGTTTGTGCTCGGCTCCGGATTACGCAACGTCATCATCGTCCTGGGAGTGACGGGGTGGGTACGCTACGGCCGCGTGGTGCGCGGAGAGGTACTCGCCATGCGACGAAAGGACTTCGTCGAGGCCGCTACGGCCGTCGGGTGTAGCAATACTCGCACCATATCGCGCCACGTATTCCCCAATGTCGTCTCCTCCGTCATAGTGATGGCCACCCTGGAGGTGGCGCGGGTAATAATCGCCGAGGCGTCTCTGACCTTCTTGGGGTTGGGCGTGGACCCGCGAATCCCCACTTGGGGTAGCATGCTGGCGGACGGCCGGCAGTATTTGGCCGGGCATCCCTGGATCGCCACCTACGCCGGTCTGGCCATCATGTTGACGGTCCTGGGTATCAATCTCCTGGGAGATTGGCTGCGCGATACCTTCGATCCCAGGATGGCCCCCTGATGTCCTATGTGTTCCGGGGATTTTGCTAGTGGAGAGGCTCCCCGGCCATCCGGCCGGGGAGCCCCTTCGTAGGCTTACAGGACAAAGGTGAGTATGAGGCTTCCGGCCAGCACCGAACCGAGCTGCCCGGCGGTATTGGCACCGGCGGCCTGCATCAAAAGGAAGTTACCGCGATCTTCCTGCAACCCCAGGATGTGTACCACTCGCGCAGACATGGGAAAGGCCGATATTCCCGCGGCTCCCACCATGGGATTGACCTTTTGGCGCAGGAAGAGATTGATGAACTTCGCGAACAGTACTCCCGCCGCCGTGTCCAGGGCGAAGGCCACCAGTCCCATGCCCAGGATCAGGAGCGTCTCCGGATTCAAGAACGCTCCCGCTTCCATGGTCGAACCGATGGTGATACCCAGGAGTAGTGTCACCACGTTGGAAAGCTCGTTTTGCGCGGAACTGGCCAGTCTATCGGTGACTCCGGATTCCCGGAGCAGGTTGCCGAACATGAGGGCGCCGATGAGTTCCGTACTCACCGGGGCGATGACCCCCGCGATCACTGTCACTACGATGGGGAAGATGATCCTGACGTGGCGGGCCACTTTATCTCGCGAGGGCGAGGCCGGTATGCGGCGCTCTTCTTCACTGGTCAGAGCCCGGATAATTGGTGGCTGTATCAGGGGAACCAATGCCATGTAAGAGTAGGCGGCCACGGAAATGGCGGACAGGTATTGCGGGGCGAGCTTGGCCGACACGTAGATGGAAGTCGGTCCGTCGGCCGCCCCGATGATCCCGATGGAGACGGCCTCGTTGACCGAGAAGCCCAACCCCAGGGCCATCAGCGCCGTCAGGAATATTCCCAGCTGGGCCGCGGCCCCGTAGAGGGCGGTGATCGGGCGCGCCAGCAGGGGTGTGAAATCTATCATGGCGCCGATCCCGACGAACAGCAGGATCGGGAAGAGTTCCGTAAGTATTCCCACCTGGTATATCTGGGTTAACCAACCCTCGGGTCCCGTGGCAACGGCCAGCGGTACGTTGCTGACGATGGCGCCGAAGCCAATGGGCACCAGCAGTAGCGGCTCGTACTTTTTCACTATCCCGAGATAGATCAGGGTGGCGCCGACCAGCATCATGATCGCGTGACCGGCGGAAAAAGAAGTGATGCCGGCAAATAGAGAATCCATCGACCATCATTCTCCTTTCGTGGCAACGACAAAGAAAGCGAGACCTACGTGGGATCGAAGGTCTCGCCTGCTCGCTAAAGGAGTCGAAGGACCGGGCTTTCGCCGTATTGACGGCCGCTTCGGGTCGATGGACCTGGCTACTCCCCTTCGATGAATATCACTATGGCACATGTTAGCATTGGCAAAAGCTCGCCGCCAAGATGTCACTTCACGTCTTAGACTCGAACACCGTCACGGCCGAGGCCGCCAGGATCGCCGCCCCGACGGGTACGCAGGCGGGGGAGGGATAGAATTCCGGATGGTGCCAGCCCGGACCTTCGGGATCTTCTGAGTGACCCGATCCGATCCACATGAAACACCCCGGGACCTCCCGCTGGTACAGGGCGAAGTCCTCGGAGGCCATGACCGGCACGGCCTCTACCACCTTATCGTCGCCCAGGAGTTTCGATGCCGCCTCCCGCGCCAGCGCGGTCGCCTCGGGGTGGTTATCCACGGCCGGGACTCCCCGCTCCAGCTTCTGCCACTCGATCTCGCACTCATGGCCCAGGGCGGCCGCATCGACTACTTCACGCAACCTGCGTTCCACCAGATCGGCCACTTCGGACTTCAGCGACCTTAGCGTTCCGGAGACTTCCGCGTCCGGGGGGATTATGTTGCCGACGGTGCCGGCCTGAACGGTACCCACCGATATGACCGCGGAATCCAGGGGATCGACGTTTCGGGATACTACGGTGTTGATACCCGAAAGGGTCGCCGCCAAAGCCGCTATCGGGTCCCGCGTCAGGTGGGGGAGTGCGCCGTGGCCACCCTTGCCCACGATTCTAAAGGCGAATCGCCCCGAGGTTGCCATGAGGTATCCTTCCGATACTCCGACCGTGCCGGCGGGTAGATCGGGCTTGTTGTGACCGCCGAAGATGTAGTCGACTCCTTTGAGGGCTCCGGCTTCGATGAGCTTTTTGGCCCCGGAAGTTTTTTCCTCGGAGGGCTGAAATAGCAGGCGGACCTCCCCTATGGAGTCCGGGGGTAGCTCCGAGAGGATCATGGCAGCTCCGAGTCCCCAACTGATGTGAACGTCGTGCCCGCAGGCGTGCATCAGTCCCGGATATTCACTGGCGTAGTCGAGTCCGGTCTTCTCGGTGAGGGGAAGGGCATCGATGTCCGCCCGCAATGCCACCACCGGCTTTTGGGGATTCCCCGGTATGCGGGCCACGACCCCCGTCTCGAGTCCCAGGTCCATGATCTCGCATCCGATCTCCCGGAGAAACTCCTCGATCTTCTCGGAGGTCCAGTATTCCTCTCCACTCAACTCCGGGTGCCGGTGAAACTCCTCTCTCGCCTCTCGCAGGCGCGGTTCGGAACCCTCGGCAAGCTCCAGTATATCTCGCAAATCTCCCACGACGATCTCTTCCCTTCCGGTTATACCTTCAGGCCTTCTATCTTCTCGAAAGGGTGGCAGATACCCTGCAGTCTGCGGCTGAAAGGAACGGAGGAGAAGTGATAGAATAACACAACGATGGCCACCGAGAGGATTGATCCCCCTGGACCGCGAATCCGTACCCAGCGCAATCGTGCACCAAGAAGACGTGGTCGACGGGATCGGGCCGGATGCGCTCGCCGCGGGTCCCCCGACGTGGTTCGTCGTGGCCAAAGAATTGTTACAAACCATCTTGCTCGCGCTCCTTTTGGCTTTCCTGTTGCGGTTTTTTCTCATCGACACCTATCTAATCGACGGGCCGTCGATGCAACCCTCGCTCTCCCAGGGGGAGCGCCTTCTGGTTAACAAGATGGTGTATCACCTGCGACGGCCGGCTCCCGGTGAGATCGTCGTATTCCGGGAACCGGGAAGGCAGAACCGGAATTTGGTGAAAAGAGTCGTGGCCGTCGAAGGGCAGACCCTGGAGATACGGGAAGGCCGCGTCATCCTCGACGGCGTGCCCCTGGAGGAGGACTACGTCAGCAACCCCGGCAAGGACAGCATGCCCCCTCAAAGGATCCCGGCGGGTTACGTTTTCGTCATGGGAGACAATCGGGCGAACAGCTGGGACAGTCGCTATTTCGGGGCGGTATCGGTTCGAGATATCCGGGGCATGGCTTTTCTCATTTTCTGGCCGCCCGAGAGCTTCCACCGAATCGTGTTGCACTCGATCGGCGGGGAGGGGCCGTGCCTCGCGGCCTCGCGCCCGACCATCCCGCCCGCGGGTTAGTCCGGCCGGGGCGGGGACCCATGGGGCCGGACGCTAATCGAGTTTACCCAGAAGACAGAGCCATGGGGACCTATCATGCATATTGAGTCGGCCCGGATGCCACCGAAACGGAGGAATGAAAGAAGATGAATGGGAAGTCGAATCTGTTCGCCGCGATCGCCGTGATCCTTATGCTGACCTTGGCCCTGGTGGCCTGCGGTGGACCCGACCTCGATACCGGGGAGCCGGGGGAAGAGGGCGAGGCGGATCCGGATGAGAAGATCCTGGTTCGTGACGCACCCTACGGTGATCCCGAGAACCTTGACCCCATCGTCCGCGGACGCATGGGTGCCATGGCAATTACCATGAACCTCTTCGACGGGTTGGTGCGCCACGACCCCGAGACGGCCAGGGCAGAGCCCGCCATAGCCGAAGATTGGGATGTTAGCGAGGATGGTCTCGTCTATACCTTCTATCTTCGTGACGACGCCGTCTTCCACAACGGCAGGGAAATCACCGCCGAAGATTTCGTGTACTCCTTCGAGCGGCTATCGAATCCCGAAAATGCATCACCGCTGGCACATTATCTCGACGGCGTGGTGGGGAAAGCCGAATTCGAGAATGGTGAGGCCGACGCCATCGAGGGGCTTCGCGCCGTCGACGATCACACCCTGGAGATAACGCGGGAGGAACCCGATAGTTCGTTTCTGAGTACCCTGGCCTTCCCGGCCGCCGCCGTGGTGCCGCGGGAGGTCGTCGAGGAAAAGGGCGCCGATTTCGGGCACGACCCGGTCGGCAGCGGACCGTTCGTCTTCGAGTCCTGGGCGAAGGACGACCGCGTGAAAGTGAGCGCTTTCGAAGATTACTATCGCGGGCGTGCCGAATTGGACGGCGTGGAGTTTCGCGTAATCAGCGAGGCCGCCACCAAGGAAGCGGAGTTTTTGGCCGACAACCTGGACGCTTTCATAGCGCCGGCCTCCATTTACCGCAAGTATCGAGACGATCCGGAGTACTCCGACAACATCATAGAGGTCGCGGAGTTTTTCACCAGGCACATAGGTTTCCACTGTGAAAAGGAACCGTTTGACGACGTTCGAGTGCGCCGCGCCTTCAATCACGCGGTAGATAAGGAAGAGATCATAGATGTAGTGCTCGGTGGCAAAGGGGTCCCAGCCGTCGGCTACCTCCCCTCGTCGAGCTTCGCCTTCGATGCGGATCAAGAGGGTTACGAATATGACCCGGATCTGGCCCGAGAACTGCTGGCCGAGGCGGGGTATGAAGACGGCTTCGAGGTATCCATAATGACCAGCGAGCATGCCGAATGGGGTCTGCCCATAGTCGAGGCGGTCATGCCCTACCTGAACGAGGTCGGTATAAGACTCAAACCCGAGACCATGGATACCGGGGTTCTTTACGATAGGCTGCGTGCCGGCGAATACGAAAGCTACATCTACTCCACCGGGGGAGATGCCCATCCGGTATCTTACCTCTGGCGTTTCCACTCGGATCTGGCCTCGAGTACCAACAGGTATTGGAGCGAGGAGCTGGATGAGGTCCTCGAAAGGGCGCGCAGTACCAGCGACGAGGACGAAATGGTGCAGCTGGTCCGAGAGGCCGACGCCATCATATTGCGGGATGCGCCGGTTTGGTTCTTCCACTACAATAAAGCCGTTACCATGCACTCCGATCGGGTGGCCGGGCTCAAACCGGTACCGATAGATATGGCGCTGCAGGATCTTTGGTCCGTGACCGTAGAACCCTGAGGAACGACGGTTAATAGAGGTATATTTCACGGTCCGGGAGATCCGCGAGGGTCTCCCGGAGTCGCGAGGGGAGTGGTCCAGTGGCACGATACGCGATGCGCCGGTTGCTGCAGAGCATCCCGGTCCTGATAGGTATCACCCTTATCGCTTTCATATTGATGGATATCGTGCCCGGCAGCGCCGTGTCGATGATGATGGATCCTCGGACCGCTCAGATGTCCCCGGAGGTCGAGGCGCGACTGATCGCCCATTACGGTCTGGATGATCCAGCGCCACTTCGGTACGGCAAGTTCCTGCTGAACGCCTTGCGGGGCGATCTGGGGTTTTCGCTGCGATTCAATAGTCCAGTTACCTGGATCGTCGCCGAGCGACTGCCCTCGACGGCAGTGCTCGCCGTCTCGGCCGGGGTATTGGCCGTGATCGTGGGTATCACCCTGGGGATTATGGCCGCCCTTCACCGCGGGAAGGTCCTCGATAGCGTCAGCATGGTCGTGGCGATGGCGGGGGCGTCGATGCCGGTATTTTGGTTCGGATTGCTCCTGATGCTCTTTTTTTCCGTGCGCCTGGGATGGTTGCCGGCCTCCGGGTGGGGAGGCGGGCAGATCCAATACGTCGTACTCCCGGCCCTTGCCTTGGGATACGGCTTCGCTGCGGTCATCGCCCGGGTCACGCGTTCCTCGATGCTCGAGGTCTTGGGAATGGACTACATAGTCACTGCACGCTCCAAGGGATTGAGCCGGCGGGTGATCGTTTACAAACACGCGCTCAAGAATGCCATGATCCCGGTGATTACCGTCGTGGGCGGGCAGGTCGGCAGGCTTTTGAGCGGGGCCGTGTTGACCGAGACGGTCTTCGCCTGGCCCGGGCTGGGTAGATTGCTCGTGGATTCGATTCTCACCCGCGATTTGCCCACGGTCCAGGGATGTCTCGTCGTGATAGCGGTGACTTTCGTGGGGATAAACCTTCTTACCGATCTGGTGTACGCTTATCTCGATCCGCGGGTTCGTTTCGAGTAGGGGGGCGACTTGAGGCTGGGAGAATCGAGAGAAAAGAGATCAGAGGAGGTTCCCCTGCGGCGGCGGGGGATTATGCGCTTCTTTTTCAGCAGCTGGTCCGCCGCCCTGGGTTTTCTGATAGTCCTCACCCTCGTTATCGTGGCGATCTTTGCCCCGCAGCTGGCACCCAGCGATCCCTACGAGGCGGAGTCGCTGCGCGATGCGTACTCTCCTCCCGGTGGAGACTTTCCCCTGGGAACGGACGTGCTGGGCCGCTGCATATTGAGCCGGATCATCTACGGTACCCGGATTTCTCTGACCGTCGGGTTGGTTGTGCAGGGAATCAGTGTGATCCTCGGTGTAGGGCTCGGTGTCGTGGCCGGATACTGGGAGGGCGTAGTCGACGATATCGTCAGCAACCTGACCAACATCATGTTCGGTTTTCCTCGCCTCCTATTTGCCCTGGCGGTGGTAACGGTGCTCGGACCAAGCCTCTACAACACTTTCATAGCGCTGGGCCTGGCGGGATGGCCCATGATCGCCCGGCTCGTTCGGGGACAGACGCTCTCGGTGAAACACAAGCAATACGTAGAGGCCGCCCGAGCCGCCGGTTGCAGCGATTTCTTCATAATCACCCGCCACATTTTGCCGCAATGCCTTTCTCCGGTCTTGGTCATGGCTACCATGGGTGTGGCCGCGGCCATCCTGGCCGAGGCCGGACTAAGTTTCCTGGGCCTGGGAGCTCAACCACCGGCTCCCAGCTGGGGGAGTATGATAGCCCGGGGTCGCGACTTCATTTGGGATTCGCCCTGGATGACCACCTACCCCGGAGCGGCCATCTTCTTCACCGTACTGGGCTTTAACCTGCTCGGTGATGGACTTAGGGACTTCCTCGACCCCAGGCTTTGAGGACGAGGTGATCCCACGCCCCGTGTGTAGATGCCCGAAAACATGGAGGAGGCAGTGGGCCAACGAATCCACCGCGGGGTCCATACTCGAATCTTCCCGTCGCACCGAGCACCCCACCGGGACCTGTGACCCATCGAATGATATACTCATGGTGACGAGCGGGCGGTAGACGGATCCGCCCGGAAGAAATCGACGCATCCGTTAGGGAGGAATCCTACTATGGAGAATGACGTTCTCGCTTTCGCGGAGATGCTGTCCTTCGGGTCCTCGGGAGATGACTTGGACTTATCGT
>JAWODQ010000068.1:0-2767 GCA_046483165.1 Bacillota bacterium | reverse complement strand
CTACAAAGCAACTGCCAGGACCTTGCTCTGGCGGATGACCGGAACAGCTCGTTAGAGCAACGCCTTTTACTGGCCAATTGGGTCTTAGGGGAGGCGCGGTTTATCTCGTCCGCCAGGACGACATTGTGGAATACGGGACCGGGGCGGAAGCGAAAATCCGACGTATCCGGGTCCAAAACCGAGGTGCCCGTGATGTCGGAGGGCAGGAGGTCGGGGGTGAACTGTATCCTGCGAAAGCTCAGGTTGAGGGAGCGCGCCAGGGACTTGATCAGCGTGGTCTTGCCCACGCCGGGTACGTCCTCCACCAGGACGTGTCTTCCGGTGGCCAGCGCGAGAATGAGGTTTCGTATCACTGCGTCCTTGCCCACTATGACCCGGCGAATGTTCTTCACTATTTTGTGCAGGGTCTGTAGGGCCTCCTGTTTGGCTTGGTCGGGCAACGTTTCTCGCTTCAAAGAGATCCCGCCTCACTTTGGGATGCGATCCCGGGAATCCGGTAGGGAATCTGGTGGTTCGCCGCGATCGTGTAGAAATGATATCGCACCCCCCGCCCGGGTTAAACCCGCGGGGGCGGAATTGGCCTTCCGCTCGTGGGTATACCCGTATCTGACCGTCCACAATCTCGAACTTCGCGCAGGGTAGAGAATCCGAGTGTAGAAGGTTCCCTCTAAGTGATTCGTTCCGCGAGAGGGGTGCAAACAGTTGAAATACTCTTTGTTGATCCGCGGCGGCAAACTCATCGATCCCGCCAACGGGCGTTCGGGCTCCTTCGATATAGGTATCGAAGGAGACAGGGTGGTCGAGGTGGCGCCACAACTCAATCCCGAGTTGGCCGGGAGGATATACGAAGCCGAGGGAACCTGGGTGGTCCCGGGGGTCATCGACCTTCACGTACACACTTCCAAACGTCACGGAGGCTACAATGCCCACAGGATGATGGCCCGAGCGGGCGTATGTACCGCCCTGGATATGGGTGGGCCCTGGGAAGAATTCATCGAATACGCCACCGACGAAGGGGCCGGTTTGAACATAGCGGCCCTGCAGCAGGCTCGACCGGGATTGACCGTCAAAGATGAGAACCCGGGCCGTGCTGAGATCCAGGAGCTCCTGGAGCGGTCCACCGAGGCCGGTGCCATCGGACTGAAGCTCCTGGGAGGGCATTACCCGATGACTCCCGAGGCCACCAGAACGGCCATAGAAGTCGCCAACGAGGCCCGCGCGTACGTGGCCTTTCACAGTGGCAGCACGCAAACTGGAAGCAATATAGAGGGTTTCATCGAATCGGTGGAAATTGCCCGGGGACTGAAACTTCACATTCCTCACATAAACTCGTATTGCCGCGGCCAGATTAGGGAGAGGGCCCTGGACGAGATCGTCGAGGCCCTGGATTTGCTCATCGATAATCGCGACTTCGTTAGCGAATCCTACCTCGCCACAATAAACGGTACCAGCGCCAGGTGTACCGACGGAGTTCCGGAGAGCAAGGCCACCCAGCAGTGTCTCACTTTGGCGGGTTATGATGCCACCGAAGATGGGCTGGAAGCCGCCATCCGCGACGGGTGGGCCCGAATAAACGCCCCGATCGGAGGAGAAAACGTCAACATAACCGGAGAAGAGGCGGTGCGCAGCTGGAGGGAGCGCGATACGATCACCTCCGTCAACTTCCCCGTGAACTCGCCCGTGAGCAGACTGCTCGCCGCCACCGCGCGGGATAAGGAGGGCAACTTCGTCGTCGATGCCATCGCCAGCGATGGCGGGGCTCATCCTCGTAACGTGAACGTGAGTTGCGGCATGGCCCTGGTTCGCACCGAGGTACTCACGCCGGAAGAATTCGTGCTCAAGACCTCCCTCAATCCCGCCCGGATGCTCGGTTGCCCAGATAAGGGACATCTCGGTGAAGGTGCCGACGCCGACGTGACCGGCATAGATCCCGAAAGCGGTCGTCCCGTCTTCAGCTTCGTCGGGGGCCGCCTGGTTTCGTGGTACGGAGCCCTCGTGGGATCGGGATCGACCGTTCTCACCACCGAGCGGGGAGTCGCGGCTCTCGAGGCGGCCGGCCTTTCTACCAAGACGATCGACGTGTCGCGGGCCATGCTCTACACCGGCCGGCCGGAAGATCCCTTTTCCCTGCCGGGTTGATGCGGAAGAGGGCGGAGCTATTGGACGGGATAATCTAAGTCGATACACTATGGTTGGAGCCGCGAAGGATTTCGCGGACTCCGCCTTTCAACTCGAGATCGGAGGGATAGGCGTCATGATATCCAAAAGATTACAGGCCGTCAGTCCTTCGGCGACGCTCGCCATGGACTCCAAAGCCAAGGCCCTGCAGGCCGAAGGTAAAGACATCGTCAAATTCGGAGTGGGGGAACCGGATTACCCGACCCCCGAACATATCAAAGAGGCCGCCATCCAGGCCATCCACGACAACGAAACGCGTTACACGGCCAACCCGGGGATTGCGCCGCTGAAAGAGGCGGTGTGCCGCAAATTCGAAGAGGACAACGATCTCCACTTCGAGCCGGATCAGGTTCTGGTTTCTACCGGCGCTAAGCAGTCCATCTACAACGCGCTTATGGCTCTCGTGGATCCGGGTGACGAGGTAATAATCGTCGCGCCTTACTGGGTGAGCTATCCCCAGCAGGTGAAGCTCACCCAGTAGGGCGCGACGATGATTACCTCGTCACCGGGATCCACGAGGGCCATAAGCGCGTTGTAGATGGATTGCTTAGCGCCGGTGGAAACCAGAACCTGATCCGGCTCGAAGTGG
>JAWODQ010000018.1:0-4052 GCA_046483165.1 Bacillota bacterium | reverse complement strand
TTTCGGCGAGGTCGGTAGGGATCTGGACCTTATCTGACGGTGACGGGGTCCCCCTTTTCACCCGGGGGACCCCGAAATTCCTTCTCTTCGACGCCCTCTCCACGGTGTTGCTTTCCGATCCAGATTCGCTCTTTCAAAGCTGTGGTATAATCCTCGCAGAAAAGGTCCCTGGAGGTCGATCGATGATCGCCACCTCGGTTCGCGAAAATGTCGCATACAATTTGACCCATCAGTGTCGTGTCTCCGAGGGCAGTAGCATTCTCGTGGGCCTCTCCGGGGGTTCGGATTCCGTGGCCCTGTTGCGGGTGCTGGTGGAGCTGGCGTCCGAATTGAACCTCGACGTCGGAGCCGCACACCTCAATCACCGTCTCCGCGGCGAGGAGTCGGATCGGGACGAGACGTTCGTCGTGGAACTATGTCGCGGGCTGGACGTGCCCCTCATCGTCTCGAGACTACCCGCGGGGCTCCTCGATCCCAAAGGTCCCGACCTCGAGGCCCGGGCCCGCGAGGCCCGCTTCGATTTTCTCGAGAAGAGCAGGATCGAGGGTGGCCACGATTTCATCGCCCTGGGTCATCACCGCGACGACCAGGCCGAGACACTGCTTTTGGCACTGATTCGCGGTTCCGGTGCGGGGGGATTGGGCGCGATGTCGCCGCGCCGGGGCAGGATAATCCGACCGTTGCTGGATCTCTCCCGCGAAGACCTCAAGGATTACCTGGGAGAGGTGGAAGTCGATTACGTCACCGACTCTACCAACCTGATACCCGGGCAGGCTCGCAACCGGATACGTCTCGATCTCCTGCCGAAGATCGCTCGCGACTACAATCCCGGGATCGCCGAAGTGTTGGCGCGCACCGCCAGACTGTTGGGAGATGAGGATAGATATCTCCAGGGTTTGGCGGGGAGAAAACTCCGGGAATGCGCCCGATACGAGGGCTTCGGTGGTCGCGGCTCCGGGAGAAAAGTGGTGCTGGATGGGGACGTATTTGATCAACCCAAAGCGCTGCTGCGGAGGATACTGCGGCTGGCGTACATGCTCGTGCGGGGAACGATGCGAGACCTGACGTTCCATCACGTCGAATCGCTGACGGATCTGGAAATGATACCGGGTGGCTGGGGAGTCGAGCTGCCCGCGGGGGTACGGGCGTTCCGCCGCGGGCGTGAAGTCGTTTTCGCCGCCTCGGCTACCGCGACGGCGTGCTGTGACGGACACGGCATCCTGCCCGTTCCGGGGAAGCTGGTATTGGAGCGTTCGGGTACGGTTTTGTATGGCAGGATCATCCATCCTCCCCGTTCCGCGCGGGTGGTGCGGTCCCTGCTGGAGGACACTCCACCATTGCTTGTTAGCCATGCTTTCATCGACTATAATAAGGTGGAATTGCCTCTGCACATTCGCTTCTGGAAACCCGGCGATCGTATGAGACCCTTGGGAATGTCGGGACACAGGAAAATCCAGGACATCTTCGTGGATGATAAGGTGCCCCGGACGGAAAGGTCTCGAGTTCCCCTGGTACTCGACGATGATCACCGGGTTTTGTGGCTGGCGGGTGTCAGGGTTGCCGAATTTGCCAAATTGGACGGGGATACCGACCGGGTACTTCATCTCCGAATCGCGCGAACCCGGAGTTGAATTCTTCGGTTCCCCAACTTTCGTTTAGGAGGAAAGTAATGAAGTGGACGCGGGTCTTCCAGAGCGTGGCCTTCTACCTCGTAGTCCTGTTCCTCATTCTGACCGTGGTCCAGTATCTGGCCACGCAGTCCGATCGACCCGAGGAATATGCCTACTCGCACTTCCTCTCCCTGGTGGAAGAAGGAAGAGTGTCCCAGGTAGAGATCACGTATCAGTCTGCGGGCACGGGTAACGCCCAGGGAACGCTGACGGACGGTACTTCGTTCGTGACTACCGTGCCGACCAACGATCCCATACTAATGGATTCGTTGCGCGAGGCCGATATCGAATATCAGGTTCACGAAGAGGAAGGGGCCAGCTGGTGGATGGCAGTGCTTACCACCCTGTTGCCGGTCCTCTTGGTGATCGGTGCCTTCTTTTTCATAATGCAAAACAGCCAGTCCGGCGGGAACAAGGTGATGCAGTTCGGCAAGAGCCGCGCGCAGCTTCATAATCCCGAAGGCAAGACCCCGCGCGTGACCTTTGACGACGTGGCCGGCATCGACGAGGTGCGGGAGGAGCTGGAAGAAATCACCGACTTCCTGCAAAACCCCCGCAAGTACGTGAAGATAGGAGCCCGCATCCCCAAGGGTGTTTTACTCTTCGGTGCCCCCGGTACCGGTAAGACCCTGGTGGCTCGGGCCGTGGCCGGGGAGGCGGAAGTTCCATTTTACAGCATCAGCGGGTCCGACTTCGTGGAGATGTTCGTGGGTGTGGGCGCCTCCCGGGTACGTGACCTTTTCGAACAGGCCAAAAAGACGGCTCCGGCCATAGTATTCATCGACGAAATCGACGCCGTCGGTCGCCAGCGAGGAGCGGGTTACGGCGGCGGACACGACGAGCGCGAACAGACTCTGAACCAGCTGCTGGTGGAGATGGACGGTTTCGGTGTAAATGAGGGGATTATCGTCATCGCGGCCACGAACCGCCCCGACGTACTCGACCCCGCACTGCTGAGACCGGGCCGCTTCGACCGCCAGCTGACGATACAACGTCCCGATCTCTCGGGCAGGGAGGCCATCTTCCGCATCCATCTTCGGGGCAAACCGCTGGACGAGGACGTGGATGTGGAGGTTTTGGCCCGGCGTACGCCCGGATTCACCGGAGCAGATATTGAGAATACGGTCAACGAAGCCGCGCTCCTGGCGGCACGAAAGAATTTCTCCACCGTCAGGATGCGGGACTTCGAGGACGCCATCGACCGCATCGTGGCCGGCGGCCCCGAAAAGAAGACTCGCATAATGAGCCAAAAGGAAAAGGACATAGTCTGTTACCACGAATCCGGTCACGCGCTGGTGGCCGAAGTCCTGCCCAACACCGACCCGGTGCACAAAATCTCCGTTATACCCAGGGGAGGCGCGCTCGGTTACGTTTTGCAGATGCCGCTGGAGGATCGCTACCTGGTCACCCGCGGTGAGATCCTGGATTTGGTCACGATGGCCCTGGCGGGACGGGCGTCGGAGGAGCTGGTATTCTCCGAGATTAGTACCGGTGCCCAGGACGATCTGGAGAAGGCGACCAAAATGGTGCGCAGGATGATAACCGAGTACGGCATGTCCGAGGTCATGGGCCCGTTGACCTACGGTGACAAGATGGACACCCCCTTCCTCGGACGCGACATGGCCCGGGGCCGTAACTACAGTGAAGAGGTGGCCTCCGCCATCGATCGAGAGATACGAAAGACGATAAGCGACTGCTATCGCAGGGCGCGCAAGATCCTCGAGGAGAATCGGAGCGCTTTGGAAAATTTGGCCTCGGCTTTGGCGGAAGAAGAGACACTGGAGGGCGAACGCCTCCAGGAAGTCCTGTCTTCGGTCAATATCGTCGGCCGTCAGGAACGCAAGTATCGCGACGGCATGCCGGTATCGCTCGACGAGGATAAAGATGACGAGACCGTCGAAGAACCCGCGGCCCAGGCGGGCGACGGCGATATGAACGGGTATTGGGAGTTTCGGGATCCCCGGTGGTGCGAAGCCTGAGTCCCCATCGACCGCATCCATTCCTGATGGGAGCACCTCCGGGGGCTCCCATCGTTTTTTCGTGAGGAGGTATGATCGTGGAAGCAATCGACCTGAGAAGAACCGCGCTACTCTGGCGTCGCCTGTGGTTGCGCTGGTTCGCTCCCTCGGCCATTCCGGAGCCCGTTAGATGGGTTCTTGCCGGTATCGAGGAATCGGGCGGCGAGGCGGTCGTAGTCGGCGGCTGCGTTCGCGATCTTCTCATGGGACGCATACCCGACGACTGGGATGTGGCTACCTCTCTCGCTCCAAAGAGGGTGCGGCGAATCTTCCCCCGTACCGTACCGACGGGCATTGATCACGGAACCGTAACGGTGCTTTCGGGCGATTACGGCGTGGAGGTAACCACCTACAGGACCGAGGG
>JAWODQ010000114.1:0-5744 GCA_046483165.1 Bacillota bacterium | reverse complement strand
CAGATCGGCCCGGTAGGTGTTATCCCGGGGAAGGAGTGTATGTCGAATGTAGACTATCGCTTCCCTATCCGGGGATAATCGCGGGTCGCTCAGAAACTCGAAATCGAAAAGGTCGAAGGGACTAAACTCTTCCATGCCATTCTCAATCCTCTCAATTATGGATAATCGGGAATTGACTCCCTCGAATCCCGAATCGGCGCAAGCATCGCACGAGGGATCCATCTTCGTCTCCCATCTTATGCTCGCAGCTTGGATATTTGGATATCGGCGGGGTGATACCTGCCTCGCGCGGTCCGGCGGACATCCGCGATCACCTACTCCCCCGAAAGCTGGAAGGATTTTCGAGGTTATCCGTCCCCCGAACTACGGGATTCATCGGAGGTATCGCGGGCCTTCTCGTTGATATATCCTGAAGCTCGAGATTGGCAATATCGGCATACGGGAGGCAACAAGGTGAAGGATTCCAGGCGTAAGGGCCGGGCGCGAGAACTCTCCCCGGCCGCGGTCATAAGTCTCATCTTTATAATACTCGTGATCACCATCGCCGCCGCGAGCACCTACTGGCCCCGGGTCAGCGAGGTAGATATTTGGATCCCCGATCTACCGGTGGAGCTCGATGGCATACGGATCCTTCACCTCAGCGACCTTCACAGTAGCTCGGGGGCAAACCTGTCCGTGGACATCCCCGGCGCCCTGCATGATAGATCCTTCGATTTGGCGTGCATCACGGGAGATTTCGTCGACGGTGAACTCGCGCAGCTGCCCCCGGTAGTCGATCTGGTCGAGAAGATCGCGAGGAGGACGCCGGTAATTACGGTGCTGGGAAACCACGATTGGGAGGCCGGTGGCCGCCACGTAATCGCCGAGCTGGAATACGCCGGCTCGGCGAACCTGGAAAACGCGTCGACCTCCGTAGTCTTCGACGGCTTCGAGCTCCGGGTAGTCGGAGTATCAGACGCCTACAGTGGATACCATGACGTGGACGAGGCCTACGCAAAAGCCCGGGGAGTGTTTACCTTGACTTTGACGCACGACCCCAGGGTTTTCGAGGAAATCTCGGGCACCCATCGCTCCCTGGTCCTCGCGGGCCACACTCACGGAGGGCAGATACGCCTTCCGCTGCTTCCCACTCTTTACGCCCCGGGGGCCGGCTTCTTGCCCAAATACGGCGACGGCATATATCGCGAGGGCGAGGCGGTCATGTACGTATCGCGGGGCATCGGAGCCACGGGGCCTTTCCCTCTGCGTTTCTGGAATCGTCCGGAGATCACCATACTCACCCTTCGTTGCGGCGAATAATCCGAGGGGAAAGACCGGTGAGGTACGACGAAGGCCCGGGATGCGAGTATCCCGGACCCCGGGCCTCACCTGCGACCGTTAACAGTGCGATAGTGCGCGATTTGGGGATTGCCCAAAAGAGCCGACTACATCGTCCAGGACGTCCAATACCCCTCGGGCATCTCCAAGTACGGCGTTACGTCGACGCGATCCAGGGCCCGCAAACTCTCTTCTGTGGCCCTTTGCAGGACCTCCCCTTCATCCACCGAGAGAACTTCTCGCCCCTCCATCAGGATGCGGCCATCCACCACCACCGTCTCCACGTCGTTTCCGCGCACGTAATAGCTGAGCAGTTGCGGCACGGCTACCGTGGGAGTGAGGTGCGCCTGATGCGCATCTATGACGACGACGTCGGCCTTCTTGCCGACGTCGAGCGATCCGATCTCGTCCTCCATACCCAGAAGGCGGGCGGCATCGATGGTGATCATCCTAAGGGCCTTCCCCAGCGGAAGATAGGTCATATCGTGATACTTCTGCCACAGGAGATAGAGGGCCCTGTGGACGTTGCTGAATACGTCGGATACGAAGAAGGGAGCAGCGCCGTCGGAACATATGGCTACCTCGACCCCGGCGCGCAGGAGATCCACTACCGGGGGCGGTCCGAAGTCCACCCCGCGCGGTCCCACCGGGACCCAGGATACCCCGGCCCCGGTTCGAGCCAGGACATCGATGTCCCGCGGGGAGAAACCGTGGCCGTGGGCGAAGAAAACGTCCGGACCCAGGATGTCGTCCACCAGATCCCTCCCGAAGGCCTCGTCTCCGAACTCCAGCGTCCCCCGGTACCCGTGGGTCTGGATTATGAGGCCGAGGCGATCCGCCAGTTCCCGGGCATCCTGGGCTCTCTCGGCCATAAGGACCCGATCTTCCCCGTCGTAGGGATGATTGTGATAGCCGGTCATGAACCGGGGATTCAGACCGCAGAGGTAGGGGATGGAGAGGCAGGTGGTCAGCCTACCGGACTCCGCCCCGTGCCAGCGGGCCACCACTTCCTCTATGGTCTCGAGGCATCGTTCGTAGTTGTAGTCCACCGAAACCGGCTCGCCGCTCCTCCAGTCGGTAGCCGTCCATTCCGCCTGTAAGAAGGGGTCCGGTGGCCCTATACCCAGCACGTCGCGAATGCCGGTTCGGCCCATGCCGCGGCAGTGGGCATCGGAATAGATGGGATCGTCGACTCGAGGCGGGGTAGCACCGAGCACGGACATGGCCGTGGTAACGCCGAACTTGATCCGCTCCAGGCCCAAGAGTTCCCCGTCGGCCTCCCACCATTCGGGAGTACTGGCGTGAAAGTACACGTCTCGCGGTGGCCAGCCCAGCCTCTGGTTGTGGATGCCCTTGATCATGCCGTGTCCGGCGTGGGCGTAGGAGTCCACTATCCCGGGCGTGATGATATCCCCGAAACGTTCCAGGGTCCGGCGGGGACGTACCCGGGCGGCGATTTCCTCGCGGTCACCCACGGCCACTATCCGGTCTCCGGATATCGCCACGGCCCCGGGATCTATTATGGGGTCTCGCACGTCGCTCATGGTGACCACGGGACCTCCGAGAATCAGGAGATCCACCTCGCGGGTTTCTTCATTTCTCGCCTCTTCGTCACAACCCAAGATGATCGCTCCCTTCTCCGCCACGGGAGGGCGGAAACTGCGAAACTCCTCTTCTATTCCCCCACGTCGACATCCTCGTGTCGCCACCCCTGCCAGAATCCCGCGGGCAACTCCAGGTAGTCGGAGACGTCTATCCGCTCCACCGCCTTTTCCGCCTCTCGGCGGGCGAAATCCAATACCTCTCCTTCGTCGACGCTCAAGACCCGCCGACCCTCCATCAAGATCTCCCCTTCGACTATGGTGGTATCCACGTCGTTTCCGTTCGCGTAATAGGCCACCAGCTGCGGCAGGTGGAAGGAGGGGGTGAGGTGCGGTCGATTCATGTCCAGGAGTATGATGTCCGCCCTCTTGCCGGCTTCGATGGAACCCACCAGGTGATCTATCCCCATCACTTCCGCGGCTTCGCTCGTGACCATGCGCAGGGCGCGGCCGGCGGGATAGATATCCTGGGTGCCGTAGGCCATCCAGTTTAGGAAAAGCGAGCGGTTTATGTCCTTGAAGAGGTCCAGCGATATCCTCGGTGCCGGGCCGTCGGTGGTTATGGCCACGTTCACCCCGGCGCGAAGCATCTCGGGCACCGGGCATCGTCCGTACCAGAGGTTTTCCTCCATGGAAGGTGCCGAGGCCACGCGGGTCCCGGTCTCGGCGAGCACCTCTATCTCCGGGTTCCTCAGGCCGTTGGCATGGGCCACCACCACGTCGGGGCCGAGCAGTTCCGCCACTTTCCCGCGGCCCATCTTCTCGACGGCGAAATCCATGGTGCCCTCGAACATGTGCGTCTGTAGACGGACCCCGTAACGACGCGCCAGATCTAGGGCTTCCTCCGCCTTTTCCACGAGTTTCGGTATGTCCTCGTCGGCGTATGTGGGTGTGGGATCGTTTCTTCTTTTGCCCCGGGGGTGGCGCCCGAATATGTAGGGAAGCGACATGAAGGATCCCACCCCGCCCTCTTCAGTATCATCCAAACTGGAAAAGATCTCCTCGCTGACCGCCAGCGTATCTTCGTAGGTGAAACCGCGGATTTCCGATTTCCCGTCATCCCACCAGGTGGCAATATACGGTTCGGGTATGTGCTTTACGAAGAGATCCGGCGGCCCCACTCCGACGCTTCCGCGCAATCCCACCTCGCGCTGGGCACGGGCGTTGGCCAGGGCGAAGACGGGGCTATCGCTTCGCGCCGGGGTGCCGCCGATGGTGGTCATATTTGAGGTGACTCCGAAACGGACGCGCTCCGTGGCGGAGAGCAACCCTTCCGCGTACCAGAAGTCCTCGGTGGTACCGTGGTAGTACAGATGGCCACTCGGCCAACCGCGGAGGGGATGGTAGACTGCCTTTATCATCCCGTGTCCCGCGTGCGAGTAGGTATCGACCAATCCGGGCATGGCCAGCTTGCCCCGCCCATCCAGGGTGCGTTCCGCAAAAAACTGCCTCGAAAGATCTTCCGGGTCCCCGACGGCCACAATTTCGCCGTCGCGAATCGCCACCGCACCGGGGCGAAGGATGTGGTTATCCGCGTTCATGGTCATCACGTCGCCGCCGGTTATGAGAAGATCCACTCTACTTCTTTCGTCCAAATCGGTTCCCCCGCTTTCCATGATCCTCCATGAAATGATTCCACTCGCGCCGCGGCTCTCCTTTCGTTTCACAGGTTCGGGTCGCCAAGCCTCACGCGATCATTTACGCCGCAACCCTTGGGCCGGAGTATCCTCGTAAATCCTCGGCGGGCATTTTACCCGAATGTGTCAGGCATCGAGACTCGACTCCGGAGGATACGTCGTCGGAGATGACGAAGAGTTCTCTCTGCCGGAGGCCGGAAAACATCGCTTCGCGCGATCCACTCCGGCGCGGAGAAAACCTGGAGGTGTTACCATGAAGATCGACCTATCCCGCGAAGAATACGTGAGACTCGTGGAGATGCTGTACCTGGCGAAGTGGATGCTCGATTCTTACATCGGCGGCGGAACACCCAAAGAACTGCGTCCATACGCCGACCTGGAGCAGAAGATTATGGCGCAGGCAAAACGATTCGACGTGGGCGAGGACATGATCGAGTGGGTCCCGAAGTTGGACGGCTATTTTCACACGCGAAAATTCGAAGTGGAAGGTGAAATCTTCGAACGCATAGAGGCGTACGACGCGTCCACGGTGTGGGAGGAGCTACCGTATTGGCTGGCGAGGCGAGATCTCCTGGAGCGGTATGGCGGAGACATCGACGATCTCGACGAAGAGGAAGTCGACACCTCATACTACAACCTCGTCGCCCGTTACAAACTGGAATTCCTCAAAAACGGAATCGATAACCTGCGTCTCTGTAGCGAAAAGGAGACGGGAGAAAACTGAGGGATCGCCCGTAGCGGGCGATCCCCCGGTGAACCCTAAACGCAGCCACATCATCGGGGACGGAGACGCCGAGACGTTCGGCGGGGCCCTGCCGCGATATCGGACCCGCTCTTTACTGCACCTCTCCCCGCTCCAGCGGTAAAACGTGGGCCTCCCAGGATCTCATGCTTCCCAGGACGTTGTATACTTCCTCGAACCCCGACCGGATGAGGACGCTGGTAGCCAGGCTGGCGCGGTTGCCCACGTTGCAGATTATTGCCACCGGTAGATCTCGTCTTACCTCGTCAAGCCGACCGGGCAGCTCCCCGGTGAAGATCCAGCGAGAACCCGGGACGTAGCCCTCCTCGCGCTCGTCCCGCCGGCGAACGTCCAACACCTCCACCGGTCCCGCTTCCATCATCTCCGCCAGGCGCGGCGCGGAGATCAGGCCGGAGGACTCCAGCTCGTACCCCGAGGCCGCCCAGG
>JAWODQ010000103.1:0-4279 GCA_046483165.1 Bacillota bacterium | reverse complement strand
GCCGGATGTATTCTTGAGGCGAAGAGGGCCTCGTCCACGTAAATGTTTCCAAGGCCGGCCACCAGCCGCTGATCCAGGAGACGACACTTGATGGGGCTGTCACTTTCGCCCAGCAATCGCGCAAAACGCCCGGCGTCGAGGCGGGGATCCAGCGCGTCGATTCCGACGCGTTCGGCGAGGACAGCCTCGATAGGTGGGGTCTCCGCCGCGCGCCAACCCCCGAACCGGCGAGGATCGCGAAAGCGGAGGGCCAACTCATCCTCCAGGCGCAATATCACGTGGGTATGTTTCTCCTCCGGTTCCCCGGGGCCCGAGGCTATCAGCGTCCCCGACATTCCCAGGTGAATAACCCAACCCCACCCCTCGTCGAGCCTCAGCAGCAGATTCTTCCCCAGCCTCCCCAATGACATCACCCGCGCTCCCGGCGTGCGGGCCACGTTACGGTCTACGGAACCCTCCGGGCTCCTGGGATCGGGTCGGAGGATGTCTTCGCGACGGAACTCGGCGCCGACGATGCGGCGATCCGAGAGCAGATCGTCGAGGGTGCGCCGAATCGTTTCCACCTCCGGGAGCTCCGGCACTTCAGCTTTCGACCTCCAGTCTTTGTAAATCGTACCAATTGGGCCCCGATTTGAAATCGACCTTGAGCGGCACGGCCAGATCCGCGGCGGCCTCCATGGTCTCCTTGGCCCGCGAGGCGAGCGAGTCGACGCGAGATTCGGGAACCTCCCAGATCAACTCGTCGTGCACCTGAAGTAACAATTTCTCCCCGTGAGCACCGGCATCGCCCTCCAAAGCCACCATGGCCTTCTTTATTATGTCGGCGGCCGTACCCTGTATGGGCGTGTTCAGCGCCATTCGCTCGGCGAAGGCCCGACGATGATAGACGCGGTGATTTATCTCGGGTAGATACCGTATTCTCCCGAACAGGGTGCGCACGTATCCGTCTTCGCGCGCCCGATCCACCACGTCGTCCATGTAGCGACGAACCCCGGGCAGTCGCTCGAGGTAACCGTCGATGTATTCCTGCGCCCGGTCGGGATCGATCTTTAGATTCCGCGACAGACCGAAGGCGCTGATACCGTAGATGATACCGAAATTCACCGCCTTGGCCGCATTTCGGAGATCCGAGGTCACCTCGTCCATGGGAACGTCGAAGACCTCGCTGGCGGTACGGCGGTGGATGTCCTCGTCGTTGGTAAATGATTCGATCAGTGTCCGATCTTCGGAAAAGTGGGCCAGCACTCGAAGTTCTATCTGCGAGTAATCGGCCGCCAGCAATGCCTGGCCCTCGGGGGCGACGAACGCCCGCCTCAATCTCCTACCCGTCTCCTCGCGGATGGGAATGTTTTGCAGGTTCGGATCGGAGCTCGAAAGCCGGCCGGTAGCGGTCACCGCCTGGTGAAAGGTGCTGTGGATGCGGCCCGTATCGGGATCGATCTCCGATGATAACCCCGAGACATACCCCCGCAGTTTCACAAGCGACCTGTACTCCAAGACGTCGTCGGCTATGGGATGATCGACCGACAGCTGTCCCAAGACCTCGGCATCGGTCGAATAGCCCGTCTTTGTCTTCTTGATGACCGGCAATTCCATCTCCTCGAACAATACCTCCCCCAGTTGTTTGGGGGAGCTGACGTTAAACTCGTGGCCAGCGCGCTCCCAGATCTTTTGCTCTACCTCCTCGATCCTTTCCCGCAATTCTTCACCCTGGGCCGCGAGAATGTCGCGATCAACGGTGATGCCGTTCAACCTCATCCGGGCGAGGATGGGAAGTAGTGGGCGCTCTATTTCGGAAAACAACTCCCACACTTCCAGCGCGCGAAGCTCCGTCTCGAGGACGTCACGCAGGCCCAACAGGACGTCGAGGCGGGTACCGGCGCCCTCCTCGCCTTCTCCTGAAGTGAGCGAAGATTCCAGATAGGAGCGCGAGAGGGTATCCAGGGGATAGGAGGACCTCGCCGGGTCCAGGAGGTAGGCGGCCAGTTCCACGTCGAAGAGATCTGCCCTCGGCCTACCTACGCCGACCCGGGCCAAGAACTCGCCCAATTCGTGACCCACCATCTCCAGGGGAGGCGAGTCGAGCAACTCCGCCGCCGCATCCGCCACGTCTTCGGACTCGCCCGAAAGCAACACCCCGGAATCGGAGTCGGCGGCGAAGGCGATCCGTAGCGCGTCATCGTCGTCGGACCACCAGTCGACGGCGAGCCGGCCCTGGAGCGCATCCACCTCACCGGATTCCATCCAGTCCGTCGCGCTCCGTTCTTCCAGGGGTACGGACTCGGCGTGATCCCCCTCGATTTCGATATCTAACCGCTCCAATAATCGTTCGAAGCCGAGATCGCTCAAAACTTTCCCCAGTGCCTCCCGATCGATCTCCGGTGGCCGCAACCCTTCGACGTCCAAATCCGTCTCGATATCGGTATGTATTTCGACCAGGACGCGACTCATTCGCGCCCGATCGGCATTTTCTCGGAGTCGTGCGGGGATGGCCTTACCTCCGGCCATTTCGGGCCGTTCCAGGACCTCCTCGAGAGATCCGATCTTTTTCACCAGCTTCAGGGCCGTCTTCTCGCCCACGCCCGGCACCCCGGGCACGTTGTCGGAGGAATCTCCCATGAGGGCCTTGACGTCGATGAGCTCCCGCGGTTCCACCCCGTACTCGGAACGGACTCGCTGCAGATCGTAATTCTCCATCTCAGTAATGCCGCGGCGGGTTAGACGCACCTCGATATCATCCGAGACGAGCTGCAATAGGTCCTTGTCCCCGGTGACCACTACGCTCCTTCTACCGCTTTCCGACAGTCTGCGGGCCATCGTACCGATTATGTCGTCGGCCTCGACGCCGTCGATCTCTATTCGCGGTATCCCGAGGCCGTCCAAGACCTCTCGGACCATATCGAACTGGGGTCTTAGGTCGGCGGGCATCTCCGGTCGGTGACCCTTGTAGTCCGGGTAGACTTCCAGCCGATAGCTGGGTTCTCCCCGGTCGAAGGCGACCACGATGCAATCGCATTCGGAATCTTCTATGAGTCGCAACAGCATGTTGGTGAAGCCGTATACCGCATTGGTAGGCCTACCGTCCGGTGCGGTCAAATTGGAAATCGCAAAAAACGCCCGGTAAACCAGGCTGGTACCGTCGACCAGCAGGACGGGATCCGACTCCTGAGAAGAACAGCTCAAAGATCTCATCTCCCCGCATAAGGTCATTCGCAAGCCGGGGTGCCCGAAAGGATGGACACCCCGCAGCGCCTAATTACAATTGTAACGTATTCGGTGGTCAGTTCGAACGCCGCGATCGCCGCTTCTTTCCGACGAGACCGGCGATCAGGAGCAGGAGGCCACCCGCGAAGGCCAGATGGGGCAGGTGACCGGCGATCCACACCAGGGTGGAGGCCACACTGGTACCGAACCTCTGCCAGGAGCCGGAGAAGTTTCTCTCCAATTCCCGTCCGAGTTCGCCCGAATCGCCGAAAGCGTATTCCTCCACGATGTCTTCGTTATCCGCGGCCAAAGACGGAGGACGTGCCCGCTCCACCACGAGCACTATCTCGGCGGGTCCGCCCGATTCCGCGAAACTCTCGCGCGAGCGGCGTTCCGTCACGACTCCTATATCGCGGACGCCATCCATAACCCGGTCGAGGGCCTCGGGGGGAGTCGAACCGACGAGTTCGGTCCTGGTCAGATTGCCACCGGAATCGAATACGCGATCCCGGCTTTCGAGTGTTCCCCCGGAGTCCGCGATCAGCCGGCGCAGGGCGATACTGGCACCTTCGACGTCAGGCACTCGCAGGGTGTAGGCCTCGCCTCGCACATCGGGGAAATCTTCCTTTGCTTCGGATGCCAGTTCCCCGCCGCGATCGTCCTCGTCCGTCGCGGCCTCCTCCGACGCCTCCTGGGGTGCTCCCATTATGCCCACGCTTCCTTCCGGAGTCTCCCGCATGGGAGCCTCCTCGGACGCCACGCGGTCTCGCATATAGCCGCCGAAATTGACGGTCTGGGTGGTAACCAAAGCGGCCAGGGGCATGATGAACACGATTATCGAGGCGGCAACCAGCGCCGTCAGGGTGAGGAAACGGTCGCGGCCCCCGCGGGCACGGACATCCGTGCGCGATGCTTCATCTTCTTCGCTTTTTGCCGAGGCGAGGGTGCGGAACAGCTCGTCACGAAATCCCGAAGGAGTTTCCTCGGAGGGAAGCTGTCGGACGAGCTCACGAGTACGACGAAGCGCTTCGAGCCTCTTTCGGCTGGCCTCGCATACCTGAACATGCTCCGCCAC
>JAWODQ010000102.1:0-8565 GCA_046483165.1 Bacillota bacterium | reverse complement strand
GAGAGTTCTTATCGAGAGTCGGTAAGGGTACTGGCCCGATGATCCGACAGCAACCGACCGCGCGGCACGGTGCTAAGCCCAGCAGAGGAGGAGTGGCTCCTCTGAAGGATGAGATTACCTTCCTTCCCCTCCCTCCTCGGACGCGACACCGAATTCGCAGCGCGAGGTAACGGAGGGATTTCATTGAGCAGAAGACGTCGCTTCACGTCGGAATCCGTGGCCGAGGGCCATCCGGATAAGGTCGCGGATCAGATCTCCGACGCAGTCCTGGACGCATTATTGGAAAGAGATAGGTCCTCGCGGGTGGCATGTGAAACGCTCATTACCACCGGATTGGTACTGGTGACCGGAGAAATCAGTACCGAGGCGTACGTGGACATCCCATCGGTGGTCAGGAACACCCTGCGGGACATCGGCTATACCGGTTCCGAGTGTGGTTTCGATGCCGATACCTGCGCCGTACTGACTTCCATAGACGAACAATCTCCCGATATAGCTCGAGGTGTGTCTCGACTCGAGAGCGCCTCGTACCTGGACTCGGTGGGGGCGGGAGATCAGGGAATCGTGTATGGTTACGCCTCGAACGAGACACCGGAACTGATGCCCCTTCCGATAGCGCTGGCGCATCGCCTGGTCCGCCGGTTGAGTGTGTGCCGCCGCGAGGGTATAATCCCGTCGTTGCGGCCCGACGGCAAGTCTCAGTGCACGGTGCAGTACGATGCCGAGGGACGCCCCGAGTATCTGTCCGCGGTGGTGGTGTCTGCCCAGCACGATCCCTCGGCGGAAATGGAGGAGTTTCGCGAGATGATAGCGACCGAGGTCATCGGTCGCGTGGTCCCTTCCGAACTCCTGCGAGACGAGACTCGCCATTACATAAATCCGACCGGGCGCTTTGCCACCGGTGGACCCGTGGCCGACACGGGAGTTACCGGAAGGAAGATCGTGGTGGACACCTACGGTGGCAGGGCGCATCACGGCGGAGGGTGTTTCTCCGGCAAGGATCCCACCAAAGTGGATCGCTCCGCCTCCTACGCCGCGCGCCACGCCGCCAAGAACGTGGTGGCGGCGGGCCTGGCTCAGGAATGCGAGGTGGAGATCGCCTACGCCATCGGGGTGGCGTATCCGGTATCCTTACGTGTCGAGACCTTCGGTACCGGGGAGATAGCGGAAGAAAAGATCGAAGAACTCATGGGAGAGTTTTTCGATTTCCGCCCCGCGGCGATAATCGAGGAGTTGGATCTGCGTCGTCCCATTTACCGGCCGACCGCCGTTTTCGGCCACTTCGGCCGCACCGACCTCGCCGCCACGTGGGAACAAACCGATCGAGCCGTCGCCCTGCGGGAGGCCGCGGGTCTGGGAGGTACCCTTCCCGAACCTGCCTTCCGTTGGCCGGCCGATGCCCCGATAGATGTCTGATAGAGTCCCGGCGGCTTCATGTGGTGAAGCCGCCGGGATATCGTGTGTCCGAGACCCCGATTAATCAAATCATCCGACCCCCTCGGAAGTGGCCGATGTTTTCGCGACGACGTTCTTCGATAGAGCCCACCGCCCGGCGCAGTTGTCCCGGGTGCGGGCGCAGTATGCATCGATTCCCGGGCGATGGCGGTCTTTGCCCCGCGTGTGCGCTGCTCACTACCCGGTTGCAGGGGTCCTTTCATCCCGGAGCCGCGGCCGCGGGTGCGTGCTCGAGCCTCTGGCGGGAGAGCGATCTGGGAATTGTCCTGGTTGCCTTCGAACGGCTGGACGAAGTGGCGTGGCGTTTGGTCCGTGGTTGTCGGCAGGGGGAGGAGTATTCCCTCCGGGCCTCGGCCGCCGCAATGAAGCGACGACTGTGGAACCGCGGGCTGGATGGACGCTGCAATGCTATACTGCCCCTCCGGCGCAGAGATACGCCCCTGGCACGGGCCCTCGGGCGACGGACGGGACCCGGAAGTTTCGAGGAGATGGGAAAGCTCACATTTAGTCTCTTGGTCACCGATGTATTTAGTGAGAGCACGCGCGCCGACATCCGCAAAAGATTAAGGGCCCACGAATACTCACCGGTGGTCATCGCTACACTAGTACGCGACGAATTTGGCGATAATTGGTCCGATTACCAGGATATCCAACGTAGCCGCGGGTTCTTAGATCTATAGAGATGTATTGGCGGCTTTACTCGGATTAACCATCACGCCGCATTGAACGATATTGAATATACGTGGTGTCTTAGGATCGTTTCGGGGGGAGGGGATGGCCATGATGATATCGCGTCAGCAGCTGCTCGCCGTCATCCGGGCGCGCTCGGAGGCTCCCGCGACGCTCGATGAGGTTCGCGAGACTCGCGGGGATTCTGCGACTCGCGAATCCGATGCTCCGGCGAGACGAGGTGACGACATCAGTCTCTCGGACCGCGTCCGGGAGATGGTCAAGGTTGCGCGAGCCCTGGAAGAGCTTCCCGAAGTCCGCGAGGAATTGGTTCGCGACATCAAGAAAAGAATCGAGGCCGGAAGCTACGAAGTACCGGCGGAAGATGTGGCGGAAAAGGCGATGAGCAGAGCCATCATAGCCAGAATTCTGGAAGATGGTGAGACGCGGTCCTGACCCCCGATGTGCAGCGTGCCGATAAGAGTGCCGAGATATCCGCCCTGGGGCGGGTGATGGCCGATTATTGAGAACACAATTCTCGCGACGAGCAGCCGGTAGATCTCACCGTTTGACCCGGGAGGATGAGAGAGTGTGAGAGCTGAGGGGCGGGTTGAGGCCCGACTGGCAGAGAAGCGATCCATTCTGGAGGAAGAGGCGGCAAGCATCGATGAGGCCATCGAGGAATTGTGGCGTCAGGACCGCTGGTTCGAGGGCATAGTGGATGCAAGCGAGTCGCATGAGGGAGGGGATATGCCGTGACCCGTATCCCCTTCGCCGTCGGCCTCACCGAAATTCACCGCATTGCCCGCAGGCAGGTGTACCTGCTCGGGGAAGGTCGCTGGGACGAAGCGATCTCCCTTCTGAAGATGAGGCGAGAACTCATGGGGCGGATGAGAAGACCGGACGTCGAAACCGTGAGGCCCCTGCTCCCCCTGTGCGATCGCATCCTGGCCGCCGACGAACGGATCTATTCATCTCTGGCCGCCGTGCGAAATACCCTGGCCCACCGTCTCCGTAGCTTGCAGAACGCCGAAGACACCCCTTCCACCTACCGTCCCACCGGTATATATTTCATGAGGGTTTCCCGTTACCTCGATCTGCTAAAGTGATCGATCAAAGCAAGGATTTTCCCATGATGGGCGGGAATAATATAAGCACCAGCTCATTATATGTCGACAGAGGCTCAAGATGTGTAACTCGAAGGAGTGGTCGCTATGGAAATCGAGGTTCATGGAAACAACATCGAAGTGACGGATGCCCTGAGAAACTACATCGATAAGAAACTTGTCAAGCTTGAAAGATATTTCGACTTTCCCCTCCGGCCCCAGGTTGCCCTCGTGGTACAAAAAGAGAATCAGCGGGTCGAGATTACCATTCCCATCAATAACGGCCGGATTCTCCGCGCCGAGGTCGACTCGGAGAACATGTATTCCTCCATCGACCAGGCGGTAGACAAAATTGATCGTCAGGTGAGAAAACACAAGACTCGTATCAACCGGAAGGCTCGAGAGATGCCCGACGATCTGATCGAAGAGGCGCCCCGAGAGAATGAAGAAGACCAGGGACCCAAACTGGTGCGCACCAAGAGTTTCACCATGAAGCCCATGGATGTGGAAGAGGCCATCTTGGAGATGGAGCTTTTGGATCACGACTTTTTCGTGTTCATCAGCGCCGAAACCGACGAGGTCAACGTGGTGTATCGTCGTCGGGATGGTAATTATGGTCTGATCGAGCCGCGGGCGTGAAGTACCCGGTGGACGCTACGGGGACTTGTCCCGCCACGAGTCGGAATGGATTCGGGGGCCGGGCTTTTGGCCGGCCCCACTCTTGTGGGAGGGGCGCGTCATGTTGAAAGACAGGGTAGTGGCGGTAATTTTCGAGGGGGGGAATCCTCGCAGCGACATCGAGGTGAAGATGTCGCGGGTGAGGAAGGGCGTCGCCTTGGATAACATAACGAAGGCACTCGACTGCCCGGAGATCGACGGTGTGATACTCTCGACCAACTTCCCCGATCTCGGGGCCAGGGCGGCGGAGATCGGCGCCCAGATAGACGCCACCGATTCCGAGCATTTCCACTTCGGCCGCCACCTCGCGTGGGTGGTCGAGGAGTTCGGGCTCGATAACGTCATATACTTCGGTGGCGCCGCCCTGCCACTGATGCGGGTGGAGGACCTGAGTTGGGTGGCGCGGAGGCTGAAGGAATTGAAAAACGTGGTCGTGGTCAACAATGCTCAATCGGCGGATCTCACGGCCTTCACTCCCGCATCCATTCTCCGGCATATCGACCCGCCCGAGGCCGACAATTTCATGGGATATCTCCTCCGCGAGGCCGGTCTGCGGCGCGTGTTGATAGAGAACTCCGCCCGGATAAACCTGGACGTTGATACTCCCTCGGACCTACTGGTCCTGGACCGCTGCCGCGGAGTGGGTCCGGAAACGCGGCGTGCCCTGGACGCGATCGATTTGCCGTCGAATTCTCTGGATGCCGCCATCGAGGTCTTCTCTCGGCGCGGGCATCCGTACCCCGAGGTGGCCCTGATCGGGAGGGTCGGTCCGGCGATGATGTCGGTGATCAACGCCAACCTACCGATACGCCTCAGAGCATTCTCGGAAGAACGAGGTATGAAGGCGCTTCGGAGGGAGGAGCGCGAGGAAGCCATCTCTTTGATCGGATTCATGATAGAAGAGATGGGGCCGGAGAGTTTCTTCGACCATCTCGGCAGAATCTGCGATCTGGCGATAATCGATACGCGCGTTCTCTTCGCGCACCTGAGGCTTTTTCCCTCGGCACCCGACCGATTCTACTCGGATCTCGGGATGGAAGAGCGAATAGGGGATCCATTTATACGTCGCTTCACCAAAGCCGCCAATGAAGCCCCCATCCCCGTCGTTTTGGGAGGACATTCCATGGTTTACGGCGGTCTTTGGGCGCTTCTGGCCGAGAACGGTCTGCTGGAGAATCCGATACCCGGCATTCCCGGGAAATCCTAAAGGTACTTCCGGCAGGGATAAAGAGTATTTGGGCGAAATGAATCGACGGTGGGAAGAAAATGTCGAAAATGCCGCGAAGTTATGGATGGATCGAAGGTGCCTCCGATTCCAACGACGTCTCTTCGGGAGAGCTGGAGTCGGAAATACGTGCCATGCCCGCGGTGCTCGCTGCCAACGTCGAGAGAAACGACGGTGGCGAGATCCGTAAGATAAATGTTATCGCGCGCGAGGGCGTGCGATCGCGCGGCCAGATAGTCCAGGACACGGTATCCCTGGCCTTCATCCGCTCCGGCGTGAGGCTACCCGGGGACGCCATCGACGTGATAGAGTGTCGAGACGAAGGCCTGATCGGAGGCCGTGGACGACCCAGGCTCTCCGCCATCGAAACGTGCCTGCTCGGGGACGAGTATACGGTGACCGTGACTTTGAGTAGCGCGGAGGTCGTCGTGAATGGTTCGGCCCGGTTGCATTCCTCGCCGCATTCGGCGAAATTGACCGCCGGGGTGCGGGCGACATTGAGGGCCGCGGAGAAGTTGTTATCCGGTGGCCTCGAATTTCGAGCCGTCGAGGTGAAGCCGGTGGAACTGGCGGGCGAGGAGATAGTCTTGTGCGTCGTATCGCCGACGCCTTCGCTGCTCAACGGATTTCTGGTCGGAGCGTCGCGGATCAAAAGTGATCCCCTGGAAGCGTCGGCGAGGTCGGCGTTGGACGCGATAAATCGGACCTTTAGATTTTGAAATAAAGTTGTCGGAGCCCGGGTGTCCAGAGCGAAGCCCCCACTTGCTCTTAGCGGAGGCAAGATGTGGCAAACGGGGGGTTGAGACTAAATGTCTCGTATCGTCAAAGCACTCATGACTATTGCGATGCTGCTGATGGTCGGCGGCGCGAACTTCAAGATCGGCTGATCCCCTAGGGGATGGCGACGTGAAGATTGCACGGGGCCCGGGTTCCGATACACATTCGTATAGGTAATGAGAGGAATGTGACGATGGCCTCGGAATCCACCACGGACTCCGGGGGCCGAGACGTCCCGGTTCGGCCCCTCGGTGCCACAATCTATGCACTGGTCGTAATCGTCGGTGCCGGGATTCTCGGTTGGTACCTGCGCGGTTGGATGCCCGATTACCCCTGGACAGACCTCCTGTTTTTCCTCGTGATGATAGCGGTTACCGAAGCTTTGCCCATCGATATGCCCGGAGTTCGGGGAACGGTATCGGTGAGCTTTGCCATGTGCTATTCGTCGGCAGTATTGTTCGGGCCTTTTTACGGGGGGCTTCTGACGGCCATCGGTTCCATAGGGCGCCGGGAGCTTTCCGGTAAGATACCTTTCCTCGAGGTTATGTTCAATCGGGCCCAGCTTTTCATCGCCGCCGCCTCGGGTGGTCTCGCCTTCTTCTATCTGTGGGATGGAGCCTCCGGGCCCGGCAGTATGCATTTTGTGTTCAGCGTCCTGGGTGGCGGAATAGCCTATTTCGCCACCAATATGGCGGCCTTTTCCGGTTACCTCGCGCTGAGCTCCGATACTCCCTTTCTGGAGATCTTGGGTGGTGTGCGGTGGGCGATACCCAGCTACATGGGCCTTTTGCCCATCGCATACCTGAACGTGGCCGTCTACGATACCGTGGGCATACTGGGGATCCTGGTCTTCCTCTTCCCGCTGATGGTGGGCCGTTACGCTTTCAAGATGTACCGGGAGCTGCGAGAAGTATTCATCAGTACCATAAGCGCTTTGGCCGCGGCCCTGGAGGCACGGGATCCCCACACCTCCGGTCACGCGGAGAGGGTGGCGAAATACGCGGTTCAGGTGGGACAGGAGCTCGATTTGGATCGGGAACATATCGATCTCCTGGAGTACGTCGCCATTCTTCACGACATCGGGAAGATCGGTATCCCGGACCACATACTGCAAAAGCCCGGAGCCTTTACCGAGGGGGAGTGGCGTCTGATGAGGCGCCACAGTTCCATCGGAGCAAGTATCATCTCCCGCATAAAACAGCTGGAAATCGGAGCCGATTGGGTCCTTCACCACCACGAGCGATACGACGGGCGAGGTTATCCCGACGGACTGGCGGGCGATGACATCGCCCTGGAGGCTCGCATCCTGGCCGTCGTCGACTCCCTCGACGCGATGATGTCCGATCGACCCTACAAGCGGGCCATGACCGCGACGGAGGCTCGGGAGGAGATCGTGCGCTGCAGCGGTACCCAGTTCGATCCCCAGGTGGTAGAGGCCGTATTGCGGGTTCTCGCCGAAGTGGAGGATATCGACGAGGTGGATACCGGGGAACCGAAGCTGGTGGCAAACGAGAGCTTCGGAGACGGAGGAAGCGACTCGTGATGCTTTTCGCCGTACCCCTCGGAGCGATGCTCGGCTGGGCTAGGGGCGGCTCCCTGGAGCACCTCGGTTCCTATCCCTTCAGGCATCCCGCGCTCCTGGTTGCCGCTTTCGCCATGCAGATTTCCCTGGCGAGGCTGCCCCAATGGGGGGTGGCGATCCCCGCGGATATCGCCGACGGCGTACATCTCTCCTCCTACGGACTCCTACTCGCGGTACTCGCGCTAAATCTGAGGGCGCCGGGTATTCCGCTGGTCTCCGTCGGCACCGTGGCCAATCTATTGGTGATTGCGCTCAATGGTGGCATGCCGGTGGATATCGGCACCCTGAATCGCCTGGGATACGGTGCCTCCGCAGAAATGTTGCGATCGGGCGGCAGCACCACGCACGTTGCCCTGGATGGGACCACACGTCTTCCCTTTTTGGGTGACATCATTTTGAGTCCGCGCTGGTTTCCCGGAGCTGCCCTTTTGAGCCCCGGCGATGTGTTGATGATGCTTGGGATCGTCTGGGTTATCGCCGCGGGAATGAAAGGTTCGGATTCTCGGTAGCGCCCGATACCCGACGAGTGTACAATGTTTCCGTCGAATCTAGGAGATGGCATTGGAGGAGTCTACATGAGGATCTTAAACGGTAGGTTCATCGTGGGTCTCGCGGTACTGGCCGGGGGTTTGCTTCTGTTCCTCGGCAACCTGGGGATCGTGGAGGATGTGGGTCTTTACTGGTCTTATTGGCCGGTATTCCTAATCGCACTGGGGTTGGTATGGCTGGTCCGTGGTTTTTCCGAGACGTCGGCAGGTCCACTTTGGGGCTCCGTGATCACCGGAGCTATCGCACTACTACTCGGTGTAGCCTATCTGGGGCAAAACCTGGATCTGTACGATTTCCAAATCGGTCACATCTGGGGATTGTTTTGGCCGGTCGTGCTCATTTTAATCGGTTATACGCTTCTTCGAGGCCGGGCGAGTAGTTCCGGCGGACGTACCGCCTTCATGGGTGGTATAGAGATGGGCGGTACCCAGAACTGGATTCTGGAAGGTGGCAGTTATCTGGCGGTCATGGGTAGCATCGAGATGGATCTCAGGACCGCCGAAATATCCGAAGGCGAGACCTTG
>JAWODQ010000097.1:0-7860 GCA_046483165.1 Bacillota bacterium | reverse complement strand
TCGATAGTCAATTCGGACATCTCTGGCCGATAGAGTTCCACATCCAAAGTCGCGACGTATTCCTCTTCGTCTTCGCCGACGACCACGGTATAGACCGCTTCGATGGTCAAAGTCCCGGAGGTCGCGTCTGAGCCGACCGTCAAAACGCCCTCTGACGAAAGACTGACACCCGTCACCTCTTCTTCCAGACTCCAGTCCGCAGCAACCGTGGAATCCTCCGATCCGTCGAAGAATACTGCCGTATAATCGACACCTACGGATTCTTCATCGGGTATGGCGAATACTTCGGGGCCTTCTATAGATAATCCGGGGGCATCCTCATCGATTCCCTCGAGTGCCTCGCGGAACCGCATCATTATGCCCGGAGGAAGTACCTCTCTTCCCTGTAGACCCGGGGGTAATCCTCCCTTATCCTGCAGGCCCGGAGGTATGCCCTTTTCTCTCAATCCCGGGGGTATCCAACCCTCTCCATCCTCGGCATTTCCATCACCATCTCGATTAAGCGGTCCGGAAGTGTTACCATCCATCTTCTTCTCCATGACGTGAGGTGGTGGCGCTGCCAGGGCTACTCCAGCCAACATAACCATAACCAATGCTACTGTAACCAGCGTCAGAACGGTTCCCTTAAGCTTCCTCAATTGCGTCCCTCCTTCAGATTTAGGACGACGGGCATTTTCCGTGCGAGGAATTCCGAAGTGGATGCAACAAAAAATATGCCGCTTCGGTGGCCTGGCGATCCACTAATCCTGGACCCATGGCTTTGCGTCCCCATCTCGCGACGGGTTTGCCGTTTCGGTAAGGCATAAAAACTTTGCCTCATTAGATTGTGCTTATTTAGTTTACCACATTGAGGGGGATTTGGAAACTATCGGTGCTCCATCGAGGAGGATTGTGCCCGCTCGGTTGATTCGCTTCACGTTCGCAGATACTCGCATGGTGCGGCTTTCGGCTGCAAGCCCCACGGTAACCTCGCAGAGGTCTGCAACAAGATTCGTCTCGGTCTCCACCACATCGAGTCCGGGACCGTTCCTGCTCTTCGATACTCTCATCGGACAACCGAACCGGCGAGTGATCGAGTCAATCTCTTTCCACGACGGCCATTATTCTCCCCCCCGCCTTCGCCGGGAAGTGGTGGGCGGTCCGATTCGCTATGGCGACGAGTGCGAGCATCACGGGAACCTCGACGAGAACTCCGACGACCGTCGCCAAAGCTGCCGGCGATGACAGACCGAAGAGGGAAATCGCCACCGCCACCGCGAGCTCGAAAAAGTTGCTCGCACCTATCAACGCAGCGGGAGCCGCAACATCCCTCTGAACCCGCCAAATATAGGCCCAACCGTAGGCAAAGAAGAATATGAAAAAGGTCTGGAGTGTCAGCGGCACCGCTATGAGGAGTATGTGCAGGGTATTGCCCAAAATGACCTCGCCCTGAAAGGAGAACAGGAGCACGAGGGTCGCCAAGAGCCCATAGGTCGTCAACTTGCCCGTGCGCTCGAGGAACACTCCCCGGAACCACGCTTCCCCCCTTCGTCGAATCAGGTGTCTGCGAACGAAATAGGCGGAGACGAGCGGTACCACGATGAACAATACCACCGAGGCGAGGACGGTATCATAGGGTATGGGAATGGCCGAAACGCCCAAAAGAAAGACCACTATGGGTGCGTAGGCGACCAAAAGGATGAGGTCGTTGACCGCTACCTGCACCAAAGTATACCCGGGATCGCCTTCGGTTAGATGACTCCACACGAAAACCATGGCGGTACACGGAGCCGCTCCCAACAATATGGCACCGGCCACGTACTGTGTAGCGAGCTCCGACGGAATCCAGGCCGAGAAGATGTAGTGCAAGAACAATGAGCTTACGGCAAACATACTGAGGGGCTTGATGATCCAATTGGTTACTAAGGTGACCGCCAACCCGCGAGGATGTTTCGCAACTCCTCGAACACTGTCGAAGTCGACCTTCAACATCATCGGAAAGATCATCATCCATATCAGGACCGCCACGGGAATCGATACCCTACCGACTTCCCAGGTGCTAAGGATCTCGGGAACTGCGGGGAAAAAGTAGCCCAGGGCAACGCCCGCCAGGATACACACCGCAACCCACAGGCTCAGGTACTTTTCGAAGGTATTGAGAGTTGCGCTCGAAGCATTCCTCGTTTCAGTCACGTCCACGTCCCCTTTCCCGGCATATCCGGATAATGGTGTAAGCCGAAACAAGTATATAAGCATCTCCCTATATGCGCAAGTCTATTGTGAATTCCCCCAGCTCACCTCCGGCCACCCGCTCGGGTGGCCGGAAGAATCCCCGACGCAATTGTTTCTTTACGTCCTCGGGAGCTATGGAACTTCGCGACGGGAACTACAGCTTCGTAATCGACGTTCCTCATCGGAGTCCATCGAACTAACCGGTAGCCAAATCGACGCCTATCGGCGTCTCAAGAGAATCTCCGGAAGCACGGCGAGAGTACGGGCTCCGAAACCAGTAGCGCCGATGGGATCGAGACCTGAAGCCTTGTCCGTCCATGCCATACCGGCGATATCGAGGTGGGCCCAGGTCTTCTCGGCGCGGAATGATCCGATGAATAGGCCTCCCGTGATAGCCCCGGCATTGCGGGAACCGGAATTCTTCAGATCCGCTATCTCGCTTTTGAGTTCTTCCTCGTACTCTTCGTAGGACGGCAGCTGCCAGAATCTTTCGCCCACGGATTCTCCCGCTTCGCGGACGGCGGAGTAAACATCGTCGTCGCTGGCAATGACTCCCGCGGCTCCATCGCCCAGCGCCACCATGACGGCTCCGGTCAGGGTAGCCGCATCGACGATCCACGCGGGATCGTGGGTCTTTGCCGCGTAGGCGAGGAGATCGCCGAGCACCAGGCGTCCCTCCGCGTCGGTATTGATGACTTCGACGGACGTTCCATCGCAGGCACGAAGGACATCTCCTGGCTTCAGAGCTCGCCCGTCCGGCATGTTCTCCACGGCCCCTATCAACCCGATCACTCTGATGCCGGAAGGTTTCAGGGCGGCGATTGCCTTCATCGCGCCGTGTACTGCGGCGGCGCCACACATATCCATCTTCATCTCGTGCATACCCTGCGAACTCTTAATCGAAATGCCGCCGGAATCGAAGGTCAGACCTTTTCCGACCAAAACCAGGGTCGGTACGTCTTCTCGTTTTGGGCCGTAGGTCAGCTCGATCACGCGGGGCGGTTCTTCGCTCCCTCGGGCGACCCCGAGCAAGACGCCCATGCCGAACTCCCTGAGTTCTTCCTCCCCGTAAACCTCGCACCCGAGGCCCATCTCGGCCGCCATCTCGGCGGACCGCTCGGCGAATACTACCGGGGTCAGGAGATTTGCCGGCTCGTTTCCGAGGTCGCGGGCCGCGAGCGTGGCGAACCCGAGAATCTCGTTTCGCCGCACGGCCTGGGGCGTGGGCAAGTCTCCCTCGGTGGGATCAATGTAGCCGATATACAATTCCCGCAGTTGGGTCCGATCTTCATCGCTCTTTTTGTACCCCCGGAAACTATAGCCGCCCAGCATCGCACCCTGAATTACGGTGGCTTCTCGATCGCCTCCGAACCCGGGTATCGAGAGATCGATGGCGACGCAACTTGCGCCCTGCCTGACGGTAGCCCTCGCGGCTTCGGCAAACACGCGAAGTAGACGATGACCATCCAATTCCTTTTCTCCCAGCCCGACCAGAACTACTCGATCCACATCGCGGTTAGTCGGCCCGTGGAAGTAGTTGAGCTCTCCCCGATCGGTCCGGAGACCACCCGATTCGCGACGGCGGGAGATGGCGCCATCGATTGCGGCATCGAGGGCTCGTTCCGAAGGCGTGATCTCTTCGGGGTGGACGGCGAGGATGAGGGAATCACATTTCACATCGAGTAGAGGAGACTGCTTGACGCTCAACTCCATGCCAATCGCATCCTTCCGATGCGATGAGGGGCGAGAGATTCCTCCATCCACCCCTCATCGCAAAGCTTATCGAATTATCTCGTTTGTCCGATCCAGTCCACCGCACCTACGGTGACCAACACCGCGAGGGGCAGACCCTCTTCGAGGGACGACGGTGTCATCCACTCGCTCTTTCTGTGCGCCCCTTCTCCCTGATAAACGCCCAGGGTGATGGCCGGAATGCCCCGACTCAAAGGCACGTTGGCATCCGTACTGGAGGCACGAGTCGGCATATCCATATCGAACCGGCCGCCGGCCTCTCGCGCGATTTCGACGAGGGGATGATCGTCGGGAACGGATCCCACCGGCCTGTCCCCTACCACTTCGATCTCGTAATCCGCTTCGAATTCCTCGCACCTTTCGTCGATGATCTTCCGCACCTTCTCCTCTACTTCCCCCAGGGGTTCGAGGGCTTCGGAACGCATGTCGATCAGCATCGACGCTTGCTCGGCGATGGTGTTCACAGAAGTACCACCCTCGACGGTACCCACGTTGAAGGAAGTGCGCGGTTTTTCGGGAACGTCTAGACGCGCGATGCCTTCTATGCAAGCACCTATGGCGTGAATGGCACTGGGGCTGGGGAAATCCCCCCAGCTGTGACCGCCCCTGGCGCTGACATCGACCTTGAGACGCCTACTGCCGATACCGGCGTTGGTGATGGCCCCGATCTTTCCGTCCAGGGCGACCACACCCGCCAACTCGGCGTCTTGCCGTTTCTCGATACTGTCCAGGAGTCCCTTCATCCCGCGAAGGTCTCCCAACCCTTCTTCGCAGGCGTTCCCGGAGAAGATGACGTCGAAGGGGGGACGGTAATCGGTGGCTTTCCAGGCGGAAATCACGCCCAGCATAACGGCAACCGAGGTGGAATTATCCCCTATGCCGGGAGCGGCGAGTCGATCTTCTCCGCGCTCTACCGTGACATCAGTGTCGATGGGAAATACGGTATCGATGTGAGCGGTAACGGCCATCCGTATGGTACCATCTTCCCCCCGGTACCTTCCGACGGCGTTATTGTGCGAATCTACGGTGACCTCGTCGAGTCCCAGCTCGCGGAATTTCTCGGCGACGTATTCGGCTCGTTTTTTTTCCTCGTAGGAAGGAGAGGGTATCTCGCATATGTTCACGATCTCTTCCACTACCCAGCCAAGCTTCTCCCGTACGTGCTCTCTCATCCGTTTGACGTCGGAACGTTCGGCCAGATCGGCGATTCTCGGGCTCCACTCCTCGGACAACGGTACCACCTCCGATTAACCGGTTTTTGGTGGGTTAAGCTTATACTAGGGTCGCACAATACCGCAACGAATATTGCTTTTGCGGAACAATCCCGTGCCGTATTGCGTCCGAAGTCTCGACGGGGCATCCCCGGCACAGGTATGTTATAATGTGTTGAAACTTCGAGGATGGAGGTCGCCACGTGTCCGAGAAGCGGCGAGATAACGCGGGAAGAAAGTCGAAACGCCCCCGCAAAAAAACGTTTAACTTGTTCCGGATATTCTTCGTGCTCCTTATGGCCACCGTCATTATCGGAATCGGAGTCGGTGCCGGTTTCGTCGTCGGAGCGGTGCGGGCCATGCCGCAAATCGAGGATATCCGCCCCCAGGCCCAGGAGACCTCCTACGTTTACGATAACCGGGGAGAGATTCTTGCCCCGCTTCGAGGAACGGAACATCGTATCATGGTAGATCTCGAAGATATCCCCCAGGAGGTAGTAGACGCATTCATCGCGATCGAGGATCACCGCTTCTACGATCACTTCGGCGTGGACCTTTACCGCATCGCCGGTGCAGCGTGGAGTAACCTAACTACCGACGGCTTACAGGGCGCCAGTACGATTACCCAGCAGCTGGCCAGGAATGCCTGGCCCATCGGTATGGAACAAACCTGGTCGCGCAAGATACAGGAAGCCATCCTCGCGCTTCAGCTCGAGCGCGCCTATCACAAGGATCAAATTCTCGAAATGTATCTGAACCAGATCAATCTCGGTCACGGCGCCTACGGGGTTCAGGCGGCCGCGGGCATATACTTCGACAAGGACATCTCCGAGGTCAACCTGGAGGAAGCCGCTCTATTGGCCGCCATACCAAAATCCCCTGAGGGTTATTCTCCGTATAAGCATCGCGCGGCGGCCCGAAACAGAAGGAACGAAGTGTTGGAGGCGATGGAATACCACGGATTCATCGATGAATCGGTACGTTCCGGCACCGAGGCGAAACCGATAGCCCTCGCCGGACTACCGGAGGTCACGCAATCCGCAGCACCCTCCTTCATGGATTACGTCATCAACGAACTGCTGGAACGCTACGACTCGCAGACGGTCTACGGCGGAGGGCTGAAAATCTACACTACGCTGGATCTTAAAGCCCAATCCTATATCGACGAGGCGGTAGCGACACACCTCGACGAGAACTTCCCACTGGGAGAATTCGAAAAGGATTTACAGACCGCCATAGTGATTATGGACCATCAAACGGGGGACATCCTGGCCATGAAGGGCGGCCGGCAACATCACGATGCCCGCGAACATAACCGCGTCTCCCAGAGTTATCGTCAACCGGGGTCGGCCATGAAGCCCATATTGCCCTACTCGTTGGCGCTCGAGGAAGGATGGACCACCGCCTCCATCATCGACGATGCCCCCAAAGAGTTCAGCTCCGGCAGCGGTAGATTTGTCCCCAAAAACTACTCCCAGTCCGGCTGGCCGATGGGCGTATACTACGGCCTCACCACCCTGCGCGAGGCGATAAGGCGGTCCGTCAACCTTCCGGCAGTACGCACCCTGGAAGCCCTTGGAGTGGGAAAGGGGCCCGACTGGGTCGAGAAGTTCGGCATAACGAGCCTCGTCCGTTCCGGGGGGCAATCCGATGGCGGCCTGGCTATGGCCCTCGGAGGCCTGACGCAAGGAGTGTCTCCGCTGGAGTTGACCGGAGCATACAGTACGTTCCCCGGTGGCGGCTCGAGAGTTGAACCCATGGCCATAACCCGTGTCGAAGATCGACACGGGAACGTTCTCGAGGACAACTCCCCCACCCGGCACGTGGTGATGTCTCAGCAAAACGCCTACATAATGACGGATATTCTCCGAAGCGTGGTCCACGACACGCGGGGCGGATGGTTGAATAATACCGGTACGGGCTGGCGCGCAAAGCTGGAAAACGATTGGCCGGCGGCCGGCAAGACGGGAACCACCGACGACAGCGCCGACCTCTGGTGGGTGGGCTTTACGCCGCGCTATATAGGTGCCGTCTGGCTCGGATTCGACGAGCCGGACAGTATCCCCAGCATCGTCGGGCGGTCCATGCCGAGCGGCCTCTTCCCGGTCCAGATTTGGAAGGACATCATGGACAATCTTCACCGGGATATGGAGCCGGAGGATTTCCCCAAACCGGATGGCATCGTCGAGCGAACCGTCTGCATCAAATCCGGCAAATTGCCCGGACCGGATTGTCCCACCAATCTGCAACGTCGGGAGATCTTCGCGCTGGGCACCGAACCCCGAGAAACCTGTGATATTCACGTAGAAATGGAAGTATGCAGCGAGCATCCCAACCTTCTTTGGGATCCCGAGTGCGTCGAGAATGGGGAGCCGGAGATGAAAGTCTTCCTCGAGCGGGAAGAACTGGAACCGGTGACCGACACCCGAGGTCGCACCCTACCGCTTCCCCTGGATATGGAAGATATTCCCCCGGAAGAATACTGCACCGACGTCTACGGCACGCGACCCGAGGAACCCAGCGAAGGCGAAGATGAAGAAATTCGTTGGGAGGTCACGGAATCGGCCCGCGTATCGGTCGATAGGAATGGCTTCGATCCGATCGTCGTACGAGTACCTTTCGAAGCGGAAATCGAGTTCGAGATAGCCGCCACCGGTGATACGGATCACCGCATCGTGATCGACGG
>JAWODQ010000027.1:0-11449 GCA_046483165.1 Bacillota bacterium | reverse complement strand
ATTATATTCTTTTACTTTTCTAGATCTATAAAACATTTTAATCTTTTTTTATGAATAAAAGTGATTTACTTTATATTACTATTCTTTAGCCTTGAGTTTTTTACTATAAGCGAAGCAATGGTGATATCTTTATGCATTTCATTCGAGCCCTCTCCAAAGCATATCGGTAAAATGTTAGTCTTCCAACATTGATAGTATTTTATGATACTATTACAACATTCTGTGCGTTTCCCCTTATCCCTTCCTAATTCGGAAAATCGATCGATCGGATTTCGCATAGAACCTGCCCACCGGCGACAGCCAATACCCCCGACAATTGCGGTTTTGTGTCAGATAGTAATCTGTGTGGGTGTTTGTATTTTTGCCAGGATTGTTAGGTGCGTGTCGAATAGGCAAGGTACTATGACTACCCGGAGGTAGTTTCGACCACACCAGACCGATCAGTTATTGTTGCTTCCGCCGTCACTTGCCAGCTGGTTGCCGGAGGATCATGGGCTACGTCTCGTCAAGTGGTGGGAATTCTCCAAAACATCAGCATTCCTTCCAATTAGCGTTCGCTGCTTACGAGTAGAGGGTTTCCTCTTCAGGTTGACGTAAGTGATTCATCGAGTCAGCGCTGAAGGATCCTCGTCCGACCAGCCATGCTTCGTGTTGTTCCAATAGAATGGCTCCTCCGAATCGTATCACTGCGTTTCTACGCGGGAATATCCCCACCACGTTGAAACGTCGCTTGATCTCCCGATACAAGCGTTTTGGGGGATTTGTCGAGCGGATCCTTTTCCAATGGGGTTTGGGGAAATGCATATGGGCCAAGATATCCTCGCAGGCTTCCTCGAGAAGATGGGAGATCTTGGGGAAGCTATCTCGAAGACCTGCGGCCACTCGAGATAACTGGTCGCTGGCATGTGTGTGAGGGCTGTTCGAAAACACTCCTGACCTGCTCCAGCACTTCCTTCTCGGAAGTCTTTGCACGTGTATCGAAATGTTGCGCATAAAGTGTAGCCAGGAACGCTTCCAGCACGTACCGCTCAGGGCCTCGGAGATGGCAGTTTTCAACCCCGGACCTGCACCCCATAATTCTAACCACCGGTTACGCTAAGGATTTAGGAGTTCGTGGTGATATCTTCTCTACGAGGGGAGAGAGATCCAGTGACGAGCAAACGGAAGTGGTAAAGTCCGGATTTCAAGTTTCGGGTGGTTATGGAAACTGGTGGAGGATTGTCGGTGGAGTTGGTGAGCATGATCCTGATGTGGACGGTGGCATTCGGGATACCGACACCATGGGGAGGAAACACGGGGGAGTGGAATGGCCCGGCGCGGTGGGCTGCACCCCGGGGTTAAGGCACGGTGAGCAAATTCAGTGGGTAGGGCGAACGGCGGAGGGCCATCGACGGACTAATCACCAAAACCCTCCCCCAGAACCTCGCTGGCATTGCCCATGATGACGAAAGCGTGGGGGTCGGCCTCGGCTACCACGGACTTCAACCGGGTGATCTCGTTCCTGTGGCAGACACATACCAGTGCTTCCCGGGACTCGCCGGTGTAGCCCCCGGTTACCGAGAGGCGGGTCACGCCCCGGTCCAGCTCCGCCAGGATACGGGAGTTGATCGCGTCTCCTTTTTGGGTAATGATGACCGCCGTCTTAGAGAACCTCGGGCCCTCCTGCACCACGTCCAGCAGCCAGCCGGACACCAGGAGTGCCAGCGTGGCATAAAGGGCTAATTCCGCGCCGAATAGTGCTCCGGCGGCCCCGACTATGAGGATGTCGCTTCCGACGAGGGCTTCTCCCACGGAGATCCCGAAGGTACGACTGAGCAACCGGGCGGCCAGCGCCGTGCCACCGGTCGTTCCACCGGAACGGAAGACTATACCCAGACCTACCCCCAGCAGCGCACCGCCGTAAATGGCGGCCAGGAACAGGTCACCCGTGACGGGGGGTAGAAAGGAAAATGCCTCCGCCATGAACGAAAACAATGCCGCCCCGAGGAGGCTCCGCAGGGCAAAGCGCCAGCCCAGCATATGTATGCCCAAAAGGAATAGAGGCACGTTGAACACGAGAATGGTAAGGCCGACCGGGATGGCAGCAAGGTGGTACAGAATTACCCCTAGGCCGCTCACACCTCCCGCCGCCAGGCGATTCCCCACGAGGAACAGATTCAGCCCGGCACCGGCCAGGGCGGTTCCGAGGACCATTCCGAACAACTCGCTTAGAAATCTCCTCCAGTCCACCACGCCACCTCCACAGTTCCGATGATCCTGATCCCCTAAGATCTTAGGCTATGTCAGGAGAATAGCCGAAGCAAGGGCGAATCGAGGCATTTTCGCTGCGCCCTTCTTCCAGCCTATCGTCACAGGTTCCATTATGGATAAAGCGTGCCTTTCCACCCATCCTGGCAAGATGGCGACAAATGAATCGCGCAAATGACCGACTGAGAGCGTCCGCGCCCAAATCCTGGCACCACCAACCCTCGGGCTCTTGCTCGAGTTGCTTCGACTTGTTGGACGCCCGCCTATTTGTCCGCACCCCCTCTTAAACCATCTTACCCCGCCGTGAACAGCGGTATCGTATGTATGATACTGAAACGCCCGTGTGGGTCAATCCGAGAGGCAATTAGCTGGCCAAGCGGTAGCACCACAAGTCTTCGGGAATAGTCCGAGTTCCTATGATATGTGGTTGGACCCATGCCTTGAGGGTTGATAAATGCTCATTTTGGTGGGCCCAGTCAATATGGAACTTAGCCCTATTGGGCAGACTAGCCCAGCCCGTCAAGATCCGCCCAGAATTCGTACTGCTCGGGTCAATCCCGCGTCACCACGGGCCTCTTTCCGCTCGGCTAGTGGTCCTGCGTGGCCACCACCCTCGTGGGATTTCCACCCCTGAGCATCCGCCCATGCCGGGCGCACCAGGAGAAGGCCCCGGGCGTGAAAAGCGGGACCTGCAAGCTAACCACTTACAGGCTGACGGTTATGAGGAAACGTCTCACTATTCGATACTTGGGGAGTCTCCATCCAGACACCCGGCAAGGATGGGCCCCTAACCCAGGCCCATGATGAGATATGCCTCACGAAAGACGGCCAGCGCCAGGATCGCGAGGGATGTGGCCACCGCTATCCACCGTTCTCTCGTCATTGGTGCGCGTCGATCCGCGGGAACCGGATTTGAACTGGAAAAGAAATTGTCGGAGTAATTCGCAGAGATATTGTCGGTGGCCACGGCCAGGAGCGTGGCGGCCATCATCTCATACGGGCCGCTACGCATGAAGACCGCAAGCGAGGGAGCCAGGGGTTCACCCAGAGAGATAGTAAACGAATTTGTTCCCAGGGTGATGGCGTACATGATCATCCATGCCAGGGGCACGAGATATCCAAAGGAGAAGTACTTGACCCGGAGAATGTAGTTACCGGCGACTATGACCGTGAAAGCGAACAGGTTTAGGAGAAGTATTCTCGAAAACTCTTCGCCGAGCGAACCGGCCGCACTTTCGCCCGCCAGTGCACCCGGCAGCCCCACCTCGCGCAACATACCCTCGGGCAACAGATAATAAGCCGCGGTCCAACTCAAAAAAAGGAGGACCAAGCCCATACAATACAGGGCTACGAATCGAATGAGGACTCTATCATGTCCCAACAGGTGTCCCAAAACGTCCGCCTCCGCAGTCAAAGTGCCAAACGGATCGCACTTCGTCAAGTGATGTCGTCGATGAGCATTCGGCAAAAACCATGTCCCATGATGCTGGTTGGCCGATTAGGTGTATCTTCCACCTGGCCACGTTCGCCCTCTACGTTTTCGTTAGCTGGTTAGACGAATTCCCATCTTGCGAAGATCTGCTCGCCGTGATCACCAATCCGGGGCAATCGTCTACACCCTCCGAGACGTCTCCAGCGCGGGCCCGCTCAGATAGCCCGAACAAAACCCTCTCCCCGAGGTCAGATCCAGCAAATGTCTGTCGGCAGGTACGCGGGCCCGTGCATCTCTGGGCAGGAAGAGAGCCCGCTCCTCACCCGGACTATTTCGCAGGAGATAAACTTCCACGCCTTCCGATTCCGCAAGTGTCCTCTCCACCTCGAACGGGCCAAATTCCGTGAGTATGTGATGCAGGTGACGATATACGAAATACGCCCGGCGAGGATTGTGGCGGTTATCCAGAATTCCCGCGGTCTTCTTCCGTCCCCATACCCAATCGGTGAGACCTTCGATGAAGACGCCGGGCTTTCCCCGGGCGAAGGCAGAAACGAGGACGCTGGCCACGCGATTGCAGACTTTCCTCTCCGATGGAGACCTGACAGCGACCGTCGCGATCCAGTTGGCACCCGAGTGCCGAGCCAACTCCGCCACCCCCGCCAAACCATCGCCGGGATCTTCCTCCGAACCCACGTAGAAGGAAAGGCCGACGCCTTCATCGCCGATGGCTCTAGCCATCCTGACCGCGTCGGCATCCTGCAGGCTCATCCCCGCCGTCACGAAACGCCGGCCCCACTCCGAGGCCGGACTATCAACCCAGGAGTGAATGGGCGCGAGATACATCGGTAGATCGACTGCGGCTGACCAGGATCCCAACTCCTCCAACACTCCTTCGAGATCCGAGCGAGAAGACAGGACCTCGATACTCGAAATCTTGACCCCACCGGCCGTTTGCTCGAGGGCCGCCTCACACTCTGGCAGAAAACCGAAGGCGTGGATGCGACAACCGTCTTCGGCCAGCTGCTCCAATCTCGCCAGGATTCCTGGTTCACGGAGATCTCCGGCGGGCACCTTCAACGCGCCGGCCGGCAACTCTTTCAAAGCCCAATAGAGGTGGTCGTTCCGAATCGTCTTTCGGGAGAATTCCTTTGCTCCCACCGATGCCGGGAGCCGGACGGATTCCGCCAGCGAAACATCGGCATAAACTCCAACCGGTGCCAGCGAGGATTTCGATCGATGGTACATCGCGATACGTGGCCCCTGATTTGCTGGTTCACCCCCGCCCGGCAGGCGAACCAATCTGCTCGTGTGTCGATGGGCATCTACAGTGACCTCGAAATGGCCGAGCTTGGCCGGATCATCCGTCACCGGATCGGCCACGAATAGGGAGTTGAACTCGGCGCGATAGAAGGAAGTGGACGGCAGCGTATAGAGATCCGCACCGTGGTAACGATCCACGAAAAGGTTGTGAGTGTGTCCCGAAAACACGGCCTCTACCCGATACTCTCGGATCATTGCCAGCAAGTCTTTCCTCCAGGGATCGTCGATGGCCTCGTAATTCTCTGCCTCGCCGGGATGGTTCAGGTAAGGCATATAGTGAGAGAACACGAAGATTCTCCTTCCCCGGTGCCGATCGAGATCCCGCTTCAACCACCGTCTCTGACGGGCATCCGTGGGGTCAGGCCCGTTCATCGCGGGGGAATTGAGCAACACGAAATGGCAGCCCTCGTGATCGAAGGATTGAAAAGACGGTCCCCAATTTTCTTCGAATTCTAAGATACTGTCTTCATCTACACGCGGTGCCCGGATCCATCGGGCGGGCTTATCCCCGATATCGTGGTTGCCCGGAAGATAGTAGATAGGAACCGGTAACTTCTCGATGATGCGTTTCGCGGTAGACGTCACGCGGTCTCGCTCGGATGAACCCGGCACCGGCTGAACGATGTCCCCCAGGTGGATCACGAAGTCCGGGCGACGCTCGCAAATGTCGTCGATTACCCATCCCACCCTACGATTGACGGGTTTGAGATAATCTTCGACCACTTCGTCGGGACCTGAATTTACGTGGGTGTCCGCCAGGAGGCAAAAGGTGAACCCGGGACCGTTCTCAGACATCTCATTCCTCCTCCAGGTGCTCTCGGTGGACCAAACTGGCGGCTCGGAAATCGCGAACACATCATCTCCACCGCGCCGTAACTCTTGAGGATTACCGTAAGATCGTGCCAAATCCTGCCTCGCATGAGGGTGTCGAGCTCGAGGGCAAACCTCCCGAGGAGCCGACACCCACAAACGATAGCTACCAGAGTATTAATTCTAGGCCTTCGCCAAACCACGAGAGCGAATCTCGGCAGGCGCGGCCAAGTTTTGCTAGCTGATGCTGGTCGGAGGATGAATGCACCGGCAAAGTACTACCGTCAGTTCCGGGAATCTTCCCCGAAATCTCCGGATTCCGATCCCCTCAGTATTTCCGAGAAGATTTCCACCAGCTGCGCGTCGAACTGTGAACCGGCGCCATCGCTCAACTCGCGCAGGGCCGCGCACGGGGAAATGGCACTCCTATAGGGACGATGTTGCGTCATGGCGTCGAAGGCATCCACCACGGTGATTATGCGCGCGAGAAGTGGTATCTCCTCTCCGGCCAAACCCATGGGGTATCCTGTCCCGTCCCATCGCTCGTGATGATGCAGGATCGTCTCGGCCACGTGGGCAAAACTGTCAGTCGATCGGGCGATACGGTACCCGATTTCGGAATGTTTGCGGATTGTCCGCCATTCCTCCTCGCTGAGCGGCCCGGGCTTTTGGAGAATTTTCTTCGGTGTAACGATCTCACCGACGTCGTGCAGGTCTACCGCCAGCCCGAGTCGATCCAGCTCGTGAGAAGACAGTCCCATCGCTTCACCGATCGCGAGGGCATTTCGGCGCATGCGCGTCACGTGCTCGCGGGTCTCGAAACTCTTTTGGGAGATTGTTTCCAGTAACATATCGATGAGCGCGTTCTTTTGACTCCTGCTCTCCACGATTTTCAGCCCGTACATCGCATCCTCCGCCCGGCCAACAATGTCTCCCAACGGCTGATCAAATCGCCGTTTGGTCGCGTGGCCGACCGTAAGAGAGATGGGTATCCCGTGCTCCGTCTGCGCACCATTCGATAGTTCGGTAATCCGCGCGATAACCGATTCCACTCCACCCGCATCGGTCTGCGGCAGGAGTATCAGGAATTCGTCCCCTCCCCAGCGACCCACGATGTCCTCGGCACGGCAACTTTCCTCGATAATCTCCCCGACCAACTGGAGCATCTCATCCCCGGCCGCATGACCGAACGAGTCGTTGACCAATTTGAGGCCATTTAGGTCCGCCATGATCACGCTGAGGGGCAGCTGTCGCCGGGTATCCAGCCGCCGCATCTCCTCGTCGAGGAACCGGCGGTTGTAAAGGCCGGTGAGGCTATCGTGGAAGCTGATCCAGCGGATGTGCTGCTCCGCGTGCTTGCGCTCCGTAATGTCGCGGGCGATACTCAACACCGTTTCGACCTCACCCTCGTCATCGAATTCCGGTACCAGACGGATCAGATACTGCCTTGTCTCGCCTCCCACCCTGCGGGATGACTCCAACGAACGCGGCTGGCCTGTTCGAAAAACGGCTGCGACGGCCTCCTCCCAAACGTGGGTCAGCGAATCTTCCAGGTTCAAATCCCGGTTCCTTTTCCCTATCAGGCGGTCCGCCGAAACGCCCAGGGCACGGGCGACGGCGGGATTGGTATACACTCGGCGGCATTTCCGATCGAGACGCGTGATGAGGTCCGGGGCGTTTTCGGCGAGTGTGCGGAATTGCTCTTCTTTGGACCGCAAAGCGCGATGAGCCTGGTGACCCAGGATTATGATTCCAGATTGGTTCGCATATAGTTCGATGATGCTGGGGTTATCGAGAGTCCTACCCCTGGGCATGAAGAGAATGAAATCGCCGAGGGAATCCCTTTGGCATGAAAGCTCTATCACGTAAACTAAGCCGATGTCGAATAACCTCTCCAAAGCATTTGCGGCCCATCGGGGGACGGCACCGGATGCCGAATCGTACAGTGTGTCGAAGCGGAGCAGCCCTCCCTCCCGGATGGATTCCACCCTCTCGGGGATAACGTCCCATGCCTTACCGATCACCTCAAAACCCATAATCTCCGAGGCCTTTTGTATGCCCCACTCCACGCCCGAGATGGCCCGCGTAATGGTCTTTCTCCCACCTTCGGCATAAGTATTGATCGCGACAAATCTTGCACCGGAGAGTGCCAGGAGATCATCCGTCATTCTCTGATAGTCGGGTGTTGTAGAAAATCCACCCATCTCGTCGTGCAACTGACTTAACAATACCTCCAGGGCCTCGGTCTCCCGCCGCTTTTCCGTGGTATCCCGGAACACGGTCGCGAAGTAACCGGGTTGGAAGCTGTAGGCGATCACCTCGTACCAGCCGCCGAGAGGCGCCAGGTATCCCTCCAACCGTATGGATTGACCGGTGGAAGATACGGCCCCGGTCGTGCTGGCCCAATCGTGGAAAACCCCCTCGATATCCGGGATGATCTCGCTTATGGATCTTCCCAACATCCGATCTCTATCGAGGCCTATCATCTCTTCGAAAGCCGGGTTCGCGTCGACCAACACGGAATCTATCGGATGGCCCCGGGAGTCGAAGATGACTCGATGATACGCCAGGGCATCCGGGAGATGTTCGATAATCGGTTGATAATTCTCATTTCCGGGGTCCATTTTCGCCCTCCTTTCGAGAAATGGTGCTCTAATGCGTCCGTGACTTCTTTATAGAAGTCCCGTCGCTGAGCGGACTGCAATGACGGCGGCTCCAAGGCACGTTGAACGTTTACCTCGGGCCATGACCGGATCACCATGGAGCAGAGCGAGTTTGCGATGTAGCATTTTGCGACTCGAAGGTAAACCGGGCTGGGTGTCCGAGAGCGGTCGATTTAGAGCCCACGGGCAGCCTCGTGCGTTCCGGCCACTTCTCGCGATTTTGTCCCCACCATTATATCCATATCTGATCTCAAATCTGAACATACCGCGCAAGCGAGGCGTTGGATGTCGTCTTGCACCACGCATCCTCAGTTCACTCGGGGGAAAACGGAGTGGAGAGGCTTCGCTGCGTGTCCAGCCGGGGACAGTGATATTCTCGATCAAACGATCGAGAATATTGTTCCGATCGATATCCCCGAGACGTCAAGGAGATCCGATGAAGATCCTCAAAAGCGATCGCGAGCAAGTGGGTCACCGCAGGGGGCCGGAGGGCCGGAGCAATGTGAATCCGACACGTCCTGAGAGATATCTCAAGAGCTACCGGTATCGGGGCGTGAAACATGTACCAGGGATTTCACCTACCAATTATTGACGCGGTCCACTGAGCCCGTAAGTGTAAAGTTTTAGTAGGTGTGGTGGGAATTAGGTAGAAGAAGACCTCACCCGGTTGTAGTTGTTTCGCAACCGTAATCCCGCCTAAGGAAAGGGTGAGGTCTTGTGTTGGAGATTCGTCAATTGGTTGAGGCAGTCCTTCTTTTGGTGGAAGGTATCTGGGAGTTGCTTGGAAGTTGTCGTGATGGGATCGAGTTTGAGGAGCGACTGAGCCCGAATCCCTTGACACTCCCTCCCAATACTGCTATTTTCGACACACTAACTCATATCGTTGACATTGATCCGGAAGAGTACGCGTAAAGGTGGCGCCCAGAGAGTCGCCGGCCGCTGTGAAGGCGACGCGCAATGACCGACGCGGAATGGCCCGGGGAGTCGTGCGGGCGAAATCACCCCGAAACTAGCCCCACCGGAACACCTCCGTTAACGGGTGCTGGTGTACGCCGATCGTCTCGGCGCGCATCATGAAAAGAGAAGTGGGCAGAAGTATCACTCGACCCCACTTAAACAAGGTGGCACCGCGGGAAATATCCCCTCCTCGTCCTTGAGATGAGGAGGGGTTTTGTCGTTTTGCGGGAGTTTGGGAGTTATCGCCAACACCGCGTGGGCTGAAAGGGAGCGAACGATACCATGGACATAAGACGCGCGATAGATATCATAAGCCGCTTCGGTCATCTACAGGACGACGAATCCGAGGCGGTCATGAACCAGATAATGCGGGGAGAAACCGAAGAGTCCCAAATCGGAGCGTATCTCATGGGCCTGCGTATGAAGGGCGAGACCGAATCGGAGATAGTCGGCAGCGCCCGGGCGATGCGTCAAAACGCGGTGAAGATTCCCATCCATACCGAGGGCGACCTCCTGGACACCTGCGGGACCGGGGGCGATGGCTCCGGAACTTTCAACATCAGCACCGCCACGGCTTTCGTCGCCGCCGGTGCGGGAGTACGGATAGCCAAGCACGGGAATCACGCCGTCACCGGGCAATGCGGCTCGGCCGACGTATTGGCCCAACTCGGCATGCCCCTGGATCTGAGCCCCGAGCAGGTGGGCCGTTGCGTGGACGAAATCGGCATCGGCTTCTTCTTCGCTCCGAAGCTACACCCCGCCATGCGACACGCCGTAGGAACGCGGCGCGCCATTGGGGTGCGCACCATATTCAACATCCTCGGCCCCCTCACGAACCCCGCGGGTGCGAATCGCCAGCTGACGGGAGTCTTTGCCCCGGACCTCACCGACTTTTTGGCCGGGATTTTCGGTCTGCTCGGCTCCACCTCGGCCATGGTGGTGTGTGGATACGGTAACATGGACGAGCTCACCACCACGGGTCCCAACCGGGTCAGCCACTACGTCGGCGGCGAAGTGAACACCTACGATCTCAATCCCCTCGACTTCAATTTGGAACGAGCGCACATCTCCGATCTCGTCGGCGGCGAACCCGAGCTAAACGCCCGCATCCTCCGCGGAGTGCTCTCGGGAGAGATGGATGGTCCCAAGGGTGACGTGGTCCTCCTAAATTCCGCCGGCGCGCTGGTCGCGGCGGGAGTTGTCTCGGATATGGATGAGGGGCTGGAGATAGCGCGGGAAGTAATCGGAAGTGGGGCCGCGCTCGAGAAACTGGATACCCTAATCGAGATGACCCGCGACCTCGCCTCTTCTCGAAGGGAGTGATGAACCGGTGAGCCCGAGCATTCTCGACCAGATTCTAAAGGAGCGCCGAGGGACCATGGATCGCGATCGAGAAGAGTACTCCATGGCCGACGTGCACTCCGCGGCCCTCACGGCCCCCCGGGGTGAGCGTCTTCCAGAAGTGCTCTCCGCCCGACCGATATCGGTGATCGCGGAGGTGAAGCGCGCCTCTCCCTCGCAGGGTCCCATCCGCGAAGACCTCGATGTGGCCGAGCTGGCGCGGGCCTACGTCGATGGCGGGGCCGCCGCCGTCTCCGTCCTCACCGAACCCAATCACTTCATGGGAAGTTTCGACGATTTGCTCACCGTGCGCTCCACGGTGGATGTTCCCCTGCTCTGCAAGGACTTCATATTCTGTCCCTACCAGGTATATCGGGCACGGGCCGCCGGTGCCGACGCCATCCTCCTGATCGCTGCCATACTGTCGGATAACACCCTGCGGGAACTCTCGGATCTGGCCGAAGATCTGGGTATGGATGCCCTGATCGAGGTGCACGACGCCCACGAGATGCGAGGCATCGGCAACCTGAAGGCCGGCCTTGTGGGGATAAACAACCGCGACCTGACCGATTTCACCGTCAGCCTCGAGACCTTCGAAACCCTGGCCCCCTACGCTCCCGACGCCAGCATACTGGTAGCCGAAAGTGGCATACATTCCGCGGGGGACGTAGAGCGC
>JAWODQ010000137.1:0-9240 GCA_046483165.1 Bacillota bacterium | reverse complement strand
TCGGGACAGTTTGCCCCGATGCTCGAGGAGAGGCGGGAAGAATTCAAACCGGAGATAATCTGGAACGTAAACCAGGGACTGGAATCCACCGCCCGAGAACTCACCCGGGCGGAAAGGGAGCGCGGTTCGCTGTATCGGCGGATGGTAGAATTCTTCGATGATTACGATCTGTTGCTTTGCCCGGCGACGGTCGTTCCTCCCTTTGACGTAGAAGAGAGATACGTTACGGAAATTGCCGGCCATAAGCTGGAGAATTACATCGATTGGTTTGCCATTACCTACGTGGTCACACTGACGGCGCTTCCGGTGCTTTCTCTTCCCTGTGGATTTACCGAAGACGGGCTTCCCGTGGGACTGCAAATCATCGGACCGCCGCGAGGGGAGAAGCGACTCCTCGGCTGGGCCGCCGGGCTGGAGAGGGTTCTGGGTATGTACGATCTGGTTCCCGTCCGAGACATCACCTGAGAGAACTGCGGATCGGCGCACCATCGGATATGCTGATGAGATTCTCGAAAACGGAAATCGCCGTGTATTCCCCGACGTAATGCCGGCGAAACGAGGGGATGCCGAAATCATGGATGTAGTGGAACGCGCACGAATAACCGTCCTGTTGGAAAATGCGCCGAAATACGACACCTATCTGAAGGGTTGTTTCGGTTTGTCCCTTTGGATCGAAGTGCAAACCAAAGAGGCGGTAACGAAGATACTGTTCGACGTGGGTCCGTTGGCGGAGCCACTCCTGTACAATGCCGAAATGCTCGGGGTCGATATTTCCGATGCGGACCTCATCGTCCTTTCCCACTGCCATTTCGATCACACGGCCGCCCTGGCCGATCTGGTGAGCCATCTGGACGGTGAAGTATCCGTTTTGGCCCATCCCGAAGTATTCCGACAGGTTTTCACCCTGGATCCCGGCTTCATGAATTACGGGATGTCCGGGCGCAATTCGCGGGAGAATCTCGAGAGCCTGGGGGTGCATTTCACTTTGTCGAAATCTCCCCTCGAGGTTTTTCCCGGGGTAATGTACAGCGGCGAAGTAGAAAGAAAAGAGGCCTTCGAGGAACGCGGCGGAGTGTCCTCTTTCACGGTAGATGGTGGAGGAGAAGCGGTTGCCGACGAGATCCGCGACGATGTATCTCTGGCCATCAATTTGGGGGATAGGGGCATCGTGGTTCTCACGGGGTGCGCTCACGCCGGACCCGTAAATATCGTGCGTCACCTCAGGTCGGTTACCGGGGTAGAGCGGGTAGAGGGCATCATGGGCGGGTTCCACCTGCTCGAGGCCGACTCGGCGCGGGTTGATGAGACGATTCGGCGATTCGACGAGTTTGCCCCGACCTGGATCGCTCCCATGCATTGTAGCGGCTTGATTCCCAGTGCCAGAATCGCCGATGCCTTCCCGGAGGGGTTCGAAGAGCTTCACGGAGGAGATGTGCTGGAACTTCCCTAGACTTCCGAATCCCCGGGGATTCCGAGTTAGCTTCGGTGGGTTCGATTAGTGCGTAATGATTTTTGGCAGGGTTTTCGCCTCTTCGACCCAGCGAGTAACATCCTTTTCGGGTGGGACCCGACGAGTCAGTTTCTTCGCGTCGTTGATCTCGGCCAACTTCTGCGCGAGGTTCGATGCGTTGCGCCGGGCGAGATCCGGCACCGTAGCCACTCCGGCGGCCTCCAACAGTTCTGCGTATTCCGAGCCCACTCCAGAGATGCGGTATAGGTCAACCATGTTGGCAAACTGCAGCAGACGCTCGGTGGAGATGCCGGCCTTCTCCGAGAGGTCCCTTCTTCCCCGGGGAGACCTGGTCGCCTCCAGCAGTGAATCGGTATCCTTGATACCGGCATCCCGGAGCTTGCTGTCCAACTTTGCACCGATGCCTTCCACGTCGTCTATCCGATAATTGGCCACGGTAAATCCCCTCCCTTTCGCGGTGCGTCCTGTGAACCTGCCGCGACATTCCGAACCAAACCGTCTTTCCTTCATTTTTCTTCGACCGGCCGAGGAAACCTTTTTCGGTGCAAGATGCGGTCTGTCGAGACGAATTCGGGGAGATACTTGGCACCCATACCTCGGGATCGCAATTGGGCGCGCATCAGACAATTCGGCTTCCTTTAAGAGCAGAAAACGACGCACCCCCTGTAAGGTTGGGGCACCCGAAGCGAGCATCGATCGTTTCATTTTGGGCGACGCACAGGTACTTGGGCGATACAGTGCGGGGGGTTTTGTGAACAGAGGAGACCTTTGAGCCCGAGGTATCGCCAAAATAGTTTACCGCTACTGGATAAAAGGGTAGTTAAGTAGTGTGTACGGAGTACTAATGATCGATTCCACGAGGAAAGCGGCATAGTCTTTCCTGTTACTGTGAGTGCCCGCAGAGATGTTAAGGCCGACCTCGGGATTTATAGAAGGGCTGCTGGCAAAACCTGGAGCATTAAAAAAAACGAGGGAGCGCCATGCGGTAGTCGACATGAGGACGCATGACAGCAATTCGGCACCTCTTCTTCTAAGCATCGGCCGTTGCGTAGATGCGAGTGCCCGCGATAATTGAACACATATCTTCTTTGGGGTAAAATGCTCGAGAATACCGCAGTTTCAGGTCGCTTTTACCATTCCACTGTGATCCCCGATGAGAAAAGAGGTTTTGCCGTGCGACGCCTATCAACCTTTACATTCATCCTGGCCTTTCTTCTCGTACTTTTCCTGCCCACCCTCGCCTTCACCTCGGGAGTAATCACCTTCAAATACGATGATTTCAGCGATAACTCTCTGATTAAGACCAACGGTGACGCGGTCATCGCTTCGAGTCCGAGTGGTGATCCAGCCATCCGCCTCACGGAAGCGCAAGGTGACCAGCAGGGTAGTGCTTACTACGAAAACTACGTGTCGCTGGTTAACGAACGTTCTTTCAGCACCTACTTCACCTTCCGAATGGACCCGAAAGGCACCACCGGGGCCGACGGCATCGTCTTCATCCTGAATAATACTACTAACGCCCTGGGTGAATCGGGTGGGGGTATGGGGTACAGCGGAATCGACAACAGTGTCGGCGTAGAGTTCGATACCTATGATAATGATCCCGAAAATGGTGATGATAATCTCGGAGTCAATCACATCGCCATCAACATAAACGGCGATGTCGAAAGCCCCGTAGCCTCGGCCACCCAGGCCGAGAACGCGGGTTACAACCTGAAGAATGGCATGCTGTATCACGTCTGGATCGACTACGACGGGGCGAGTGATCGCATCGAAGTGCGCATGAATGAGAACTCCGAGGTTCGCCCGGCAAATCCGGTGATCGCCCACGATGGTTTGAACCTCTCGAGCATCCTTTACCAGGACGAAATCTACGTGGGATTCTCCGCGGCCACGGGTGGGGCGTACGAAGAGCACCTGATCGAAAGTTGGTACTTCAACAATGACTACACCCCACTCGATGTAGAAAACGAGATCTACGATACTGCACCCACGGGCGTTAGCGTGACGGCAGGAGAAATCAGTCAGACCGAAACCGAGATGACCGCCGAGGTTACGGACTCGTCGGGGTCCGCCGTTTCCGGAATCGACGTATCTTTCAGCTCGACTCTGGGAACTCTCAGTAGCTCGGTGGCCAAAACGGATGCGAGCGGGCGTGCCGTCGTGACTCTAACCAACGATGACATGCGCGGGCCCTACGTCAAGGCCGTGGCCACAGGGGGAGCGTACGATGATATGACGCTTCCTCCTGCCGCCCCGACGCTACAGGCCAGCACGATGATCTCGATCACCCTCGAGGAGATACCCGGCGCCGAATACAGGATGGATGGCGGTATCTGGCAGGCCGATCGGGAGTTTTCCGGCCTCGCTCCGGGTACGTCCTATGACTTTCAGGCCAGGATGCAGGCTACCGAATCGACACCGGCCTCGGCGCCCGGCGATACCTCTTCCCTCGCGACCGAAAGCGATACCGAATCTCCGGTGGTGTCCGTCGAGGCGATCGATTCCACCGGGGGCACTCTGGTGGACGGCGGCTGGACGAAATACACGCCTGTTGACGTCTCCATAACCGCCACGGACGATTATCTGGACGTGACGGAATACCGCGTAAACGGGGAGACCTGGACGCAATACGATGAACCCTTCGACATTTTCTTCGAGGGTGAGCACCTAATTGAGGCCAAGGCGACTGATCTTTACGGAAATGTCGGCGAAGACCGACTCGGGTTCGGCATAGATATCACAGAGCCCTCCATCGCGGGTAGCGGTCAACCGGAGGATGGGGAAACGGTGGACGGCTGGACCAGCTCCGAGTTGGTGTTCGATTATTCCGCCACCGACGATCTCTCCGGTGTCGCCAACTTCGACTATTCCCTGGACGGTGGTGACACTTGGACGTCGGCCGATTCGCCCTTCGTGGTCAGCGAATACTGCGAGGTTACGCTCTGCGCCGAAGATCTCGCCGGAAACGAAAGATGCGAGACCATCACGGCTCAAATCGATACCGAGCCCCCTATAGTTGAAATCGAGACGAAATACTCCGACGGTTCCCCTTACGACGGGGCCTGGACCGATGAAGATATACAGGTAGACATCGCCGCCACCGACGAGAAAAGTGGCTTGGAGACCGTCGAGTATTCCACGGATGGGGGGGTCACCTGGAACCTCTATGAGGATAGCCTGTTGTTGAGTGACCCCGACGTTACCTCCATAGCTGCCCGGGCAACCGATCGGGTGGAAAATGCCGCCACCGAAACAGAAGACATTAGGATCGACAAAGAAGACCCGGTGGTCGACATGGACCTGGCCCTCGATGGAGCCACCTATGACGGATCCTGGACCGGAGATCCGCTGACGTTTTCGATGACCGGGGAAGATGTCAACCTGGAGGGCCTCGAGTATCGGTTGGGCGGGGGAAGTTGGCGTACGTATCAAGGGGAGCCAGTACAGATCACCGCCGAGGGTAACTACACCCTCACCGCGAAAGCGTTCGACACAACCGGCAGGGAGGCGACCGTCTCCGGGGATGTGAGAATCGACGTCACCGGACCGAACATCGCGACCACCATCACCTCAGAAGATGGCGAGCAATACGATGGAAGCTGGACCACCCAGGACGTAAAATTCACCGTCACCGCGGACGATGTCCTTTCGGGAATGCAGGAGCTCGAGTATTCCCTCGATGATGAAACGTTCGTCCCCGTCACGGGATCGTTCGATGTTACCGAAAGCGCGACCGTTACCCTGCGGGCGACGGATGTTGCGGGAAACCAGCGAAGTATCGATACACCCGTGAGAATCGACCGCCAGGAACCGACCATCTCCTTCAATATCTTCGACGAGGAGGGAGCCGCCTACGACGGACGCTGGGCCGGTGGCGATCTCAGCGTGGAGATCTTGGGGGATGACGCCGATCTCAGTGGCGTGGACGAGGTAGAGTACTCCCTGGACGGAGGGACTACGTGGCACGATTACCATGCCGCTGTGGTCGTATCCGATCCGGGGATCACTGAAATAGGTGCCAGGATTACCGATGGTGCGGGCAACGTCGCCTCCGATACGACAACCGTTAGAATTGATCGCGAGACTCCCGAACTATCCGTGGACCTTCGTACCCCAGATGACGAGGAATACCACGAAGAAAGCCGGACCTACGGCCCGATCACCCTAAGGGCCACGGTCGACGACGACGTGGCGGCCGATATCCAGTTGTCCCGCGACGACGGTGAGAGCTGGAGAGAGTATTCCGGTCCTGTGACCTTGCGATCTCCGGGCACCCATCGGCTCCAGATCAGGGCAATCGACGCCTCGGGTAAGTCCAGTGACATCGAAAACATCACCGTGAAGATAAGTTCGCGTTCTGGGACACATCACTTCACCGTCGACACCACAATCGACGGCGAAAGCCAAGTTGGAATCGCCAGCGGTTCTTCCGAGGAAGTGGACGGGCAACAGGTGACTTGCGTGAGCATCGACGGAGAGAGACTGCGTGAGAGGTTGATAACCGAAGTAAGCGGATCGACAGTTACGATCGCCGTGGGCGGTGCTTCGGGTATCATCCGCGCCGGGCTCGATGGAGGTCCGGCGCGGGAACTCCAATCGCGAGGCGTCACCTTAGAAATCAGCAGTGAAGCCGCATCATTTGTTTTCGCCCCGGGCGATCTCGACATGGATTCCGTCTCCGAGAAACTGGGTGGTGAAATCTCTCCCCGGGATGTCGAAGTGGAGATCGAGTTGCGCGAGCTTCCCGAGGGCCGGCGGGAAGAGTTGCGGGAGTTGCTCGACGAGAGCGGCTACCGGATGACAGCCTCACCCATCGCTTTCGAGCTCCGTTTCCGAAGCGGCGATGAGGAGATATCTGTAGAACGCTTCGACTCTCACGTCGAACGTCGAATTGACATCGATGATCCAGAACGCGCCGAGATCATCACGGGAATCTATCTCGACGTCTCCGGTGGGTATCACCACGTGCCGACCACGATAGCATCTGCAGACGGAGGACGCCGCGCGACCCTCAATTCCGTAGCCAGTGGGTTACACGTGCTCGTCTCCCAGCGGTCGGAGTTTTCCGACATCCGGGATCACTGGGCCGAGGGCATCGTGGAGGAGATGGGCTCTCGCGGTGTGGTATTCGGTACCTCTGAGGGAATCTTCGAGCCCGACGAATCCGTAACCCGTGCCGAGTTCGCCGCCATCGTCGGCCGCGCCTTCGGGCTGATCGCCGGGGATGGACAGGAGGCCTTCACCGACATTCCAGTAGGCAGCTGGTATGCCGGTGCTGTGGAAGTCGCCCGGCAGTATGGTTTGACTGAAGGATACGGCGACGGCACCTTCAGACCTCACGAGATCATCACCCGCGAGGAAGCCATGGTAATCGCCGCGAGAGCGATGGAACTTTGCGAGATCGAGTCAGATGAGTACGCCATCGTAGACGAGTTCGCGGATGCCGACACCATCTCTCCCTGGGCCCTATCTGCCGTGGAGGATTGTCTCTCCGCCGAGATAGTCCTGGGACACGGAGATTTGGTCGATCCCGGGTCCGCGATTTCCCGCGCGGAGACGATCGCAATCATTTATCGCATCTTGGAAGTTGCGGAGCTAATCTAGGTAAGGATGGATCATGGGGAAAATAGACTAACGCGCAACGAAAGGCCAGGTCTCGTTTACTATCGAGAGAGCCCAGGTCTCGGGCAGTACGATGTGCTAGGATCACGATTTCGGGTGGAGTAGGCTGCAAAGATGAGATTGCCACGGACGGAGTTGCATGGAATAGCGGGGTGGTGGAGGCGGGCGTTGCGTTACGAGGTCCCATCGAGCTTGAACCGATCTCCACCCCTAGTTCCCGGCGGAAGAACAGCACATAGTCAACGGCCATCTCGGGGAGGTCACGTAGGATGCCGGTAATACCTGGACTCTTGGGGGAGAATGAGAGGACGGATCGGTAACTCGGTAACGCTTATGCATCCTTTGTAACCGTTGCTTCGCTCGACCGTCAGTGCAATCGCCTATGTAACCACTGTCTAATGCCGGTCAACTGGCGTTCATAAGCTAATAGCAGAATGCTCGAATGGGAAAGGGGAGCATCTCGATGGGATTCTTAAGTTGGGTGATCGTTGGCGGCGTTGCCGGGTGGTTGGCTGGCCTGGTTATGAAAGGGCAAGGATTCGGAATAATTGGCAACATTGTGGTCGGCGCAATAGGTGCTCTCGTCGGCGGCTGGCTGGCGGGTCGCTTCATGGATATCGCCGATCCCATTAGCGGATTCAATGCAACCACGCTTATCGTTGCCTTCGCGGGTGCGGTAATCGTTCTCTTCCTGGCCAGACTGTTGCGATTGCGCTAGATGCATGAATCCATATCCGTTGACCGAGATAGGTTGCTTGGATCTTTAAGCGTCTCGTGTCGCGGGCTCGCTCGTTTGCGCAATCGAATGTTGAGATCTTCCGCATTTGGATATACTCTGATCAACGGTGCCGAAAGCAACCCGCGATCCGACGAAGTACAATGGGAAAACGGAGTGTAGAGTAGATTACAACCACGTAGAAAAGCACCCGTCCCGACGCAGCTATCGGCAAATCCGTACCAGGGTAACAAAAGGGACCTGCGGCAGGGTTTCGAGGCCTTCTCCAAAATGAGCGCCTCGAGGACTCTACCGGTGGTCCCCTATCAGTCCGCTTCCCTATTGCGCTATCTTCACACCGCCATTCCCTGCTTTTGGAGCAGCTCGCGGTAGATGGGACTTCTCGCTATCAATTCCTCGTGGGTACCCACCGCGGTGAGCCCCCCGTCTTCCATGACGCCGATGCGGTCTGCCCGCCGCAGGGTGGTGAAGCGATGCGCGATGATCAATGAGGTACGGTCCTTCAGCAGCTCTTTGAGGGCATCCCTGATGAGCATCTCCGTGTGCGCGTCGACGCTCGATGTCGCCTCGTCGAGGATCAAAGCGGTGGGGTCGGCCAGCATTGCCCGGGCGAAGGAGACCAGCTGCCGCTGGCCACCGGAAAGCCTAACGCCACCCTCGCCGACCTCGGTTTCGTATCCTTCCGGTAGCCGTGAGATGAAGTCGTGGGCGTGCACCCGACGGGCGATCCGGTGGATGTCTTCGTCGGTGGCCTTTGGATTTCCGTACCGGATATTCTCCGCGATGGAGGTGTCGAACAAGAAGACATCCTGCGGTACCACCGCGATGGTTCGTCGCAAGTCGTGGCCCGCGATCTCTCTAAGGTCGATGCCGTCCAGGGCGATACGGCCCTCATCGACGTCGTACAGGCGGGCGAGTAGGTTCACGACGGTGGTCTTGCCGGCACCGGTCTGTCCCACGAGGGCGAATCTTTCGCCCGCGGCGATATCCAGGTCCAGATCCTCGATGATCGGCGTTTCCTCGTACGCAAAGGTGACGTTCCTAAAAGAGATTTCACCCGCAAACCCACCTTCGGGCCGACGGGGGTTTTGGGCTTCTCGTATCGGCGTCTCCAGCTCGAGGTATTCGGTTATCCTGTCGAGGGAAGCACCGGCCGACTGCAGCGTGTTGTAGATCTGGCTGAGATCCAGGAAGAAATGCAAAAAGAACAGCAAGCAATGAGACCGAAGATGGATGGTATTCTTGAAGACCATGGATTGGATGCTGAACGTTATATGGCAATAAGTAGAGCTATGCAGACAGATGAAGAGCTTCAGCAGCGTTATCTGCTCTTTATGGCCAGCATAATCAGCCTGGGCATCGGCATATTCAATCTGTTTCCTATCCCTCCCCTGGACGGAGGAGGAAT
>JAWODQ010000126.1:0-74398 GCA_046483165.1 Bacillota bacterium | reverse complement strand
GTTAGTTTTGTGTTTGGGGAATGATTTTTTTTATAATTTACAAATAAATCGCAAATTTCATAAATATCGGGATGCAGAGTGGGTTCTCCTCCTATTAAGACGATAAAAGGCCATTTTTTATCGTTTTTTACGCTTTCTGCGATAAAGCTTTTTATCTGATCGAGGCAGATGGAATAAAGTCCCCGTCGATATTCCTCGCGGTCGGCGGGATTGCCTCCGCCCCTGTAAATGACGCCGTGGGGTGCCAGATCGCAGCGCGGGAAGATCTCCGAGGGTAGGTCCGACGGCCGTGCCCTCAAACGATTCACGCGCAACACGGGTTCGGGCCGAAGATTGTTGGCCCGACACCATCGCAGGGTTTCGTCGAAACCGAAGTGCCCCATGTACCAGCGCACCATCCAGAGGGGATGGCTTTCGGTTACGGAAATCCAGCGCGCCGGATCCGTGTCGCGATCCGGATAGTCTACGTCATCCAAACTGCGGGCGACAGCTCGAAGCACGCCGTTGACGAAACTCGAAGCTTTGGGGTTTCCCAGCTTTTTAACCAGGTTCACGGAACTGTCACACGCGGCGTAGACGGGAATTCGGGTAAACCTTATCTGGTAGGTACCGAGACGTAAGAGATTTCGCACGACGGGATCCATGCGCTCCAAAGGCCGGGAACTGAAATGAGATATTATGTGGTCAACCAGGAGTCGATACCTCAAAGTCCCGGAGGCGAGCTCCGTCGCGAGGGCGCGGGATCGAGCTTCGAGCTGCGAATTAGCCAGGCTTCTCTGGAGGATCTGGGTGGCCCAGCTCCCCTCCTCTACCCTGATCAGTACCTCGAGGACTATTCTTCGCGGATCCGGAGTACTCAGCGCCTTCTCCCCCTGAGCAATAGCAGATACAGAAGCTGCATAACGGCCATGAGTGCGCCTGCCAGATAGGTCAGGGCGGCCGCGTCCAGGACTTCTTTAACCGCGGGGATTTCCGAGCTGGTCACAAATCTTTCGTTTTCGAGAATGCGTACGGCCCGAGATGAGGCATTATACTCTACGGGTAGAGTGATGATCTGGAATACTACCGCCGTGGCAAAAAAGAGTATCCCCAGCGTCATGAGGAATTCTCCGCGCATGAGAAGACCGATGAAAAAGAGGGGAAAGGCGATTTTGGACCCGAACTGGGTGACCGGTATTATGGTATTTCTTACCCCGAGCCACAGATAACCGCCGGCGTGTTGAAGGGCATGGCCGGCCTCGTGGGCGGCGACGCCGAGGGCGGCCAGCGAGCTTCCGGAGTACACGTCGCGCGAAAGGCGTATCGTCTGGGATCGTGGATCGTAGTGATCACCCAATCCGCCGGAATCGAGGGGTTCCACCGTTGCGTTATCCAACCCGGATTTGTCCAGGATGGCCCGGGCGACCTCCGCTCCCGACAGACCACTTCGGGCGCGTATTCTCGAGTTCTTCTCGAAGGCACCTTTGACCTTGGACTGGGCCCAGGTGGCCAAAACGAGTGCCGGGAGAATCAGGATGAAGTACATGGGATCAAACAGAAACACTGGCGGTGTCAACTCCTTCTTCGATCAGTTCTCGTATCGCCATATTGACGCGTGCCGGATCCACACTCGTATTGTAGCAGGGGCCCTCGGGACGTTCATTCACCACCGCGATGACGGGTATATTCCCGACGTCCCTAATGCCCTCCGTCAGTTCCCGTTCGCACGCAACGGCGACTATCACTTTGGGCCGCAGTTGCTTCACCAGTCGGCGGGCCTGCGTCCCACCGGTGGATACGAAGGTGGGTACACCCAACTTCTCCGTTTCCGAAACTATCGCACCGATTGAACAGCGACCGCAGCGATGACAACGATGAACGTCCTCGCTCACCTTGTGGGGGCAATCGGCCCACTGCAGACATCTTGGAAGCAAGATAAGGATTTCCGAAGGCTTTAGCCTGCCCCGGCCCTTTCCCCCGATGAGGGCATTGTTGACCGAGAGGAAGGAGCCCTGCACATCGTCTCTATCGATACCCACGAGGCGTCCTATCGTCACGGCCAGAGGGAGGAGAAGTCTGACGACGAGCGGCCTCACGATACCTTCCCAGTATCCGGAGTGAATCCCGGTGAGGATCAGTAACACGACCGCCCCGAGGGTCAATCCGGCCAGTATGAGAAAGCCGACGGCTCCCACTCGGAGGAACAGAGACAGGAAACGCTGTACCAAATCGGTACGCCTGACGACGAGATAGGCGCCCACGAAAAGGACGGCGGCTATGAGCACCGCCGCGGCGGTAGCCAGCTGCACGAAGATGCGCTTCTTGCGGCCCTCGGAGAGAATCCGTAGGTCATCGGCCTCTTCCGGAATCTCATCCCCCGCCATTTTACTCACTTCCTCCCAGAATCTCACCCGGTTGCACGTCGTAACCTCGTACGAAATCGCCGACATCCATCGCTTTCTTGCTCGACGGTTGAACGGCAGTTATTCGGCACAGGCCATCGCCGGTACCTACAATTATACCCTCTTCGGAAACCGCGACGATCTCCCCCGGCCGCGCCCGTCCATGCTCCGTCGTGGCTTTTAGGATTTTTAATCTATTCCCGCGCCAGGTGGTTTCCGCACCGGGCTTCGGGTTGAAAGCTCGCACCACACGCTCGATCGCCCGGGCACTGAGACTCCAATCGATTACGTTTTCTCCTCGAGATATCTTCGGTGCGAAGGTGGCCCGGGAATGATCCTGGGGTTCTCCCTCGCCTTCTCCGGCCACGATCTTCCCGAGAGCCTCTTTCAGTGCGGTCGCACCTGCCTCGGCCAGGCGATCGTGCAGCTCTCCGGCGGTGATGTCCTCGGTTACTTCGATCGGTTCTTGATGGATGATCGGACCGGAGTCCATGCCCTCATCCATCCAGTAGATAGTAACGCCGATCTCGCTTTCACCGTTCAGTATCTGCCGTTGTATCGGTGCCGCACCGCGATATTTCGGCAGCAGCGAAGCGTGGACATTCACCGACCCGAGCCGCGGGACCTTCAGGATCTCTGGCGACAGAATGCGGCCGTATGCGGCGGTGATGGTCAAATCCGGTTCCAGCCAGGATAGGTAGCGGGAAAACTCCGGGTCCTCTGCGGCGGACTCCGGCTGTAGGACTGGAATCTCGAAATCGAGTGCCCGCTCCTTCACGGGACTCGGTGTAACCTTTTGCCCGCGACCGCGCCGCCGATCCGGTGCGGTAACGGCTCCCACCACCTTGTACCCGTCCTCGAGCAACGAATCCAAAATGACGTCGGCGAATTCCGGGGTGCCCATGAATACTATCCTCAGGCCGAGTTCCGGTTTCAATCGCAGTACGCGCGAACTGCAGTCGATAAATAACTGGCCTTCCAAATGCCCCAGTTCGTGACTCAATACCCGGGCATCCCAGCCGTCGGCATCCAGCCAGTGTTTATCCCCTGTGCGATCCACATATCGCAGGCGGATCTTTTCGGGTCGCTCCACTTCTCCCATGTAACCCGGAACGCTCAGACAACCCTCGTAGCCCACCTGGGAGCCTTCTTCTAGGACTATTTCGGGGTTGATCAGTTCCACCAGTTCATCCCGGAATTCGGCGACCACTATTCGTCGAGAAACTCCGATTTGGGGAGCGGCCAGCCCGATGCCCCCTTCGTGATGCATGGTATTGGCCATCTTATCCAAAAGGGAGACGAGGTCGTCGTCGAAGCTCTTTACGGGCTTCGCCGTGTCTCTCAGGACTGGATCATCCAGGCTCGCCAGCGGCATGCGCTCTTTTGGGGGTATGATCTTTCCGGTAACTTCCATGGTTCAACTCCTCCGAGATCCAGCCTATTACATCATATTGACCGGGTCGACATCCAATGCAATTCGGGGTTCGGTATTGCCCCGTCGCATCCCACGCAATAATTCCCTGACTCGATCGATCGAAATCTGCCGGGGATCGAGTTTTACGAAGATGTGATACCTAAACTCCCCGCGGATGCGCTCCAGGGGAGCCGGAGCGGGTCCCAGTAGCTCGCCTCCCCCTTCTTTCAGAGGATCGAGCCGGTCGACGATCCCGCGGCTAAAACGCGTTACCGCCTCGAGATCTTCTCCGCGCACGATAATTCTCATCAGCTCAACGAAGGGCGGATATCCCGCCTCGGCCCGGGCATCGAGTTCCGACCGGTAGAAACCGGGCAAATCCCCGGTTCTCGCGGCTTCGAGGGCGAGGTGTTCCGGGTTCCAGGTCTGGACGATGACCTCACCCGGGATACTTCCGCGACCGCAGCGACCCGATACCTGGGTCACGAGCTGAAACGTCCTCTCGGCACCTCGAAAATCTGGAAGGTGCAAAGCGGTATCGGCATCGATTATCCCTACAAGCGACACCCTGGGTATATCCCAGCCTTTGGTAATCATCTGGGTCCCTACCAGCACGTCTATTTCGCCGGCGGCGAACCCCCGATAGATGGCCTCGCGGGTTCCCCGGCGTTTCACCGAATCGGTATCCATGCGCCGCACGCGGGCCCCGGGGAAAGCCGAGTTTACCGCCGCCTCCACCTTTTGGGTGCCCAATCCGCGTCGCGCCAGATTGTGACCTCCGCAAACCGGACATATTTCGGGTGGGTGCGCGAGCGCCCCACAATAGTGACAGCGTAAAGTCCCATCCCGATGGTAGGTCATGGTGACACTGCATTTTTCGCAGCGAACGGTGTTACCGCAGTCGGGGCACATGATGAAAGAAGAGTACCCCCGCTGGTTGAGAAATAGTAGGCTCTGCTCCCCCAACCGCAATCGTTCCCTGAGGGCCCGATGGAGATCTCGACTGAAGACGCTGCGGTTACCGCTTTGCCGTTCTTCTCTCATATCGACCAGCCGGGGAAGCGGCGGATCTCCTCCACCAATTCGCGTCGGCAGGCGCAAAGAAACGTATTCATCGGTCGCCGCGCTATGGTAGCTCTCCAGGGAGGGCGTGGCCGAACCCAGGATAACTGTAGCCCCTTCGATCTTTGCCCGAGCCCGCGCTACCTCACGGGCGTGGTATCGGGGGGAGGTATCCTGCTTGTAACTGGTCTCGTGCTCTTCGTCCAGGACTATCAAAGAGAGGTTGCGGCACGGTGCGAATACTACCGATCTCGGACCCAGGGCGACCCGGACGTCGCCTCGCCAGAGTCTTTGCCACGTGCGAGCCCTTTCCGCCGTACTCAACGAACTGTGCAGCAACGCCACATCCTCCTCAAGCCTCTCTCGTACCCTGTCCACCATTTGCGGGGTGAGAGAAATCTCGGGAACCAGTATTAGCGCGCCACCATCTCCCGCGAGCACCTCCGCGACCGCCCTGAGATACACCTCGGTCTTGCCGCTCCCGGTGACACCGTGAAGTAGCACCGTCTCCCCCGGGTCCGATAGAGCGGAGAATACTTCACCGAGGGCATCGTTTTGGGCACCGGTGAGGGCGTGCGGAGAGGTCTTTTGTGCGCGGTCGCGCCGCGCGAGAATTCCTTCATCTTCGCGGATCCACTCGAGCATACCGCGGTCAATCAGGCCGTCCACCGCGGAGACGCTCCTTTCGGCGGCTTTTGCCAGATCAGAACGTCCGACGGGTTTCGCCATGCGGTCCATCGTACGCATTATATCCATCTGGGCGGGGGCATTGCTGAGCTCGCCCGTACGGTTTCGCCAGTTTGGCTCGGGTGTCAGGTAGCGCCGCCCGCGGGGGAAGGGTTTTTTGCCCAACTTTAGACCCGGTGGGAGCATGAGTTTCAGGGCGTCGATGGGCCGACAGAGATATTTTCGCGCGATCCACCGGGCGAGCTCCACCTGTTGCTCCCCAAAAAGGGGTTCGGGAAAGAGTACCTCGCGCACATCCCGGATGATATCCGGATCGATCGCCGGATGCTCGAGGCACTCGAGGGCAAAACCCAAGACGCGTCTCGGGCCGAAGGGCACCTCCAATACACTACCCGGTCGAATGGGTTGATTTGCGGTTATGCGATAATCAAAGGTTTGAAATTCTGAAGAAGGGCACACTTCCGCCGCATCGATGGGGACGTCCACGGCCACCTTTACGTATCTCGGGGTCATCTGTTCCATCAGCTTTCTTTACCCGGCAGGCGGCGCACCACCCTGTCCATCAGTCTGCGCGCCAGACAGCGTTTGTGGAGGCGGGGCAGCTCTTCTTGTGACGAATCCGATACTACCACCACCCGATTGTAGGGGGATGCGAAGGCGGATTGCTCTCCGCCGACGATGTTAAGGACCATCATATCGGCGTTTTTCGCGTGCAACTTTCGGCGGGCGTTGATAAGGGCGTCTTCACCCTCCGTTTCCGCCGCAAAGCCTACCAGGAGGCGATCGCCCTTGCGTCGACCCAGCTCCGCCATTATGTCGGGTGTCGGTACCACTTCTCCCAGGAGGTCATCCCTGTCCTTTTTGCCCTTGGCCGGACTGTATTCCCTCGGGCGACAGTCGGCGACCGCGGCGGACATGATAAGGACATCCGCCCCTTCCCAGTGTTCATCGCAGCCGGTCTTCATCTGTTGGGCCGAGGTGACGCGCACTGTCTGAATGCCGCGCGGGTCAGGGAGATCCGTCGGTCCGCTTATCAGGATTACCCGTGCTCCCCTTTCCCGGGCGGCAGACGCCAGGGCGTAACCCATCTTTCCCGTGGAGGGGTTGGAGAGGAAGCGGACCGGATCGAAGTATTCTCTCGTGGGACCGGCGGTGACCAGAACCGTTCGCCCGGCGAGAGAGCTGTCCGCGTGGACGAAGCTGGAGATTTCCTCCACTATCGTCTCCGGTTCCGGGAATCTACCCGGACCTTCCGCTCCGGACGCGAGCCGACCGACGTCCGGCTCAACCACCGTGTAGCCGTCATCCCGCAGGGTCGCCACGTTACGTCGCGTCGAGGGATTTTGCCACATGTGAGTATTCATGGCGGGCGCAAAAAGTTTCGGACCGGGAAATGCCAGCAAGAGAGTGCTGAGGTAGTCGTCGGCCAATCCGGAAGCCGCCTTTGCGAGACAGTTGGCGGTGGCGGGAGCCACGACCATGACGTCGCCCCACTCCGCGAGAGCGATGTGCTCTACGTTCCAGCGTCGGGGTTCCTCAAACATGCGCGTATAGACCGGAGAATCCGATATGGTACGGAACGTGAGTGGTGCCACCAGATGAGTCGCCGCCTCCGTCATTACCACAGAAACGGAGGCTCCCCTCTTTCGCAGTTTGCTTACGACTTCCAGGGCCTTGTAGATCGCAATGCAACCGGTAACTCCGAAGAGAATGTGCTTGCCCTCAAGATCTTTCGGTACCAATCAGAAACCTCCCACCCGGTGCTATCGATCTCGGGAATCTCCGCCATTACTGGCGCTCGTCGACCATTTAGATGCCTTGCGAGGGCGCAGTCACGACACCGATCTCATCTTACGCCTCGTTGGATTCTTCGTCTTCATCCTCGGCGGAACTGGTGGGGGCCGGGGTGGTCTCCACCACTCCGAGGCCGTATCTTATGCGTTTCTCCACGACCTCAGCCAGGGCCGAGGTGACCGGTTTGGCGGCGTCGGTATCCACCATTACGGGGGAACCATCGTGAATTTGACGGGCCCGTTTGGCTACGGCGATGGTCAAAGCGTATTTATTGTGACCCTGAGCGATCAGCTGATCAGGGGTGAGTGCCACTTCTCTTGTCATATTGAAAGTATTGCAACTCCTTCGCAAAGATCATTCGCGTCGCCCCTACGACCACCCTGGGCCCGACGATGCGAACCATCACTCCTCGATTTCTCCACCTCGCTGCTGAATCTGAAGACGGCCGGCTACCGTTTCGGGTTGAACCGCTGAAAGCACGACGTGCCCGCTGTCGGTGATAATGACCGCCCGGGTCCGGCGCCCGTAGGTGGCGTCGACCAGCTTACCCTCGGAGCGGGCCTCGCTGATCGTACGCTTGATCGGAGCGGACTCCGGACTGACTATGGCGACGACCCTGTTGGCCGAAACCATGTTGCCAAACCCTATATTTACCAGGATGACTCCATTCATCATAGTCCTCCCCACATTTATTCGATGTTTCGCGCCTGTTCCTTCATATCCTCCAGGTGAGCTTTCATCCGCAGGGCGATGCGATTGAGATCCGCGTCGTCGATCTTTGCCGCGATCGTGTTGCTTTCTCGCCCCATCTCGCCGACCAGAAAGTCCAATCTTCGTCCCACCGGACCTTCTTCCTGGAGAATATCTTGGATTTGCTCCAGGTGACTTTTCAGCCGATCCAGCTCTTCTGAAATGCTCGCCCTCTGCGCCATCAGGGCAACTTCACCGACGATATCGGGTACTTCGGTTTCGGTCCGTTCCAAAAGGGCTTCTACTCGTTCCAGGATTACCTGGTAACGATGCCGTTCCAGTTCCGGGATTCGCCCTTCGATAATATCCACATCTTCTCGAAAGGCTTCCAGTAAGCTACCGACGGCCTCGCCGAGGGACTCTCCCTCGCTTTGACGCATACTTAGGACTTCGGCCACGGCGCGATCGAGCGTCTCCAAAAAGGTCGATTCTGCCCGCGCCAGGTCCCACTGTGGCTCCTGCAACTCGAGCACGCCCGGCAACTTTGCCAAATCGAGGGTGTCGAGGACAAGCGGCAAATGTCGGGTTTCGGCGAGTTCTTTCAAGGCAATATGATATGCCTCGGCCAATGACGTGTCAACGCGTGGGACTCTGCTCTCCTCTGGAGGCGTCCTTGCCTCGATATAGACGTCCACTCGCCCTCTAACTAGCCTTTTCTCGATTTGTTTGCGGCACAGTGCCTCCCACTCCCGCGGAAGGTCCGGTGCGAGGTGGACGAACACCTCCAGGAAGCGATGGTTGAGGGTCCTTATCTCCACGTCCAACGTGGTGGAATTGAACGTTCCGGAGGCGCTACCGAATCCGGTCATGCTTAACGGGGTCAATTTCTCACCTCCCGGTGAATAACAACCATACTTGGCGCAACCTGCCCACGTGGCGCAGGGCGAGGAGCCTCAAGGCATATCCTCTTCGCCATCTTCTCCGACGGGCGCGTAATGCTCCTGGTCGAGATCCACAGATCCACGGTAGATGCGCTCCACGGGGCCGGACAACACCAGGTTTTCCTCTCCGTCCCATGTTACCCGCAGACGGCCTCCCGGCATTTCCACCCCTATCGGAGAGGTACAGCGTCTCCTCCTCACGGCGCACACTGCCGCCGCTGCCGCACCGGTTCCGCAGGCGAGCGTGATTCCGGAGCCGCGTTCCCACACCCGAACCCGCAGCGTTTCCTCGTCTATGACCTGAACGAATTCCACGTTGGTCCCCGCGGGAAATCGTTCGTGTTTTTCCAGCAGGGGGCCGAGATGCTCGAGATCGATGCCTTCGACGTCACGTACGAAGATCACGCAGTTGGGATTGCCCACCCGCACACCGTCCACGGGAATCTGACGTCCCAGGACTTCCAGGGAAGAATTGAATCCTTCTTCCTCTTCAACATCTCGTTCGGGTTCTCCGAGCATGGGTATCTCTTCCAATCGGAAGCCGGGCCGTCGCAGCTTGGCCGAGACGGAAAGTCCTCCATCTTTGGGAACGACGGTGACCTCCACCGGTCCGTCCCCGGTCTCCATCTTGAAAGTGTCGACTCCGATGAAACCCCGCTCCCATATGTAGGAAGCGGCGCAACGGACACCGTTACCGCACATATCCCCTTCGCTGCCGTCGGCATTGAAAAGGCGCATGCGGAAGTCAGCTTCGTTCGAGGGAAGGATGAGGATCACTCCGTCGGAGCCCACGGAGTGATGTCTACGGGATAGGTCGCGGGAAACGGCGGACCAATCCAGCTCGGGCAGGCGACGCTCAACCCCGTCGACGTATATGTAATCGTTCCCGGCGGCGTGCATTTTCGTAAAGGATAGTCTCATACCCCACCTCCCACGTCGAGTTATGGTGATTCTACCACGACAGTGGAATGGGCCCAAGGCAATCAGCTGCGTCGGAAGGCGGAAGGTGGACGCCGTGCGGGGCGCCCGCCATCATAATTTCATTTACCCAGTGACTTCAGACGTCGCTTTTCGTCGACGGGATGGCCGGTATCGGGATCCACCGCGTAGCAGGCCCCGTCGATCATTCTCGTTTCTACTCTTCCGGCCGCGGCGGGATTCCCGGCGAGGTGTGGTGCATCCATGAGACCCAGGCGAACCGCTCGAGCCAATACCGTGGGGTCGGTCAGGGCATCTTCTTTGCCGGGATCGAGGGCTCGGATGGCATCCAGGAGTAAACGGGCCTCCCGGACCAGTTCCTGGCGTCGATTTGCCACCGCCGGGTCTCGCGAGGGATCGGGCAATCCGAACAGACTTTCCTTTATAACCTGGCGTGTTATCTTGACGCTCTCGATGACCTCGCGCGCGTCGGCAGCGTGATCCGCTTCGGTGTATCCGACGACGTGAACTATGTGGGGTTTCAGAGTCATCTGGGCCACGGTAGAATATGCCAGTTGTCCCCGCGCCATATCCGGATCGGCGGGGAAACTGAATAGCCCGGTTCTGACCTGGCGCCATACCCTGAAGTCTTCGTCTTCGAGTTCCGAGATCAGATCCAGTTTGGCCAACATCTTGGCCACATCCATGCCGAAAGAAGTTCCCGGCGGCGTATTGAACATAAATTGCGCGATGTAGTCTTTGACCCCGGCATCCTTGGCGTTGAGGGCCGCGAGGTACGCGGCGGCCACCGCTATCACATCCGGGGCATCGCGAAGGCTCCAGTGGTGAGCTTCGTTGACTTCGACCGGGACCTGGTGTTCCGCGTGCCACCGCATCAGCTCGCGAGATTCGCGGATCGATACTTCCACTTCTCTCGGTCCCCTGCCGTCCAGCACGTTATACCAATAGAGGGGAATGGCGGCCCAGGCGTTGTCGATGGTGTCCAGCAATACCTCAGCGAACTGTTCCACGTCCCTGGTGCCACTGTAGCAACGCAGAAGTGGATAGTTACCCCTTTGAGCCGCATTCCAGAGCCGTCGGAAATCGTCCGGAGATCTGACGGGCACTCCACCGGCCCCGTCCTGGCGTGGATCTCGCTCTTCGGGACGGAAAAACGAAGCCTGAGCGTTTTGGTCGGGGCCTATCGATATGATGTCGAGCAGGCCCGATTCGGCTATCTCGGAGATTCCCTTTTCCGTCTCCTTCATGGTCGGGCGTCCGTAGTGATGACGAATGATGGGGTGGGGAGCCCGCGCCTCGATGCGGGCGATGAGGTCCTGGGGTGGTATCACCTCGTCCCGGCTACTACCCCCGCCCCCGAGATACGAAAGCACTTCGTCTACCGTACTGTTACCATCGAAGGTGGCGTCGAATATTCCCGATTCTTCCGCGACGCGGCAGACGGGGGCCGTTCCTCCGAAAACCAGTCGCTTGTCGCCGAGACCGGCTTCTCGCAATCTATGTGCTACGTCGGCGAACAATTCGCCCGCGACCTCGGGAGATAGGCGAAAACTAAGGGCGATAATGTCGGGATCCGACTCGAGGGCCGCTTCCATCAGCTCTTCCACCGAGGTTCGCGTTCCCATAAAGTGCGTCCTGTAACCCTGTGATTCCGCCAGGCGAAGAAAGCTCAATACTCCCGCGACGTGGACACAATCTCCCAGGGTTGCACCCAGGATGAACTGCCCCCCGTCGCCGCGATTCTCGCTCATCCTATCAACCGTCCTCTCTCGCCTTCGATCACCAGCCGATTGATTTCTTCAGCGCTCAGTCCGGACAATCCGAGCCGGTTTATCGTTCTCCCGCGACTCCAGTAGTCCACCCCGTGAATGATGCAGGCGAGGTGAATCATCGATTTGATCGAAGGAGTGGGTACGCCCAGCAGGTCGCCGAAGGAAGCCATGGGCACGAGGCTGGCGGGTACGTCCTCGCTGATGTATCGGTGTTGCAGGGAGCCGGGGGCGACTATCCCGGCGTAACCGGGATTTGTCCTCATGGCGTGATACAGGCTGTTGCTTTCCACTCCGTAGGCGGCCCGCAGGAAATCGACCGCCGATTGCGGTTTTACGCCGAGGGCTCGCGCTACCTCGCGTCGCTCGGTGTCCATTTCCTCCAGCACGCGTCCGACGGAGGGACTGACCCCTTCTATGTAATATTCGAAGGGAGATCCGGATTCGATCCGGGCGGCGTTGAGGATCGTGGGAGCGGGGTGAAAGATGGCCCCGATATTATCCAGGCTGGTTTGCAGGACGCTCTCGGCGCCAGAAAACTGGGGAAAGGCTACTTCCAGGGCATCCAGGACTTCGGCGGTCCTCCGGGCGGGAAGTGCCGCCACGGGAACCACGCGCTTGATGCCGAAGATCCGAGCCCGTGCCGGTCCCACGACCCGGCTGGCAAATATGAAGGTCTGGGCTTCGGCGACCAGTACATCTTCTGTGGTACCGAAACCATCCAAAACGAAGCGGAACTCCAAAGCGCCCCCGGTTCTCCCGGGATTTAGCACGACGATGTGATCCGATCGCAAGTGAGGGGCGCATTTTGCCGCCACCGCCCGATGTGCCGAAGCCGGGACCGCGACCATGACTACCTCCGCGGCGTCCAGCGCCGCGGCGATATCGTCGGTCACCATGTTGAGTGGGGCGAATCCCTCGATCTCACCTTCGATGAAAACCCCGCCCTCCCGCGCGAGATCCTCAATTCTCTCGAAACTCCGATTATAGAGATTCGTCTGAAAACCCTGCAGGGACAGATATCCGGCCATGGCCTGACCGCCACCGCCGGCGCCGATTACGGTAAAACGCGTACCAGCAGAACTATTACTCATGGCGCTCCTCCTCACTATGTGAAACGGGATCGCGAACGGGATGCCGGGAGTGTTAGAAAAATGTATTCGTCACCAATATAATATCTTTAAGAAGGGCGTATGTCAATTTTTGCTCGGCCGCCCCGGCGTTGCCCGGAGAGCTGTACGCACACTATCATTAGCATCGCGGGTAAGCATTCCGCGATACTGGAGGTGCCGATCGAAATGGGTTTCGATGCCATCGCACTCGCCGCCAGCCTCGACGAGATGAATCAGTTGCTCGGGGCTACTATCACCAAGATACACACCACCAAACGTTCCGGAGAGGTGGTATTCTCCACCCGGGGAAGGGGATCGAGTGGCGATTTGCTGGTATCCATCCGAAGAGATGGGGCCAGAATACACTTGACCCGACGCCACTACGAACACCCCGATCACCCGGGTTCGTTCTGCATGAATCTTCGCAAACACATCTTGCGGGCGCGAGTGCAGTCCTTCGAACAGGTGGGTCTCGACCGTATCGCGCGGATCCATCTCGAGGCGAGGGATGAATTGGGTTTCTCTCGGCCCCTAATTCTCGTGGCCGAGACCATGGGGCGCAACAGCAACCTCCTCTTGGTGGATCCCGACGATGAAGATCGCATATTGACCGCGATGAGGTTTTCGTCGGCGGACAGAAACGTCCACCGCTCCGTGTTGCCCGGACATCCCTACCGTCTCCCGCCGCAAAGAAAGACGATTCACCCGGCCCGGGTTAGCGTCGAGGACCTCTCGTCCCTGAGGGATCCCGAAATCCCCGCCTGGTTGAACCTGGTCCGCAATATCGATGGGCCGGGCCCCGAGACTTTTCGTCGAGTGCTTCGGGCAGCGGCTATCGATCCGGGAGGCGAACTCCCCGGGGATGAGATGACACTGCGATGTTTGGTCCGTTACATCAATCGAATCGGCGCGGACCTCAACGAACGCAATTGGGAGCCGTGGACCCACTTCGAAGCTCCCGAGGAGCCGTCCAATTATCCTCGACCGGGCGAATACGGATTCATTTCCTCGGAGCTGCCGCCCGAGGATCGCGTGATTCAATGGATCTCCGCCCCCTCCGTGCTGCTCGATCGGCATTACGCGCTCTCGGATGCCATCGAGACGATGGAAGGTTTGGCGAAGGAATTGCGACGGGCCCTGGAATCGGCCAAGGAGTCGGCACGAAGAAAGTGGGAGCACAGGAAGAAAGACCTCGCTCGCGCCGATTGCGCGGAAGAGAAACGGATATGCGGGGAATTGCTGACCACCTATATGTACATGGTGCCCGAGGGAGTCGAGGAAATCGAACTCCCGGATTACTACCGAGACGGAAAAGCGCGAAAGATTCCTTTGAATTCCCGTCTCTCCCCGTCACAGAATGCTGCCCAGTATTTCAAAGACTATCGTCGGCTGCAAAGGACGGAGAAGAAGGCCAAACGACAGCTTCGCGCCGCAAAGCGAGAGATCCACTACATCGAGAACCTGTTTTACGCCCTGGATTCCGCCACGACACTTACGGATCTCCAGGACCTTCGTACCGAATTGGAAGAGGCCGGCTACCTTAAGGACCAGGCCCCGCCGCGCCGCCGCCGCCGACCCTCACCTCAACCCAAAGAGTACGTCCTCGAGACCGGACACCGCGTGTTGGTCGGACGCAACAGCCGCGGCAATGACCATCTCACCATGCGCGTGGCCTCACCGAATAATCTCTGGTTTCACGTGAAGGATATGGCCGGCTCCCACGTCGTTCTACCGGGGGATTGGGGAGAAGCGGAGCCGCCGAAAGAAGTACTGGAGGAGGCCGCCAAAGTGGCGGCGAGAAACAGTACGGCGCGCGATTCCTCCAATGTACCGGTGGACTACACCCTGGTCAAACACGTCTCGAAGCCCCGCGGAGCCCACCCGGGTATGGTCATATATCGAAATCACAAAACCCTCTTCGTGACGCCCTGATCTTTCGAGGCATCGCGAAGAGGGTTTTCGATCCATCGCCCGACGGTTATTACTACATGCCGAGGTCCTTCGGGTGTACCAGGGGGATGCCTTCGCGACACAGAGGGCATTCCGCGGGAGAGTAGGCGGGGATATCCAAACTAACCACCGCCTCGAAGGGCACACCGAATTCCGCCCTTCCACCGCTGCGATCCACCAGCACACTGACCCCGACTATGTCCGCCTGGCGTTGAGAACAGATTTCCATCACGGAGTTGACCGATCCGCCGGTCGAGACGGCATCCTCCACGACCAGCACCTTCTCCCCCGGCTCCACAGTGAAACCCCGGCGCAACTTCATCTCGCCGTCCTGACGCTCGGTGAATATGGCTTCCTTATCCAGCCAGCGGGCCACCTCGTAACTCAAGATGATTCCGCCGAGGGCCGGACCCACCACCTTGTCTATCTCGACATCCTTGAAGGGCTCCGCCATCAGCCCCGTCAGCTGTCCCGCGTAATCCGGATAGCGAAGAACCTGTGCGCATTGCAAAAAGCGCGGGCTGTGCTTACCCGAAGTCAGTCGAAAATGCCCCTCGAGGAGTACCCCGGTCTTCCGGAATACCGAGAGGATCTCCTCCTCGTCCATCCTACGCAATTTGTCCCACCGATTCTCAGTAGTCATATACGCCACTCCCCTCGATTTCTTTCGCGATTCGTTCCGCCGCTTCCCTCGGATCGGGGGAGGCCGTAATCGGTCTCCCGATGACCAGGTAATCGGCTCCGAGTTCCAGGGCTTCGGCCGGAGTAGTCACCCGGCGCTGATCTCCTTTAGCCGCCCACCTCGGGCGAATACCGGGGGTTACTATCAGGAAATCCTTCCCTATCTCTTCTCTGACGGCCACGATCTCTTTGGGAGAGCACACGACTCCATCCAGGCCAGATTCCTTCGCTGCCACGGCCCAGCGCCTCACCGTATCTTCCACCGTGGTCGAGGTGCCGACGTAGCTGCGAAAATCCTCCTCCGCAAAGCTCGTCAGCACGGTGACGGCCAGAAGGAGGGCGTCGGGAAGTGCCTCGCGGGCCGTGCGCATCATTTCGGGACCGCCGGAGGCATGCAGGTTGGTCATCCACACGCCGAGTTCGCCCAGCGCGCGGGCGGCGCCTCCGACGGTGTTCGGTATGTCGTGCAACTTGAGATCCAGAAACAATTCCGCGCCGGAGGTCTGCAGATTTCTTACTGCCTCGGGTCCACCGGAGCAGAAGAATTCCAGTCCCGTCTTGAAATGGCCGAATTCCGGGGTTAAAACCTCCACCAATCCGCGAGCTATCTCGATATCCGGGGTATCCAACGCCACTATGATTCTCTCTGCTGCTTTCATTTGTGCGCCCTCCCAACGGGCCACTCGTCGAACTTCGCCCGATACGTCCGCAACTCGTCGACTATTCGTGCGGGTGCGAGGGGATCGGCAAACATGGCTGTACCGATTCCCACGGCGGTGGCCCCGGCCATGATGAAAGCGAGGACGTCTCGTGCCGAAGATACCCCGCCGAGACCCAGGATGGGAAGTGAGGTTGCCGCGCGCGCCTGGTACACACATCTTAGCGCCACCGGCCTGATCGCCGGTCCGGAAAGGCCGCCGACCACGTTGGCCAGGACGGGCTCCCCTCGCTCGACGTCAATTTCCATCCCGAGGAGTGTGTTTATCAGGCTTATGGCATCCGCTCCAGCACCCTCGGCGGCCCGCACCATCTCTGCGAGATCCGTCACGTTGGGAGTCAGCTTTACAATTAAGGTCGCGTCGGTGGCATCTCTGACCGAGCCGACCAATTCCTCTATGGCCGCGGCCGAAGTTCCGAAACTCATTCCACCGGCCCTGACGTTGGGGCAGCTGATGTTGAGTTCCAGGGCGTCCACTCCGGATACTCCTCGAAGCCGGCGTGATACCTCGACGTATTCTTCCACCGTCTTGCCTACGACGTTTACGATCACGTGCGTATCGCGTTCCGATAGTCGGGGCAAGTACTCGCGTAAGAATACGTCCACGCCGGGGTTTTCCAAGCCTATGGAGTTCAGCATCCCGGCGGGAGTTTCGACTATTCTCGGTGGTGGGTTGCCCGGCCACGGCTCCAAGGAGGTGCCCTTCACCACGACGGCACCGAAGGTTTCCGGTGGCACCAGGGGCTCGTAATCGAAACCGTAGCCGAAGGTGCCCGATACTGCCACGAGCGGGTTCGACAGCTCCATCCCCGCGAATTGGGTAGATAGTCCTCGCTTCACGAAAGCACCACCTCCTCCAGGGGGAATACCGGGCCGTCGGCGCAGACGCGCACGTATTGCTTGCCCGCCTCGGGATTCGCCAGCGGGACGGCGCAACCCAAACAGGCCCCCACGCCGCAGGCCATGCGCTCCTCCAGGGATCCGTAGGTGGGTATTCCCATCTTCGCTCCGAGGGCCTTGACCGCCGCGAGCATGCCACGGGGCCCGCAGGCCGCGAGGGCGGTCGCCTCGCGGAGATCCGGGCGTCGGCGCTCCAGGACCCAGGTAATCATCCCGCTTTCTCCCCGACTCCCGTCTTCTGTGGCGACTACTATCTCGGAGCTTAGGGCCGCCAGCGCCTTTTCTCCGGCCAACCGGTCGGCCTCCGAGGCTCCGATAAAAACCCGGGGCGGACGACCCATCTCGACCAGTTTTCTCGCCAGGTAGATCAGGGGTGCCGACCCTATGCCCCCAGCGATCAGTATCGGTCGCTCGCCCAGATCTTCGAGGGGGAATCCTCTCCCCAGCGGGCCCAGACAGTCGATTATGGTTCCCGGCCGAAGCCCGGCGAGGATCTCCGTACCGTAGCCGACGGGTAGTATCATCAATTCGACGAGTCGCCTGTGCTCGTCCCAATCGGAGATGCTCAGCGGCCGGCGGAGGTAAGCACTCTCCCCTCCGCCGGGAACCTCAATCTGTAGAAACTGACCGGGCTCGGGATCCAGGCGTTGATCCGTCGTCAGAACCAGCCTGCGCGCCGTGCCCTCGGGTATGTTCCTGGCCACCCGGGCGGCGAAGATTCCCGGGCCCCCCTTGGGGGATCCCATCATGCGAATTCGCCTCCCCGCAGGACGACGTTGCCGCCGACTATCACAGTTTCGACCTTACCCGTGAGGCTCCAACCCACCAGCGGAGTATTCTTTCCCTTCGATGCGAAGTCTCCAGGGTTCACCGCCCATTCGCGATCCGTCTTCAGGATGGTAACGTCCGCCGGAGCTCCCTCGCACAGGGTTCCCGCGCGCAATCCCATGAGTTTGGCCGGGGCCACGGTCATCGCCTCGATGAGGCGATCCAGGGGGATATCTCCGGGGAGAACCAGCCGATCGTGAAGGAGGGCGAAAGCCGTTTCCAGTCCGGTGATACCGTTGTCCGCGAAGATGTATTCTTTGTCCTTGTCGTCGAAGCTGTGGGGCGCGTGATCGGTGGCGATGACGTCGATGACGCCCTCGCGCAGCGCTCTTATGAGAGATTGGCGATCGTTTTCGGTTCTCAGGGGCGGCTTCATCTTGGTATTGGTATCGTATTGAGATTCCCGTACCAGGTCTTCCGTCAGGGTGAGATGATGCGGTGTAACCTCGCAGGTGACGTTTACGCCTTCCTCTTTGGCGCGCCTTATCAGTTCCACGGAACGAGCCGTGCTGACGTGTCCGATGTGCAGATGTCCTCCGACCCGGCGGCACAGTTCGAGATCCCTGGCGATCATCACCGTCTCGGCCTCTTCGGGCATACCCGGGAGGCCCAGCAGCGTGGATATGCGGCCGAAGTTCACTGTTCCGTCGGCGGCCAACGTGGGATCTTCTTCGTGCGTGGAGATGGGAACGCCGAACATACTGCTGTAGGTAAGGGCGGTACTCATCACGCGAGCCGAGATTACGGGGAGCCCGTCGTCGCTAAACATCTTCGCCCCGGCTTCGAACATCAATCCAAGTTCCGCCATCTCCTCGCCCTTTTGCCCTTTAGTTACGGCTCCGGCGGGGTAGACGCGCACCACGCCGTCCCGCGCGGCTCGATCGATTATGAAGCGAACTCCCGTCTCGTCGTCGATTACTGGATAGGTGTTGGGCATGCAAACCACGGAGGTAAACCCACCGCGGGCCGCCGCCCGGGTTCCGCTGGCAATATCCTCTTTGTACTCGAATCCGGGTTCGCGAAGGTGCACGTGCATGTCGACGAAGCCGGGAGTTACGGTGCAGCCGGAGGCATCAATTATTTCGGCACCCTCTACGCTCAACTGGTCACCTATCGCCCCGATGCGTTCTCCTTCGATTAAGATATCGGCGCGCCCGTCTCGTCCGCACGAGGGGTCCACGACGCGTCCACCCTTGATGAGGATTTTGTCCATGTTCATTCTCCCCCTCCGAGTAACAGGTATAATAGGGCCATCCTGATGGCGACTCCGTTCGGTACCTGATCCAAGATTATTGACTGAGAGCCGTCGGCGATTTCGCTCGTTATCTCTACCCCGCGATTCATGGGGCCCGGATGCATCAGCAAAGCGTCGGGTTTCGCCAGAGCCAGCCGTCGTGCGTCGATCCCGTAAAGCGCGTGATATTCCCGTATGCTGGGAAAGAAACTCTGTTTTTGCCGCTCCAGCTGCAACCTGAGCACGCACACTACGTCGGCGTCCCGGACGGCGTCTTCGACATTCGGCTCTACCCGGCAGCCGGCCTCTTCTATTCCGGGAGGGATGAGGGTGCTGGGTGCGGAAACCACGACCTCAGACCCCATGTGCGTGAATCCCCAAATATCGGAACGGGCAACTCTGCTGTGGAATATGTCCCCGATGATGGCCACCTTCAGGCCCTCCAGTGTACCTTTGCGTTGCCGCACGGACAGCATGTCCAAAAGACCCTGGGTCGGGTGTTCGTGAAATCCATCGCCGGCGTTGATAACCGCGGAATCCACGTTTTGTGCCAGGTAATGTGGGGCGCCCCCGGAGGGATGTCGCATTATGACCAACTCGGGCCCCATCACTTCGACGTTGCGGACGGTATCGCGGAGACTTTCGCCCTTGTCCAGACTGCTGCCCGCCTTGGCGACGCTGACGGTGCCGGCACTCAGGTACTTGCAGGCGAGATCGAAGGATATCTTGGTGCGGGTGGAGGATTCGTAAAACAACGATAGGACGCTCTTGCCGCGAAGTGTGGGTACCTGTTTGATGGGTCTGTCCACTATCTCCCGCATGGACTGAGCCGTATCGAGTACCAGCCCGATTTCGTCCGCCGACATTTCTTCCAATCCGAGGATATCTTTTCGATTCAATTCAGCCATTCGACGTTCCCCCCACCCTTTCCATTATCGAGACATCTTCGCGGTCGTCTACCTCGCGGACGCGGACCTCTACCACCTCGTCGCGAGAGGTGGGCACGTTCTTTCCTACGAAGTCGGCACGGATGGGAAGTTCCCTGTGGCCCCTGTCGACCATGACCACGAGCTGGATAGTTCCCGGTCTCCCAAGATCCATCAGGGCATCCATCGCCGCGCGTATGGTTCGTCCCGTGTACAGGACGTCATCGACAAGTATCACCGTCTTACCCGAGATGTCGACCGGTACGTCCGTTCCGTGAACGACGGGACGGTCGTGACGGAGGGTTAAATCGTCGCGGTATAGCGTGATGTCCAGGTTACCCTGGGGTATCTCCACGCCCTCGATGCGTTCGATCTGCCGTGCGATCCGCTGCGCCAGCGGAACTCCGCGTCTGTGTATTCCTACGATAACCAGTCCCTCGGTACCGCCGTTGCGCTCCACAATTTCGTGAGAGATGCGCACCAGCGCCCGGGCCATGGCGTCTTCGTCCATAATCCTGGCCTTCTCTTTGAGTTTCGGCTCGGAGCTCATTTCCCCGCCTCCTTCGTTGACTCTCGGTGATTGCGGACACAAAAAAACCGGAGATCGCTATCTCCGGTAACGAAACTGATCTCCCGGGGGAAGATGACCTTCCCGTCGGAGGATCGTCTGGTACCGCCTTTGGGGCGATACGTTTTTGGTGCGGAGTCGGGGTTGCCACCGACCTCCAGTGTGTGTGGTCACCGTCTCGCCACCTCCTTTTCGACCTCGCCGGGTCGATTTAAAGGATGCACTTCTATCTTTAAGTAACTTAGCAAAGCTACGAATCCCTGTCAAACAGATCGGCAAAACCGGTAGAGCCGATGCGCCGATTCGGAATGCTACCCTTCGCCACGCAGCTGCCGCAAGACGTTCTTCATATCGTCGGGCATTGAAGCCTCGAACTCCATGGTCTCGCCGGTGGTGGGATGCTCCAGGGTCAGACGGACCGCGTGCAGCGCCTGCCCGCTCAAGCCGTGATTGGGCCACTCGGGCGCGTACATGGGATCGCCCACGACGGGATGGCCGATGAATTCCAGGTGTACCCGGATTTGGTGTGTTCGACCCGTCTCCAGGTTACAGCGGAGCAGGGCATGGGAGTTCCCCACGACTTCGTCGACGCGGAAATGAGTTACCGCGTGTTTTCCTCCGGAATTGACGACCTTCATCTTGAAACGTGTTTCCGGATCGCGACCGATTCGAGTCTCGATCGTTCCCGTTTCTACCTCGGGGACGCCGTGTACCAGCGCCAGGTATTCCCGCTTCATGCGCCTCTTTTGCAGTTGATAGGACAGGCTGAGGTGCGAGGTATCGTTCTTCGCGACGACCATGAGCCCGGTAGTATCCTTATCCAAGCGATGCACGATGCCGGGACGCGTGTGGTCGATTATGGTGGAAAGCCTGGAACTGTGATGCAAAAGGGCGTGCACCAAGGTGCCCGTATAGTGCCCGGGAGCCGGATGCACCACCAGATCGCGAGATTTGTTGATCACGATGATGTCATCGTCCTCGTAAACTACGTCGAGCGGGATATCCTCCGGCTCGAGAATTCCCTCTTGGGGCGGAGGGACCGTCATCCGGACCTTTTGACCCTCTTCGAGCCGGCTCGAGGGCGTACATATAACGGACGAATCCACCGCGATGTTTCCCTCGCGTATCAGGCTTTGAAGGTAGGTGCGTGAATAGGCCTCCGTGGTGTTTCTCGCCAGGAAGATATCGAGACGGGTACCATCGTCTTCATCCGAGACGACGCCCTCGAATACCCTGGTGCTGGCTCCCACATCGCGCGATGGTTTTATGGGTCTCATTCCACGGTCCCCCCAGTCATCGCTTCCGGATCTTTGAGTACCAGCAAGAAGAGAACGACACAACCCGCGACCACGGCGATATCTGCCACGTTAAACACGGGCCAAAATCCCAGATCGAAAAAGTCGAGCACGTGACCGTGCAGGATGCGGTCGATGAGATTCCCCAACGCTCCGCCGACCAACAATCCGGAGGCGATACCTGCGAGGGCACGGCTCTCGCGGGGCACTACGCTACGGTACCACCACGCTACCAGGGCGACCATGAGCGCACTCAATAGCGTCAGTACCCCGGTATGGTTGGAAAGGATTCCGAAGGCCGCACCGCTGTTCGTCACGTAGGTGAGGCGCAAGATTCCCCCGGGGATCTGTATCGACTGCCCCGGTTCCATCCAGATGTGGATCAGTTCTTTGCTGACGCGATCGGCGACCAGCGACAGGGCGACCCATTTGAGCATGTTCTCTTCCTTTCTCATCAGATTCTAGCACAGCGCATCGGCCAAAGACACCGTATTCATCCTCCCAAAACATCCCTCGTAGGGACTCGCCGAGGTGCTTAACGGATCGGATACGGTAGAGAAACGCCCCCAGACCACCTCTGCGGGGGTAGGGGGTCGATGGATGGTCTTGTTGCCCGATATTGAACGGCATTCGCTTTCTTCCCACTCGCACCGGCTTTGGTGTATAGTGTTACTCGATCACCTCGTATGGCAAATACTTTGTTACTCGGAGTAGATGCAATGTGGTCCACCGAAAGGAGGCACGCCGATGGATGAGCTGCGAGATCTTCTCAAAACGGGATCGCCCCGGGAGTTGCGTCGGAGAATGGCGGACCTCCACGCGGTGGACATAGCGAAGACTATCGAGGATATCGACGAGGATGAAACTCCGCTTCTGATCACCCTGCTCGCCCTGATGAATGATCGTCAGGTGGCCCAGGTCCTCGAGGAACTCGGTCCGACGGATCAGCTCCGCCTCTCGGAGCATATGACGGACACACGACTTCGCAGCGTGATTCAATTCGTATCGCCGGACGAATTGGCGGATTTCCTGGCGATACTCGAGGCGGACACGGTATGGCAACTTCTGAGCGCCCTGCCGGATCAAAAGACCATCCGGCGCCTCATGCAATACCCCGAAACCTCCGCGGGCGGCATCATGACCACCGACTACCTATCCTTTCGCGCCGATCAGTCCTGCGGACAGGTACTGAACTTCTATCGCAGACTCGCTCGCGAGGTGGAGGCGGCTTATTACATCTACATAACCGAAGAAGACGGGAGTCTTTTGGGAGTGACCTCCCTTCGGGAATTGGTCCTGGCGGACCCCACACGACCCATCGCCGACATCGGAAGGACGGAGGTCGTCACGGTGACTCCGATGATGGACCAGGAAGAAGTGGCCAACGTTATGACGCACTACGGTTTCGTGGCCCTTCCGGTAGTCGACGAAGAGGATCGCCTGCTCGGCGTCATCACCTTCGACGACATCATGGACGTGATGGAGCAGGAAGTCAGCGAAGATATGGCGCGGATGGGTGGTGTGGAACCCTCCGATGAACCATACCTGGCCACGAGCGTAGTTTCCGTGGTTCGCCGGAGAATGTGGTGGCTTTTGATCCTGTTTTTGGCCCAGACCATCACCGGCAATATCCTGGATCACTTTCAGGGATATATCGAAGCCGTGGTTGCCCTGTCGTTCTTCATACCCCTGCTCATAGGTACCGGCGGCAACGCCGGCGCGCAGGCCGCCAGCACCGTAATACGGGCGATGGCACTGGACGAAGTTCAACTCGAGGAGGTGGGGCGCGTGATTTGGAGAGAGATGCGCTCCGGCCTGGTACTCGGCGCCATCATGGGTTTCGCCGCTCTCATTCAGGCGTCGCTTTTGGGCGGTTCTCCCCTGCTCGGATACACCGTATCGGCGGCACTTTTCATAATCGTGATCATGGCATCCATACTCGGCGGTTCGCTCCCATTGATAGCCCAGCGTCTGGGGTTCGACCCGGCCGCCGCATCTGCCCCGGTGATCACCACTTTGGTGGATGGTACCGGCTTGATCGTGTATTTCATGGTGGCCCGGGCCATACTGGGTCTTTGAACGTCAATCATCCAGCCTGAATTCGACGTGTGATACGAAGGAGGGCGACGGCGTCTCGCACCGTCGCCCTCCTGTAACGTCCCCTTCGGTACTACGTACGGATCACTCGCCGTGGGAAGAGCTTTCGCCGTACACGCGAATGCCGCCCACCCAGGTCTCCAGCACCTCGATTTGCGCTATTTCGCCCGGATCCACTTCGAGAGGATCCGCATCCAGGAGAACGAAGTCGGCGACGAACCCCGGCTCCAGGCTTCCCTTCCAGTCCTCGGCGCCTTCCGATTTTGCTGCCCCCGGCCCGAAAAGATGCAGGGCCTCGCGGGGAGCGAGCTGCTCCGCAGCGAACCAACCCCCGGGAGGCTCGCCGGCGTCATCGACTCTATTTACCGCGGCATGTATTCCCAGCAGGGGATCGGGAGGCTCCACGGGAGCGTCGGAACCGCCGGCCAGCGTTACTCCGGCATCGAGCATGGAACGCCAGGCGTAGCTGGTGGAGATGAGTTCGCGCCCTATTCTTGCCTCGGCCCACGCCATGTCAGTCGCGACAAACCGCGGCTGGATGCTCGCAATTATTCCGGCGCGCGCCATCGCACCGAATTGTTCCGGTCTGGTGATCTGGCAGTGGATTATCCGATCCCTTTTCGTCGAATCCCCGGACTTGCCGAGAAGTCTCAGCGTATTGTCCAGCGCGGCGTCGCCGATGGCGTGAACCGCCACCTGCATCTCCAGACTGCGCGCCCATTCCATGTACTCGCGCATTTCCTCCTCGGGAATGACGTCGGTTCCTCGATTACCCGGATCGTCCCGGTAGTCTCGCGAGAGCAGGGCCGTACGCGCTCCCAAAGAGCCGTCCGCGAACAATTTCAGGGCGCCGAGACGCAGAAACTCATCACCATCGCCGGTACTCAGCCCCAGGTCTCGGATGGCCGAAAGATGAGTGGGGCCCAGGTCGAGATACGCCCGCAGGCGCCGCTTCGGCTCGGTAAAAATCTCCGAGAATAGGCCGTACAACTCGTCGAGATCTGCGCCGGATTCGTTGGTCTGTACGGAGGTGATGCCCACACTGTGGCATTTTTCGATACCTCTACGAAGGTATTCGTTACGGGTCTCGCGATCGGGTTTCGGTATTGCGGACAGGACTCTCTTCATTGCGGTCTCATGAAGCAGTCCGGTTATCTTCCCGTCGCCCTCGCGTTCGTAGCGGCCTCCGGGAGGATCTTCGGCGTAGTCGTCGACTCCCGCGGCTCGCAATGCCAAAGTACTCGCTACCGCCGCGTGTCCGCAGGCACGCCTTAGCACGACGGGGAAGCCGGGCGCGGCCTCATCCAGGTCGGCGGCCGTGGGGTATCGCCGCTCTTGCATACGGTCCTGGTCCCACCCGCGGCCGGTAATCCAGCTGCCTTGTCGCTGTCCTTCGGCGCGTTGCGACAGGCGACGCTTTAGCTCGGCGATACTGGGGCAGTTGGCGAGATCTAGTGCCGTGAGGTTCTCGCCCAGGGAGCTCAGATGCATGTGGGAATCGATGAATCCCGGGGACAGGACGGCCCCTTCGGCGTCGAATACCTCGGCTCGCGGTCCCAGGGCTTCGCGGACCCTGGTCTCCGAACCCAGCGTCAGGATGCGACCGTCTCTAAACCCGATCGCCGCCGGGGTGGCATCGCGACCCAAAAGCAACTTTGCATTGATCAGTGCCCGGGGCGGATGTGATGCCCGCACGTCAGCGTTCCCCCTTGGCGTGCGCGACTGCGGCGCGCGCCAGTACTTCGGTCGGGTCGATCACGACCGCGTCACTTAGGTCTTTTTGGCTCAACGCCAGCGGGATTTCGGTACAACCGGATATGATGGCCGAGGCACCGCGCTCGATGAGGTCACGGGCGACGGACACGAACATCTCTCTGGGCTCGTCGTAATGCCCGCGCTTGACGCCCTTATCGCCGTATATGCCGTCCATGACCCGTTCCTGATCCTCTCGGTCCGGTAACAATACCTCTATGCCGTTTCCGGACAATGCCTCCTGATATAACCCGATTTCGACCGTACCGCTGGTGGCCAATAGACCCACCCGGCGAATGTGGGGGTGTTCTTCTTCCAAAAACCGCGCAACTTCTTCCATCATGTGTAGTACGGGGACACCGTCGGATTCGGAGAGTCCGGAATAAAAGCAGTGAGCCGTATTGCAGGGCATAACCAAGAAGTCCGCTCCGGCCCTGACGCAGGCCCGCGCAGATCGAACCATGATCGGCAGGGGATCTTCCCCGTCGGCCAGGACGGCCTGGGTCCTATCCGGCACGGACGGATCGCTGACGATGACCACCGGCAGATGGTCCTGATCGCGGGTCGCGGGTGTGGCCTTAATGATCTTCATGAAGAGGTCGGCGGTGGCCTCGGGGCCCATTCCTCCCACGATCCCGATTGTTAGCGGATCATTCGGCATCGTTCCACTCCCTTTCGCTGACTTCGTCCCTCCCGGATTTCCCTTCGAATACATCCTCCGGAAGCTCGGGAAGCACCGGGGACGACTCCATTTCCGATTGGGCGGATCTGAGGATTTCGATCTGAGCCGTGGTGTTGGCCACGGCCCGCCCGAGGTACTCTATCATCTGCGCGCGAATCTGTTCCGCTCGCCTGCGGGTTTGTCGCAGTTCTTCTTCGGCGCGCTCTCGCAGCTGATCGGCGTCCGTCCGGGCCTGGGACAGTACGAGTTGCGACTCCTTTTTCGCGTTGGAGCGAAGCTCGTCGGCGGTTTCCTGGGCGATCATGAGGGTGTGCTGCAATGTATCTTCGATGTTGCGATACTGCTCCACCTGCTGGCTCAGCTCGGATACCTGCTCCTTTAGAGCCTCGTTTTCCCGAAGGAGAGCGTCGAGAGTCTTGGTAATCTCGTCGAGGAAATGATCCACCTGGCCTCGATGATATCCCAAAAGTGACTTGCGGAGTTCTTTGTTTTGTATATCGACGGGCGTGATTTCGGCCACGCCACACCTCCTCGTAGTGACTTATGCTATACCGTGAATCAACTGACGAAGCATCTGCAGGATCAAAAAGAGTATCAGGGGTGATATGTCCAGCCCCATCCCGGCACCGCCACCGGGCATAAGCGACCGTATCGGGGCCAAAAGAGGCTCCGTCAGCTGGTGTAGAACGGAAAGCACCCGGTAGTAAGTATCGCCGCCTCCGGTGGTCGGATCGGGACGGAACCAGGACATGATGGCTCGCAGCAGGACCAGCCAGATCAGAATATTGATTATGGTGTCCAAACTGCCGACTATGGCTCGTAACAGCATGCAGAAAGTCGCTCCTCACCTGTTGCGTCGGGATATCTCGACCGCTTCATCGGTTAATGCAACATCTTCACAGGTACTCCTGCGGTTCTTCGTCCCCCTTGCCGGCCCCCTCCATCACCTCGATGTGCATTTCGCGGGGCACGAAGAGGACCACTTCGGAACTGACCTGCTGCATCTCACCATCGAGAGAGTAAACCGTACCGCTGAGGAAGTCCACCACGCGGCGGGCCACTCCCCTATCAAGCTGCTCCACGTTGACTACGACCGCCACGCGGCGTTTCAATTGATCGGCGAGGCCCTGCACTTCCTCGTACCCGCGGGGCTCGGTGACGGCGACGCGCACGGATTTCGGCTTACCGCTCGGCAAAGATACAACACGTGCCGAGGGGCGCGAGCGCTCCCGCGGATTATCGCGCAGTTCCTCTTCCGAGTCTACGAATTCGCGGTGTTCGTATTCCTCCCAGGAGTCCTCGGGATCTCCGAGGTCGAAATGTTCATTATCTTCGTCGATGTATTCTTCTTCCGGTGGTATCCAGCCCAAAGCCCCCGATAAGCGTTCCCAGAGTCCGGCCATCTCATCCACCATCCTCTCCGAAAGTTCCTGCTTCAAAGAGAGCGCGCCCGATCCTAATGAGCGTCGCCCCTTCTTCCACGGCCACTTCGAAATCGTCCGTCATACCCATAGAAAGCTCCGGCAATGCGATACCTGTCGTCGCCTCCAGATCGTCGCGTAGGGCGCTAAGGCCGGCGAAGGCCGGGCGGGCGTCCTCGGGATCCGAACTTTGCGGTGCCATCGTCATGAGCCCCTCGGGCCGCAGGTGATCGGATCCATTTATCCGCCGCAGCAGCACCTCGGCATCCGCGGGATTTACACCAGCCTTGGTGCTCTCCCCCGTCACGTTTACCTGCAAGAGGATCCGAGTTGAAACTTCTATCTCCCGCGAGCGCTCCTCCAGGGCCTCCACCAAATCTTCGCTGTCGACGGAGTGAATCAGACGAACGGCACCCACGACCAGCCTCACCTTATTGGGCTGAAGACGACCGATGAAATCCCATTCGATGCCCAAATCCAGATCCTCGAGTAGGGAATACTTCTCGCGAAACTCCTGCGCCCGATTCTCCCCGAAGATCTTCAATCCGGCGCGTACCGCGCTCGCTACCTCCGGCGCGCTCCTACCCTTGCTGACCGTCACGAGCGAGACGTCGTCGGGGTTTCTCTCCGCCCTACGACAGGCGGAGTTTACCCTTTCGACCAAATGCCCATGCCGTCGTGCGATCGCGTCCTCGGCCGGTGTCGGAGTCAATTCTCAAGCACCTCCACGAAAACTCTTGAGTGTGGGCAACTGCCAAGCACAATCCGGTTCTCTCAAGGTAATTTCGCTTATTGCGCCGCTCACTCCTCCGTACTCCCCGCGAGACTACTGAGAAGCGCGACGCACCGTCCCGTGGCGCCGTCGCGCCGATAGGAGTAGAAATCCCCCGCTTTTGCGAACGTTCCGGGGGAATCGGTCACGAGGTTTCCCCGAGGCAGTCCCAAATGTCGCAGAATCATCGCGGCGGCGCGCGCCAGATCGAATCTTCCCCTACCTCGCCTACCCGGATATACTGTCTCCCGCCAGGGAAACGAGGCTCCGGCGAGCTCTCGCAGTACCTCTGGGCCGACTTCGTAGGCGTCCCTTTCGATGGATGGGCCGAGGGCGGCGTGCAAATCGTGCGGAGAGCCACCGCCACATTTCAGTAACCGGTCCACGGAGTTTTGAATCACGCCGGCCAAAAGACCTCGCCATCCCGCGTGGATGAGCGCCCGGCAACCCGTGGACGGGTCAATTACGTAAACCGGAAGGCAGTCGGCGTGAAAGGTAGCCAGGGTGATCGCCGGGTTTTCGCCTATCAGCGCATCTCCCTCGGGCCCGAGCCACCAGCCCAAAGATGTCTTTCCGAGGGGGCGGTCCCCGATGACGTGGCAGGTAGTACCGTGCACCTGTCGGAGTATCTGGACTTCTCTCGCTCCGCCGGGGAGCAGCTGTGCGACCAGATTCCTATTCTCTCTCACTCGGTCACTATCGTCCCCCAAACCGGCGGCGGGATTCAAAGAAGCGAACGCTCTTTCGCTGACGCCCCCGCGCCTCGTCACGAATTGAGCCGAAAAGCCGAAATCGTCCCATCCCTCGACTCGCCACGCCGCCAGGTTTCCGATCTTCACTTTGGCCCAACGCGCCATCACATGTCTCCTCGCCGCCGGCCGCACTCCCGGGGAACAGTTCTCTCGCCCGGGGGAAGCCGAAACCTCGAGGGCAACGTTGCGGTCAGAGCTCAGCTCGTCCGAGTTCAACCCTCGTCTTTGGAATGGCGCCGGAGAAAGGTCGGAATCTCCAGGTCGTCCTCTTCGGTTTTGAAGGGTTTGAGGGTCAGCTCGTCGAGATCCTCCTCTTCGCCCTCTTTCCTCTTGCGGGGCCCGAAGCCCGTGGCGATGACCGTAACCCGCATTTCATCTTCGAGCCGTTCGTCGATGGCCGCGCCGAAAATTATGTGCGCGTCATTTTCCGCCACGTCGCGTATCAACTCCGCAGCCTCGTTGACCTCCAGGAGTCCCATGGTGCTGTCGCCGGTGATGTTTAGGAGCACTCCCTTCGCGCCCTCGATGGAAGTCTCCAGGAGGGGACTCGAGATGGCAGCGCGAGCCGCCTCGGAAGCGCGGTTTTCACCCGAGGCATTACCGATGCCCATCAAGGCCGTTCCGGTGCCCATCATGATGGTTCGCACATCCGCGAAATCCAGGTTTATGAGGCCGGGAACGGCAATGAGATCCGATATCCCCTGCACTCCCTGGCGCAATACGTCGTCCGCTATGCTGAAGGCCTGAACGATCGAGGTCTTCTTCTCCACGATTTTCAGGAGGCGATCGTTCGGTATGGTGATCAGGGTATCTATGGCCTCGCGAAGGATGTCCACCCCTTCCTCAGCCTGAGTGCGTCTGCGTTCCCCTTCGAAAGCGAAGGGTTTCGTGACCACTCCAACAGTGAGAGCTCCGAGGGATCGCGAAATCTCGGCGATCACCGGCGATGCTCCCGTCCCCGTGCCTCCGCCCATACCCGCGGTTACGAAGACCATGTCGGCCCCATCGAGCAGGTTTTCAATTTCATCTCCGCTCTCCTCGGCGGCCTTACGTCCTATCGCCGGATCGGCACCGGCGCCGAGACCTTTGGTGATGTTCTTGCCGATCTGGAGTTTGTGGTCGGCCTTATTGGTGGCCAGAGCCTGAGCGTCGGTGTTCACGGCTATGAAATCCACGCCCTTTACCTTCGCCTCGATCATGCGGTTGACGGCATTGTTCCCACCGCCACCGACTCCGAGAACTTTGATGACGGCCAAATCGGGATTATCTATTTCAAGTTCGAGCAATTGTCCCAGACCTCCCTTTCAGGATCTGTTCGTCTCGCGTCGCCAAATTCCTCGTACAACCCCGTCCTCCTACTGGTCGCACTTGCGTACCGGGCGTTCGGGCAACCGATAGTCGTGAACACAATCCGGACCGGGAAGAGGAGTCTGCGCAGATGTCAACACTTCCAGACCTTCCACCATGTCCCCGTGCATATCCGACAGCCATATCTCCCCTCCTCCCGAGGTTATCAAAACTATGCCGAGATCTTCGGAGCGGATCTCTTCTATTTCACCCCGTATGCCCCCGAGATGTAACGCAACCTCCAACTCCGCGCATTCTTCATCGAGGGCACGTTCTCCGAGCTGCAGCCGGCGAGTCGGAACTCCCGTGATGAGCGGCAACGCCAGCCCCGGCCAGGAATCGTGCACCTCGATTATGCGGCCGGCATCATCTATCTCGGCGAAAATGCCGCTTCGAAGCACCACCGCGACCGGTCGCCTCTCCTCCACTTCGATCCGTAAGCTTCCCGGAACGACCCGGTGAATCGATGCCGACTCAACGCGGGGATCGGCGCAAATGCGATCCCGCAGCCGGGTGAGACTGATCGAGTAAAGGTGAGTGCCGCCATCGAGGTCCAATAGGTCCTCGATCTCCCTCGATTCCATGTTTACCGCGCCCTCTACGATCACGCTGTCCAGTCGAAAAGAGGGGCTTTGAAGAAAGAACCAGGCACCCACCGCGGCGAGGAGAAAGATGATCAGGATTGAAGCCCCTCCTCGCAGCATCAATAGCCCCCGTCCGTGTCGAATAATCCCGTCGAAACCGATCCCCTAGACCTTCCGGTAGCTAACCCGCCTCATCCTCCGGACTCCAGATCCTGAGTTCCAGTTCCAGTTCCGTCCCGAAGCGAGTCAGTACCGCATCACGAATTTCCTCTATCAAACGCCTTATATCCGAGGAGGTGGCTCCCCCGACGTTAACTATGAAATTCGCGTGAACCCGGGACACCATTGCTCCACCGATCCGTCGCCCCTTGAGGCCCGCGGCCTCTATGAGTTTTCCCGCGTGCGTGCCCGCGGGATTACGAAAGATGCTCCCGGCGCTACGTTCTCTCCAGGGGTGTCTGCGACGCCGATACTCGAGTCTCTCGCGCATGGCCTCGGATATTTTACACCGATCTCCTCGACCGAACTCCATACGCGCCGAGAGAATGAAGGGACCGCCGGCCCGGAGGAAGATCGAGCGCCGGTAGGTGAAGCCGCAGTCTTTTACCGCTATCTCGCGGGTGAGGCGACGAGCGGGATCGAAGGCGCGGACGCTGCGAACCAGATTCCCCACGGAATAGTTATTGACCCCCGCGTTCATGGCCACCGCACCGCCGACGCTTCCGGGTATCCCGGCCAGCGGCTCCAAACCGCTCAGGCCCTCGCGCACACAAAAACCTCCGAGTTTCGCCATGGGCGTGCCGGCGCCGACCCGTATCGATACCGTCGCTCCCGGTTCGCCATCGCACCGGATTTCGTCCAAAGCGGGGGATGTGGCCAGGACCAGACCGCGCACGCCCCGATCGTCGACCAATAGATTGCTGCCTTTCCCCAGGCAAAGGAGTCGTATATCGCGTTCCGCGGCCCATCCCATAACCCTTTCTGCCTCGTCACCATCCCGGGGACGAAGCATGATCTGAGCCGGCCCACCCACACGAAAGGTGGTGTGGGAAGCCAGCGATTCTTCCCGCAGGATTGGGCCGTCAACCATTCTTTTGAGATCTCGCACCAGGGCGTCCGAGTTCAACGGGGTTCACCTTTCGTTCGAGCGATTATCTGTTCGATCGTGTTCACCATGCGATCCAGGGCTTCGGGGTCGCCGTATTCCCGACTTGCCTCCGCCATACGCCGCAGACGCGGGGAGTCGGCGAGCAAGGCGCGGATCGATTCGTCGAGAGTCGCGACGTCGAAGTCTTCGTCCTCCACGGCGATCGCCGCGCCGGCTCTCTCGAGGGCTTTCGCGTTGGCCGTCTGGTGCTCGTGGGCCACGTTCGGGGAGGGCACGATTATCATGGGTACCCCCATCACTGTGGCTTCTGCGAGAGTCATGGCACCCGCGCGACACAGGAGCATATCGGCCGCCGCGAGTGCGCCCGGCGCATCATCGATGTATTCCACTACGGCCGCCCATTCGGGTATTTGACCGATTTCTTCTATGACATCTCGGTAATAGCGTTTGCCGGTACCAAAGAGGACGCGTAGACCGGAAGGAGGGTTTTTGAGACCGGAGATCCATCGAGCGGTGACATTGTTGATCGTGGCGGCCCCTCCGCTCCCGCTCATTATGACGAGCAGTATATCGGAATCGCCGATCCCGTATTCGCGTCGCGCCAAATCTCGTTCGACCAGCGAGAATTCCTTTCTCACGGGATTACCAGCCACCATGGCGCGCTGCTGGACTCCCATAGGAAGGCTCTTTAGGGCATCTTCCGATGGAAGAAACAGATGATTCGCCTTGCGCGCCAAGAAACGGTTTGCCATCCCGGGAACCACGTTTTGTTCCTGCAGAAGCGTGGGAATTCCCAAAAGTTGCGCCGCCATCACCACGGGAACCGAAACGTAGCCGCCCGTACCAAGCACTACATCGGGACGGAAGCGGCGAAGGATCCCCAGGGAGCGGAGTACGGAATAGGCCGTGCTCAATGTCCCGTACACCTTGACGGGTACCGTCTTGCCCACTACTCCTCCGACGGACAGCGCCGCGAACTCGAGACCCGTTCTCGGTACCACCCGCGTTTCCAGTCCACGCCGCGAACCGACGTAGAGGATACCCGCATGCGGATGGCGCCGCCGAAACTCGGTCGCCAGCGCCAGCGCCGGATAGACGTGTCCACCGGTGCCGCCTCCCGTCACCACGAGTCGCGAATCGTCGAAATTGTGCTCATGCGTCCTACTACCTTCGTGCAATCTGAATCAAACCTCTCGTGCGCCAGAATACTTCGATATGTTTAGCAGTATCCCGGCACTCATCATGGTTACCATCAAAGAAGATCCCCCGTAGCTTATAAATGGCAGCGGTATTCCCGTTACCGGCAAGATGGAGGTTACGACGCCGATATTGATGAACGCCTGGAACACGATCATTATCGTGATTCCCGTAGACAACAGGCTAGCGAAGGCGTCCGGTGCCCGAGCCGCCGTCGTCAGTCCGCGCCACAAAAACACGCCGAAAAGCGCCACGAGCACGAGACTACCTAAAAACCCCAGTTCTTCTCCGACGATGGCGAAGATGAAATCCGTGTGCTGCTCGGGCAGATACAGAAACTTCTGATGGCTCGCTCCCAGGCCCAGGCCCAGCAATCGACCGGCTCCCAGAGCGTAAAGGCTTTGGATTATGTGGAAGCCGTAACCCATCGGGTCCGCCCACGGATTCAAAAATGCCAGGAATCGCCGCATCCGGTACGATTCCGAGGTTATCAGGTACCAGACCGCCGGGGCACCGAGTAGTGCCACTGGAATCAAGTGTATCACCCGGGCACCGGCGGCGTAGAGGAGAAAAAAGGCGGTACCGGCCACGGCGATCGCCGTCCCCAGATCCGGTTGCAGCAATATCATGGCTACGGCCGCCCCGACCGTCATGAGTGCCGGCCATACTCCGGCCCAAAAGGAATGCATCTTTGCCGGCGCACGACACATGCCGTGTGCCAAATAGACTACCAGACAAATCTTAACCACTTCCGCCGGTGATAGCGACAACGGCCCCAGGAGTATAGCGCGGCGCGAACCGCGGGCCAACGTTCCCACTCCCGGTACGAGACTCAATGCCAAAAGAAACATGCCCACGAAGAGTATCACCCGAGCGTGGCGCCTGTAGAGGCGGTAATCTACCATCTGTGCGACCAGCATCGTAGCGAGGCCGAACAGTGCCCACAGGGCCTGGCGACGAAAGTAATGCATGCTGTCTTCGAAACGAACCAGGGCCGAGTAACTGCTCGAGCTGAAGACCATCACGAGCCCGAAGGCGACCAGCGCGAGGACCGTCGCAAACAGAATGGGATCCATCGTCCCCCGGGAACGATTGTCCGATTTTGCGCGCCGGCGATTCAAAGGGAAATCCCTCCCAAAGCCCAGACGCCGAGCAGCGAGCATAGGCCTCCCACGCCCCAAAGTACCAGGACCGTGGTCGTCTCACTCATGCCCGAAAGCTCCAGGTGATGATGAAGCGGAGCCATCTTGAGCAATCGGCGCCCGCCGGTACGATGGAAATAGATAACCTGGGCGATTACGGAGAGCGTTTCAATTACGAACAGCCCGCCGGCGAGGACGAGGATCAATTCCGTCTGGGTGTACATGGCCAAAAAGGCCAGCGCCCCACCGAGAGCCAACGATCCGGTATCGCCCATGAATATGCGGGCGGGGTGAAAATTGTGCCACAGAAACCCCACCCCTACCCCCAGCAGTAAGACTCCCCACAGGGCGACCTCGGTATAGCCCTTCGCCATCGCCGCGAGGATAAAGACCGGGGTGGCGAGCGCCACCGCTCCGGTCACCAGCCCGTCGAGTCCATCGGTGAGATTGACGGCATTGGCGGTACCGGTCACGACCAGGGCGCCGAAGACGGGATAAAGAGAGCCCAGATCCCATACGAACCATCCCCGCGGACCCACGATTTCCGTACCTCGACCGAGGCCGTAGGCCAGGTACGCGGCCAGCACCACCCCAAACCCGAGTTCCACGAGGAGCTTCACCCTCCCCTTAAGCCCGAGGGGGCGGTTGTTGGATGCCTTGAGGTAATCGTCGCAAAAACCGAGCAGACCCAGGACTAGCGTGAAGATGGTGCCGGCCACGACGGCCGGATTGTCACGAATAAAAATGAGAGCCATCACCGCCAGTACGACGACCATGCCCGATCCGCCCATGGTGGGAGTGCCCGTCTTGGTCAGGTGCCTCTCCGGGCCGTCATCTCGAACTCTTTGCCCAAGCTGCATCTTCTGAAGCACTGGAATGATGCGACCGACGACGAGGACAGTACCGAAGGCGGCCAGCGCGAACCCGAGTGGGAAAGCCCACACGCCTCCCCACAGGGCCAGGGGAGATTGATTCATACCTCACCGCCTTCCCGTCGCATCCCGGAGAGAATTGCGTCGACACAACGTTCGAATCTGCACGACCGTGACGCCTTGATCAGGATCACATCGCCGTCCCGAACCGAGGCCGATAGAGCCCTACATAACTCGTCCATTTGGTCGAAGTGGCGGTAGGCACCCGCGGGAAAGCCGCATTCGAGCGCCGCGGAGCCGATGAGGTCGGCCGGGGACAGAGCGGTGAAAAGAAGGTCGGTCGCGGAGACGGCCACCGCACGACCGACATCGCGATGGCCGGATTCCTCTACTGGACCCAACTCCAGCATCGGTCCCAGGACGGCCACGCGTCTTCCCTCGGTAGCGATGGACGACAGCATATCCAATGCGGCCTTACAGGATGTGGGACTGGAGTTGTATGCATCGTTCAATATCGTAAACCCACCACACCGGATCCATTCAGAACGCATCTCGGTAGGTTCGAATCCCCTCAACCCCCGCGCGATGCCTTCGGGTGATATGCCAATTGCGGTGCCGGCGGCCGCGGCCGCCAGGGCGTTGGCCACGTGATGCTCTCCGGCGATTTCCAGCCGGATGGGCAATTTCACACCGTCGGAGCGATGGAGAGTGAATTGAGCGCGGGCTCGATCGTCAAGGCATACGTCTTCGGCCCAGACCTGGAAAGTTGCGCAATCTTTCCGTACACCGGACGGGTAGTAAAGTATCGCGCGAGCGCATCCGGCATCCAGCATGTATTGCGCGAAATCGTCATCTCCGTTGACTATAGCCCAGCCCGAGGACGGAAGGTTTTGGAACAGTTCTGCCTTGGATTGGGCCAGGTGTTCCACCGTACCGAAGAATTCTAAATGGGATTCGCGTACGTTCGTCAAAATCCCGACGTCGGGTCTTATCATTTCGGCGAGATATCTCACGTCTCCGGGTTTTCGCATACCGATTTCCTGCACCAGCCCCGCGTGTCGCGATCCCAGGCTCAAAAGGGTCAGGGGGGTGCCGATCTCGGTGTTGAAATTCCCGGGATTCCGAAGTATTTCCCCGCGTTCCGCCAATACGGCGGAAACCATATCCTTGGTGGTCGTCTTCCCCACGCTCCCCGTGATTGCGACGCACGCGACATCGAAACGGCTGCGATGCCAGGATGCCGCCTCGCCGAGGGCGATCAATGTGTCGCCTACCGGGATGAGCGGAAGGGACGGATGATTTCCCGCGGCAAAATCGGAACGTACCAAGGCCACGACGGCCCCGGCCTCTTCGGCCCGGGCCAGGAAATCGTGACCGTCGGTAGTTTCGCCGGCTAATGCAAAAAAGGCGTCCCCCGGTTCCGTGGCGCGACTGTCCACCGAAACGCCGGTAATCTCGATGCGATTCCCCTCTCCTCCCTCGACGGACGAGCCCAGCGCGGCGGCCAGCTGGTCCGCAGTGAAGAGAATGTCGTCACCGTTCGGCACGCTGCGGAGAGCTCTCGTCAATGTCGACCCTCCCTCTTGCCTTTCAATGCCGATCGCGCGACCTCCCGGTCATCGAAGTCCACGGTCCGGTCTTCAAATATTTGATAGGTTTCGTGTCCTTTACCGGCGATCACGACGACATCTCGCGAGGTGGCGATATCTATCGCGCGTTCGATGGCGCTTCCCCGGTCGACGATGATTTCGTAGGCTGCTCCTGCGGGAATGCCTTCGGCCACCTCTCGCGCGATGCACTCGGGATCTTCGCTGCGCGGATTGTCGGAAGATACGATAGCGTAATCTCCGAGCTCCGCCGCCATCCGTCCCATTATCGGTCTCTTACTGCGGTCGCGATCCCCCCCGCATCCGAATACCACTATTATGCGCCCGGCGGTTAGCTCGGCCACCGCCGTCAGGAGATTCTCCAGTTCGTCCGGCGTGTGAGCAAAATCGACCACGACCATGGGATCTCCCTCGACACCGGAGATAACCTCGAATCTCCCCGATACCGGCGTCGCCGAGGCCAATGTCGAGGCCGCGAGATCTCCACTGATACCGAGGCAGTACGCGGCGGCGGCGGCGGCGGTGGCGTTGTACACGTTGTATCTTGCGGGAAGTTTTAGGGATACGGGGACCCGGCTTCCGTCGGGATACTGCAACTGGAATCGAGAGCCCTCGAGGGAAAGGTCGATGTCGCGGGCGAGGATATCTCCCCCCTCGAGACCGAACTCGAGTACGTCGACGGGGCAGGCCTCGCGCATGACCTGTGACATGGGATCGTCCGCGTTTACGACGCCGTACGGAGTCGTGGTGACTCCCGCTGCGTTTCCAAGATAGGAAAACAGGATCGCTTTAGCCCGAGCGTAATCCTCGAGGTCATCGTGAAAGTCCAGGTGTTCCGGGGCGAGATTGGTGAATAGGGCGATGTCGAAGTCGCACGCGGCCACCCGCTCGAATACCAGAGAATGCGAGCTAACCTCCATGACCGCAGCCCTGTCCCTCGAATCGCGCATGGCGGCGAACGCCCGGCACAAATCCGGCGCCTCCGGAGTGGTCAGACTACCGGGTAATTCCTTTCCGCCTATCACCGTACCGAGGGTTCCAACGTAGCCGGTGGGAATCCCGGCGCCCTCGAGGATGTGGCGTATTAGGCTGGAGGTAGTAGTCTTACCGCTGGTCCCGGTAACTCCGATGAGCGTGAGATCTCGGGTAGGATTTCCGAAGAAATGTTCCGAAATATGGGCCAGGCCGAGGCGGGGATCCGACACGCGCAGCTGCAGAATACCCGGGGGGAAGTCGAGAAATCGTTCGACCAGGAGTGCCCGCGCTCCGCGCTCCACCGCCTCCGCGGCGTAATCGTGGCCGTCCGCGTTCATTCCCACCAGGCAGGCGAACATATCTCCGGAATTCACCGAGCCGGAATGGTAGGACAGACCGGTGATTTCCCCGCGCAAGTCACCGCGGGATTGTGGTTTCAGTTCCGGTATTCCGTCCAGCACTTCGAAGAATGTCGTCAGTTTCACCGGTCGCTCGAGGCACCCGGGATGGGTTTCCCCCGGGACCTCTGCCCCCTTTCGTCAGTTGCCTGGGTTATCCGATCTATCGATCGGCGGAGTCCAGCTGCAGTCGAATAACTGAGCCCGACGGGACGTTCGTCCCGGCCCGGGGATTCTGTCGACGGATTAAGCCCGAACCCGATACCTCGACTCGAAGTCCCGCCTCACCCAGTATTTCTGCGCCCTCTCGCAATGTCTTGCCAGCGACGTTCGGGACCGTCACCGCGCTCGAATCGTCCACTTCCTCCTCGACCACTTTCGGATAGAGGATGACTCGGCTACCCGACTCCAGCATAGTCTCGGGAGAAGGGAACTGATCTGCAACTCTTTCGCCTTCATCGCTGGGCGCACCTTCCAGGCCCATCTCTTCCAGCTTTGCGAGGGCTTCCCCTAGATCCAGGCCGCGCAAATCCGGGACGGAGATTTCCTCGGAGTCTTCCTCCGAATCATCTTCGGACGATATATCCGGTTCTTCGGTTTCCGAATCGGGCAGCAACTCCTCCGGAAAATCCGGCGGGACTTCCATATGTCGAAGAGCTTCGGAGACCACTTCTCGAAAGATGGGGGCGGCCACGACACTGCCGAACCTATCCTCCTTGGGACCGTCCACCGAGACGAAACATAATACGGCCGGTTTGTCCGCGGGGGCGAAACCGACGAAGGTCGAAATGAATTCCTCTTCGGACACGGCACCATCCACGGTCTTTTGGGCGGTTCCGGTCTTTCCGCCCACCTCATAACCCGGTATTCGAGCGTTGGATCCGGTCCCTTCACGAACGGTATAGACCATAAGCTCCCGCACGGTCGCCGCCGTATCCGGCGAGATCACCCGCCGCACTACCTGGGGGTCCGTCACTTCCTCGCGTCCATTTTCGACTATCCGATCCACGATGAGGGGACGCATGAGTTCTCCGCCGTTTGCGATGGCGGACATGGCACCGGCGAGCTGAAGAGGCGTTACGGCCAGAGTCTGTCCGTAAGACATGACCGCGAGATCGACCGGCCTCGCTGCGTCCTCGGGCGGCATTATCGAGTCCGCCTCACCGGGCAGTGCAATCCCGGTCTTTCGGTCGAGGCCGAAAGACCTCAAGTATTCATAAAAGGTTTCGATGCCCAATTCATCGGCAACCTGAGCGAATACAACGTTGGAGGAACGGGCGAATCCCGTGCGGAAATCCGTATCCCCCAGGGAACCCAGGTCCCAGTTTCTGATCGTGGCTCCGGGAACCCTCACGTAGCCGGGGTCTTCGAATTCGCTGTCCGGGGTAATCAGACCGGCATCGATGGCGGCAGCCGCGGTTATGGGTTTGAAGACGGATCCCGGGTGATCGGGGACCGAAACCGCCCGGTTTCTCCACAACGAGGGGTCCGCGTCTTCCCAGTGATTCGGGTCGAAACCGGGGTGTGAAGCCATCGCCAGGATTCGCCCGGTAGCGGGCTCCATGAGGACGACCACGCCGCCTTCGGCACTTTGCTCCGCTACTACGCGGGAGAGTTCCCGTTCTGCGACATATTGGAGCACCTCGTCTATCGTCAAATGCAGATCTACTCCGGGAGTGGGCACCTCGTGGGTGTAAAGTGCTCTGGGAACCTGGCGGTTGTCGGCATCGAACTCCACCCTTATGCGACCTCGCTCGCCTCGGAGCTCCTCATCGAAGGAAATCTCCACCCCCTCCAAGCCCTGGTTATCGATGCCGGCAAAGCCCAAAACCGAGGCCGCCAGCTCCCCCTTGGGGTAAAACCTTTCGCTCTCCCGCGTGAAATGGAGGCCGCGAAGGTCCAGCTCTCGCACGGCATCTGCCACTTCGGCGGGGAGTTTGCGACGAAGCCACACGAAAGAGCTCGCCCGTGTGAGGCTATCCCCAAGGGTTTCGATCGGCATATCCAGTACGGGTGATAAGAGGACGGCTGTCCTGTGGGAATCGACGATCTCGGCAGGTACGGCGTACAGCGAATCCACGTCCACGCTCATCGCCAATTCCCTGCCCCGCGCGTCGCGTATGGATCCACGACGTGGATCCAGCGTGATCTCGCGAACTCGCAACTCTTCGGCCTCTTCGGCCAGGTCGTCTCCGCGGACGAGCTGGATGTAGCCGAGCCTGCCCACGAGCATGGCCAGGGCCAAAAGGAACACGATCAATAGATGAAGTACCCTATTGCGAAGGGTGGTGCTGGGGGATCGCATGCCGGGGTCGAACCTCCCGATAAGGCGCGGCGGACTTTGCCGTCCTCGGTGTTAATTGTGGGCTTCCACGGGTGCCGGGCCCTTGAGCCAGTGTATGATCCAATCGCCCAGGCCTCGCAAGTCAGCCATCTGAACCGTGGAATCTCCCGGATCCTCTAACCTCAATACTATACGCGAAGAGGAGTCCGATGGGGAAGGTGACCTCCTCGAGTTGTCGAGATCGACGGGGTTTTCGTCGACGGAAGAAGAAGTGGAGGCGACGATTGCCGGTGAACTCTGAATTTCGGTGGGAATCGATGCCGAAGAAACCGGTATCATCCCCATCTCGTTGGCCGCCTCTGCAATCCTCTCGGGATGTTGGAGGGAAGCGACCCGGGATTCGAGCGTATCGGTGCGAGCGCGAGTCTCCTCGAGCTCGGCCCGAAGCTGCACCAATTCGTAACCCCGATCGGCGATGGCGGCACGACAGGCCACCACACCGCAGGCCATGGCGAAAATCAACAGGATCGATCCGACCGTCTGAAATGTGCGTAGGAATGCCGTTATATCTGTGGGGCGATTTTTGCTCTTTTTGGATCTACTCTTCGCCTTTGCGCGGCGAGCTCTGGGATCCATTTTTGGGCCCCGAGGCCTGGAATTCCGCTCGGGACGCCGGCGCCGGCGCCTTTCGGGATATTCGGGATACCTTCTTTCTTCCATCTCTCTGGCCGTCACTGCCATCGCGAAATTTCCCTCCTTCCTCGCAAAACTTCGGAAGCATCTCGTACCAATTCTATCGCCCTCAATTTGGCGGACCGACTCCGTGGGTTATCGGTGATTTCTTCGTCGCCGGGTGTCACGGGATGCCGGGTCAGATCCCGGGCAACGGGCCCCCCGCAGACGCATACCGGTAAATCCGGTGGACACCGACACTCCCGCGAAAGGTAGCGGAAGACCCGTTTGACGGGTCTGTCTTCCAGGGAGTGAAAGGTGATTACCGCCATTCGCCCCCCGGGAGTGAGTGTTTCGATTAAGCGCATCAACCCTTCCTCGAATCCCTCTAGTTCTCGGTTGACCTCCATCCTCAGAGCCTGAAAGGTCCGACGGGCCGGATGGGGTCCCTCTCTGCGCGCCGAGGCCGGTATCGCGGCCTTGATGGCGTCAACCAGCTCGCCCACGGTCTGCATCGGTCTTTTGCGAACTATGAAGTCTGCTATGCGGGAGGCCCATCGCTCTTCACCGTACGTTTTGATGATTCGGGTGAGATCGCCTTCCGCGTACTCGTTCACGACCTTCGCCGCAGTTATGGGTGAATCGAGGTCCATTCGCATATCTAAAGGAGCATTCCTATTTGCGTAGCTGAAGCCGCGGCGAGGCGTATCCAGTTGATGGGAGCTGACACCCAGATCCAGCAAGGCGGAATCGATAGAAGTGATTTCCAGATCGCCCAGATGCCGATGGATGTTTCGCCAGTCCCCCCGAAGGAATTCAACTCTCGGGCGCACGTCTTCGAGTGTTTCTCGGGCCTTTTGCAGTGCTTCTGCATCCCGGTCGATGGCGATCACGAGACCGCGCTCATCCATCTCCTGTGCCACGGCGAGCGCGTGCCCCCCACCCCCGACGGTCCCATCGACGTGGACTCCGTCCGGGAGGGGTTCGAGTATTTCCACGACTTCTTTCACCATGATCGGCCGGTGATACATCACAGTAGCGACCCCAAATCCGTCAATTCTTCGGCCAATTCCTCGTAACTTGCCTCGGTGGAATCCTGGAATTGCGACCACGCGTCACTGCCCCAGATTTCGATGCGAGCTCCCACCCCGATGATTACGGCCTCTTTACCCAAATCGGCGTACTCGCGCAGGTTATTGGGTATCAGGGCTCTTCCCTGGGAGTCGAAACTCGTCTGCGCCGCACCGGAAAAGAACAGGCGAACGAAGGCGCGGGCGTCGGAGCGCGTGAAGGGCAATTGGCGCAGTTTTTCGGTGAGGCTCTCCCACTCTTCGATGGGGTATATGAACAGGCACTGGTCCAGACCTTTGGTCATAACGAACTCGGTTCCGAGTTCTTCTCGGAACCGAGCCGGCACCGTGATCCGACCCTTTTCATCCAAATTGTGCTGGTATTCCCCCATAAACATCGACGTCGACCCCCGAGCATTCTCCCATATTCCCCACTTTACTCCACCTGTCTCCACTAACTGTATTCTCCGCTCCACGGGAAACTCCTCCAAAGAAAACGGGGAGATTCCGAAGAATCTCCCCTGCGGAGAAAATATGGGTTTTAACGCTCAACTCTGGTGGCCTCGCCCTATCTCCTTAGAAGTTGCGCGTATGGTCGCTAACGGGACGTCCCACGACCATGGTATTGCATCCCGGACACACGACCCAGTTGGACGGTAGGATTTCGTCGGAATACTCCGATGGCGGGTTGACCACCATAACTCCCTGGCGTCCACAGCGATAGCATACGTACTCCACCGCGACCTCTTCGGTGCTTATCATACTCATCCGATCCCTCTTTCCCAATTCCGGAGCATTTGCCCCGAGGCTTCCGGTTTGCTCGGATGCACGCCTGGATTTGACTGGGGTCCGAAAACGTCTTCGTCTTCCAAATGAACACGATCTTCGCGACTCGCCTCGACGGTAGAGTCGCCGTCGAAGAAAGGCTCATCGCTCGATTGGTCGTAGATGTTTGGTCTTTCGAGGGTGGATTCGGAAATGGTTGGGACTGGGAAACCGAGGCATTCGATGGATCCGCGGTGGCGGCCAAATACAATGGAGGGCACTCGGTCCAATGGAATCTCCTCCTCGACTCCCCGCACACTGCTACGAGGGTCCCGTTCTCCGTCGTCGGTGCGTCGCTTCTTAATTCCTCATTCGACATCGCCGGTGGAATACCCTGCCGCTATACGTCTCGTTCTTCGCCTCGACCTTTTAACCATTTCCCCACCAGGTTGCGTGCCTTCGATGTTTCTCGATCTGCACGTATCCAGGATATTTTGGGTTCCTTGCGAAACCACATGAGCTGGCGCTTGGCGAAGTGTCGCGTATTCTTTTTGGTCAGTTCCACGCATTCTTCCATACTCAATTCCCCGTCCAGATATGCGGCGACTTCACGATAACCCAAGGCCTGTGACGCCGTCGGTCCCAGGTTGGGGAAACGTCGGAGAATGCCGCGCACCTCCTCCACGAGACCCTCTCGGAACATTTCGTCGACCCGTTCTTCGATCCGGCGGTAGAGCTCCTCCCGCGGCAGCCACAGCCCCAACAGGAGCACGGGATACACCGGTTCCTTTGGCGTTCTCTCCCGCCACGTAGTCATGGTCGTACCGGTCAGATGATAAACTTCTATGGCTCTCACGATGCGCCTGAGATCGTTGGGATGAAGGCGATTCGCGCTCTCGGGGTCGATTTCTCGAAGCATCCGGTGCAGAGTGCCGCGTTCACCGCTCGTTTCCTTTTCGTACAGGCGTCGACGCATCCTTTCGTCGGCGCCCACCGAAGCCAGCGGATAATCGTATAGCAGGGTGCGCACGTAAAGCGCGGTACCGCCTACCAAAAAGGGTAGTTTCTCCCGGCTCCAGATATCTTCCAGCGCCCTCTTCGCCAGCGCCTTGAACTCGCCCGCACTGAATTCTTCGTCCGGGTCCACTATGTCGATCAAGTGGTGGGGAATCTCTCTTCGTTTTTCGGGGGTCGGTTTGTCCGTACCGATGTCCATTCCCCGGTATACCGCCATGGAATCGGCCGACACTATCTCGCCACAGAATTCCCGGGCGAGTCGCAAGCTCAGCCCGGTCTTCCCCACACCCGTGGGGCCGACTATGCTCACTATCGGTGGTTTCGAGCTCATCACGTCCTCCGAAATAGTCGCTCGATTTCCTCGCGGCCGATGTGAATGATGGTGGGTCTTCCGTGCGGACAAACGGCCGGGGTTTCCAGCCGAGACATCCTTCCCAACAGGCCGCGCAGCTCCGCGTCGGCGAGGGTTTGCCCCGCCTTTACCGAAGCGCGGCATGAGGCGAGGGCGGCGGCGGCGCGGGTCGCCCCGGGGGTAACCGAGCTGCCTTCGGCGAGTCGTTCCAGCATCTCGACGAGCAGCCTCGCGGGTACCGGCTCTCCCGCCGACACGGGTACGGCGCGCACCACCAGGGATTCGGGACCGAATTCTTCGACCTCGAAACCGAGTTCTCCCAGCATGTCGCCCCACTCACTCCAATGGCGCAAAGAATCCGGATCGAGATCCAACACGACGGGAGAAACGAGCTTCTGTACGGGAGGATTGGGTTCTTCCATGGCGGCCAGAAACGCTTCGTAGTAAAGACGTTCACAGGCCGCATGTTGATCGATCAGATAGAGTCCCTCCGGACCCCGGGCAACGATATAGGAATCCAGCACCTGGCCCAGGGGCTCGAGGGAAGCGTACAAAGCGCTCGCCCGAGTCTCCTGCTCTCGCGGTCGCAGGTTTTCGTAAGTCATCTGTTCTTCGGCCACAGTTTCTTCGGAGTATCCTCTTTCCGCCCTCGCCTTGTCACCTTGAGCCCGTGGGAGATCCCACCGGGACACTTTCATCGACAGCAACGCTCCCTGGGCTCTCCGGTACAGCCGGCCGGCCAGCTCGCGCTCGTCGTGAAACCTGACGCGGCGTTTCGCGGGGTGTACGTTGACATCCACCCTATCGCTTCGGACGTTGAGGGTAACGATTGCCACCGGGTGACGTCCCACCGGAGAGAAACCGTCGAATGCTCTCTCCAGCACCGCCTGAAAGGGAGGATGCATTACCGCCCGGCCGTTTAGGAGGAAGTATTGCCTGTCACGTCGGGCTCGCGTCAGGTCGGGGGGACCGACGAATCCGCCGATTATCGGGTTATCTCGCGAGTCCAAAGGGAGCAGTCGCGAGGCAAACTCCCCATCGAAGACTTCCGCTATTGTCTGCAGTAACTCGCCGCTACCGGAGGTGAACACCAGTTCCCGGTCTCTGGAAGTGAGGCGAAAAGATACCGCGGGGTTTCCCATGGCAAGTTCCCTGACGCGCGCGGAAACGTGCGATGTCTCCACCCCGGGGCTCGCCAATTGATCGCGACGCACCGGGGTATTGAAAAACAGATCGGATACCTCGACCCACGTTCCTTCGGGACCCATCCACGGCTTGATTCCTTCCACCCTGTCCCCTTCTGCGGCCAGTTGGGCACCCTCCGAAGCGCCCTTGACTCGGGAGTGGATCTCCAAACGGGAGACCGCGCCGATGCTGGCCAGGGCTTCTCCGCGAAAGCCCAGGGTGGATATGGACCAAAGATCGTCGGCGGTCTCCAGCTTGCTGGTGGCATGGGACTGCACCGTCAGCAGCATATCTTTGGGGTGAATACCCGCCCCGTCATCTGTGACCCTGATTTGTGCGACCCCGCCGCTTTCGATGTCTACGACGATTCGAGAGGCACCGGCATCCAGGGAATTCTCCACCAGTTCTTTCACGACCGAGGCCGGTCTCTCGATTATCTCTCCCGCGGCTATGCGGTTTACGATATTTCTCGACAGCACGCGGATTCGCCTTCGATCATCCATCGTTAGCACCGCCTCCCCCGGCTCCCGAATCGGCGAACAGTGAAGCCTGCTTTAGGGTCGTCGCCCCGCGCATCTCCTCGAGATACGGAGAATCGGAGACTTCGCCGATGACCTCGGGAACCGCACTGATCTCTTCGAGTCCGTCGAGGATTTCGCGGGCCCTGCCGAGCGCCGCTCGCGGGAGACCGGCCAGGCGAGCCACGTGAATACCGTAGCTCTCGTCGGAGGGTCCGGGAACCACTTTTCTCAGGAATACGACATCTTCGCCATCTTCTCGAACGGCCACGGAGCAGTTGAAGACCCCGGGGCAGAACTCCGCCAGACGGGTAAGTTCGTGATAATGGGTGGCGAACAGGGTGCGGCAACCCAGCCCGGGAGACAATCTCAGGTACTCGCAGGTTGCCCAGGCGATGCTGATGCCGTCGAAGGTACTGGTGCCCCGCCCCACCTCATCGAGGATGACCAGGCTTCGGGGTGTCGCGTTATTCAGTATATCCGCCACTTCCGTCATCTCGACCATGAAAGTGCTGCGACCGCGGGTTAGATCGTCCGCGGCGCCGATACGCGTGAATATCCTATCCACCCGACCTATGCGCGCGGAGCGAGCCGGAACGAAACAGCCCATCTGTGCCATCACAGTTATGAGCGCCACCTGACGCAGGTACGTCGATTTGCCTGACATATTGGGGCCGGTGATGACGGCGAAGGCTCGATTCAACGGATCCAGCTCGCAGTCGTTGGGTACGAAGTCCGGCTCGGTTCGCTCCAAAACGGGGTGGCGCCCCGCTACTATCGAAAGATCGCCGCTTTCGTCTACCACCGGACGACAATAATCCCGTCGAGCCGCCGTCTCGGCCCAGCTCAAAAACACATCCATACGCGCCAGGAGGGAGGTGGTGGCCTGCATCCTCTCCCGTTTTAGGGCGATTCGAGAACGCAGGGCGCAAAAGACATCGTATTCCAGTTCCGCGAGCCGATCCTGAGCACCCAGGATGTCCGCTTCCTTTTCCTTCAACTCCGGAGTTATGTAGCGCTCGGAGTTCACCAGAGTCTGTTTGCGTATGTAATCCTCGGGAACCAGGTCGCGATTCGGATGCGTCACCTCGATATAGTAGCCGAAGACCTTATTGTATCCCACCTTGAGGGATTTGATGCCGGTCCTCTCCCGCTCGCGGCCTTCCAGTCCCGCGACCCATCCGCGTCCGTCGGCCGCCAGGATCCGCAGCTCATCCACCTCATCGGAGTATCCATCGCGGATGATGCCACCATCACTGATCGCGGTCGGCGGTTCATCGGCCAGGGCGTCGCCGAGTTCCTCCCTGACGTCTTCGAGGGTGTCCATCTGCTCGGCGATTTTGGCCCACGACGCATCGTCGCTTAGGGAATCCAATACGTCGACGAAGTTCGGTAGCCTATCCAGACCCTCGCGTAACGCCACCATGTCCCTCGGATTTGCCGTCTCCGCGCTCACCCTCCCGACCAGTCTCTCGAGATCGGCCATGCCCTCCAGCGCTTTACCCAGGGCTTCCCGGGCAAACGCATCGCTCACGAGGCGTTCGACGGCATCCAGGCGTCGCTCGATGGCGTCGATATCTCGTAGAGGACGCTCCATCCAACGCCGTAGCAGTCTCCCACCCATCGAGGTGCGGGTCCCGTCCAGTGTCTCGAGCAACGTGCTGCCTTCGCGGTCGGCAAATAGTGGTTCCGTGATTTCGAGGGTTCGGCGCGCGACGGGATCGAGACTCAGGTAATCATCCAGGGAGTAAGTTCTGAGGCCGGTTATTGCGGCGGGCGGCCGACCCTGCATCTCCGACAAATAGTCGAGGAGCGCCCCGGCGGCTTTCACGGCGTAAGATTTGTCCTCGCACCCGTATCCGGCCAGGTCCCTGGTGCCGAAATGTCGCGTGAGTGTGCGCCGGGCCGTCTTCTGCTCGAAGGAACGTTCGGATATTCGCGGAAAACTGATGGCCCCGAGGGAAAGCAAGTCCTGAGACCAGTCTTCTTCGTCCAGGGAGGGATCCAGGAGGCACTCGCGCGGTTTCAGTCGCGCGAACTCCGCCAGGAGCTGGTCTCGGCTCCTCTCTCCGGAGACCTGGAAGCACGCGAAGTAACCGGTAGAAATGTCGGCGACGGCCATCCCGAGCGTCCCGGCTTCGCCGGCGAGGGCCGCGGCGAAGTTGTCTTCGCGACTCCCCATAACCCCGGAATCCAGCCGGGCTCCCGGTGTGATCACCCGGGTTACCTCCCTGGCCACCAACCCTTTACCCTTGGGATCGCCGATCTGCTCGCATATCGCCACTCTCTCACCCGCCTCGATCAAGCGCTGGAGGTATCCCTCGGACGAGTGATGGGGCACACCTGCCATGGGAACACGGATACCGTTTCCTCCGTCGCGCGAGGTGAGCGTTATGTCGAGGATAGCGGCAGCGCGCTCGGCGTCCGCGAAAAACATCTCGTAGAAATCTCCCATTCGAAAGAACAGGATTTCATCGGGATGTTCCCCTTTAATCTCGAGAAACTGCTTCATCATGGGGGTTGTTACCTGATCTTTGATATCCAACGGCACCCTCCCAGCTCCGCGGGCCGGGATCAACTTCCACCGCGGAATTCTTCATGTTATTGTACAGTAAAGATCGCTCATTCGCTAATCAGCGGGAGGAATCCCTTGTCCGTACGATTGCTTCTTCTACTGAATCGACTTTTCCCCCTCCCCCGCCACCCCTTCAACACCGAGGCGAGCGGCGAGCAAAGCTACACCGAATGGCAGTTCCAAATGGGACATCGGACCATACAATTCTTCGAAGAGTATACCGACTCGGGGGATATGTTTAACTCTCGGCGCGTCCTCGATATCGGTTGCGGTGGCGGCGGAAAGACCTGTTATTATGCTACCCTGGGAGCGCGCGAAGTCTGCGGTGTGGATCCGGTACCGCATTACCGAGCGGACGCCGAAGAATTCGCGCGAAAACTCGGCCTGGCCGATAGGGTTAACTTCATTACGGCCGATGCCGCGAGCCTGCCACACCCCGACGCGCATTTCGACACCATCATCATGAATGATACTTTCGAGCACCTGGACCAACCAGTCACCGTCCTTCGAGAGTGTGCCCGAGTACTGGCGCCCGACGGAAGACTCTTTTTGAATTTCCCACCATATTACCACCCCTACGGAGCCCATCTCAGCGATGCCATCGGGATACCCTGGGTCCACGTGTTCTTCTCGGAGAGGACATTGATCGAGGCCTACAAACGATTGGTATCGCCCCTGCCGGACGCAAAGCGACGCCTGCGCCTGCGACTCGGCGATGATCTCCAGGCCCAAAGCCTAAGCTACATCAACCGCATGACCGCGCGGCGTTTCCGTCACATCCTTGCGGAAGTACCCTTTGAGGTCCAATATCACCGGGAATATCCCCTGCGAACCTTCTTGACGCCCTTGACATACATCCCGATACTCCGCGAGGGTTTCTTGCGCATGGTGGTCTCCGTGCTTAAACCCACCGGTACTGCAGAAAACGTTACCGATCGATGAGCTCGCCCCTGAGCTGGAAGGTCTGCGCTTCGACTATTCTGACCAGCTCAAACCGATGACGCAAACCCGCCGGAGCCTCAACCAGCACCAGGTGATTGGTGGCGGTACGCGCCCGGTAAACGCCGGGATGATTCGGTGCCGGATCCTCCATCAGGACCTCGTATACCTTGCCCACGCGTTCTTCGTTCCTCTCCAATCCGATGGCGTATTGCAGCTCGTTGAGACGTGCGAGCCGCTCCTTTTTGACTTCGGGGGAAATCTGGTCGGGGAATTTGGCCGCGGCGGTACCGGGGCGGGGCGAATACGCGAAGGAGAAAGCTCCGTCGAATCGGACTAGCCGGAAGAGGTCCAGGGTTTGCTCGAAATCTTCATCCGTTTCCCCCGGGAAACCGACTATGACGTCCGTCGTTATGGATGCCTCCGGTATCTGCTCGCGAACGTAGTTCACCAAATCCAGGTAGTGGGCCCTGTCGTAACCGCGATTCATACGATGCAGGATCGCATCACTTCCACTTTGGACCGGGAGATGGAAGTGTTCACAAACCGATGAGAGCCTCGCGACGGTGTCGACCATGTGATGACTAAAATCCCGGGGGTGTGAGGTCGTATAGCGGATCCATTTCAGTCGCTCGATTTCGGCAAGGCTCTGGAGGAGATCTGCGAAATCGATGTCCCTTTGGAGATCTTTGCCGTAAGAGTTGACGTTTTGCCCCAGCAGGGTAACTTCCCGCACCCCGTCGGATACCAGATCTTCGACTTCTCGAACTACGTCTTCGGGAGATCGGCTGCGCTCACGACCTCGTACGTAGGGAACCACACAATATGAGCAGTAGTTTTCGCACCCGTGGATTACGGGGACCCACGCCTTCACCCCGGCCTGGCGGCGCCGCGGCAACCCTTCCGGGCGCTCGGCATCGCGATCACCCACCGCGATTAGCGGAGATTCGCCACCCAATACCCGCTGCAACAGCTGAGGCACGAGGTGGATGTCCCCCGTACCGAAGATCAGATCCACGTGAGGCGCCCGGTGCAGTATCCTCTCGGCCGCACCACGCTCCACCGGGACGCAGCCGCCGATGGCCAATACCACGTCGGGATTGCGGTACTTGTGGATCTTCAGCCTGCCCAGTTCCCCGAGCACCCGTTCCTCGGCGGTCTGTCGTACCGCACAGGTATTTAGGATGATGACGTCCGCCCGTTCGGGCGAAGTCGCCGGCTCATAGCCCGCAGCTTCCAGCACCCCGGCCATGACCTCCGAATCGTATTCGTTCATCTGACATCCGTAAGTTTGTATGTGAAACCGGCCCACGGGCTCGTCCGGCAATTCGCGCATAGCTCACATCCTCCTCGCGTCTCCGATTTATCGCCACGGTATCCATTTTAGCAGTTCGGGCAAGTCACATCATCTTGTCGCACGGTTTCGCTTGTGACAAGCTCATTGGGTATGAAACCCCGGTGAGGGGATGATCTGAATTGACAGAAGAGACCATCGTCGTAGTTCGGAGGGACCGGCTTCCCGAGCGCGCCAAATTCAGCGGCGTGCGTCCCGGTGCCCGACCCTTCCTCGAGGCCCTGACACGGGATTGGTTCCCGGCGCCCAGGACCCGAGCGGAAGATTGTCCGGAATGGAAACAACCCATTCCCTATATCGTAGTTCGTCGCGGAAGATCGATATTTACCACGGTGCGAAGCGACGACGGTTTGGAGAGACGGTTGCGCAACAAGACGTCCATCGGTATCGGTGGTCACCTGAGACCGCTGGAGGGCGAGTCCTTCGAGGACCTTCTCCTCCGAAACGCCCATCGCGAATTGAACGAAGAATTGGTGATCGAACCCGCGCTCACGCTCGAGGAACTCGCCACCCGGCTCCAGTTCCTCGGGGTTATCAACGACGAAGGTAACGAGGTCGGTCGCTGCCATTTGGGCTTTCTATATCTGTTGGATTTGGACCCCTCCACCCGCGTCTCCGTTCGAGAAACGGACAAACTGCGCGGATCGTTTTTGAAACTGCAGGACATCCCCCGGGGCGAAGCGACAGAGACCTGGTCCCAGCTCGCGCTAAAGCTCCTCGAAGAGCCGGCCCCAAATGCTGACTGAGGCCGGCCTTTTGCGCCTGTGGCGCGAGATCTATGCGATGACCGCCGAGGTCACGCCGTTGTCCGGAGACTGCGGCCAACTATGCGACTCCATTTGTTGCCGGGATTGGGACGAAGGGGTGGGCATGTATCTATATCACGGGGAAGAACTACTTTTGGCCGGCGAATCCTGGCTCACCCGCCGCTGGCACCCCGAGCCCGCACAAGTCTTTCGGGGGGCACGCCGGCGTGGCGCGTGGTTCGTCAGCTGCGAGGGAGTTTGTCCGCGGGAGATGCGGCCCTTCGCCTGCCGCACCTTCCCCCTAATTCCGCACCTGCGGGAGGATGGGCGATGGAAGCTCGTTCTCGACCCCAACGGTTTGCCGATATGCCCACTTATCCAGCTGGATCGGCCGGAACTTCTGCTGCCCTCTTTTCGCGCAACTATGAAGAAAGCGTGGCGCAAGCTCTTGACGGTGGAAGAAATCAGACGCGACGTGATGCTATCCTCGCGCCGCCGGTATTCCCGTATCTAGTCTTCGGCGAGAAAAGGGCGGGCGGGCTCGCGAGCCCGCCCGCCCCTTTCATATTCGGGAAGTCATCACATAACCCTGGATGCGGAAACTATTCCTTGAGGGTTATCTTAACGTCCAAAGCGGCGACCCCATCCGTGTAGGCGAAGAACGGGTTGATGTCCAGCTCCTGGATCTCGGAGAAGTCGCGCGACAGCTGCGCTATTCGACCCATGGTTTCCTTAACGGCATCGATATCCTTGGGCTCATCTCCCCGGTAACCGCGCAGGAGCTCGTAGGCCCGGGTGCCTTCTATCATCTCGTCGAGGTCTATGTCGGTGAGACCGTGCGCCACTCGGAAGGAAACGTCCTTCATGAGATCCACGAAAACCCCGCCCATACCGAACATCAGAAGCGGTCCGAACACGGGATCCGTCGAGAGGCCGACGATCAACTCCTCGCCCTTGGGGAACATCTTCTGGACCTCGACGCCGTAAACCGTGGCGTCGGGTTCGTGTTCTTTTGTGGCCGCCATGATATCTTCGAAGGCCCGCCGCACGGAATCCTCATCTTCCAGCCCGAGGACCACGCCTCCAATATCGGTCTTGTGGATGATCTCCGGGGATGCGACCTTGAGGACTACCGGGTAGCCCATGTCGTCGGCCATCTGCCCGGCCTCCGGTGCCGTCGTCGCCAGCTCGGAGGGGGTGGTGCCTATACCGTACGCCCTCGCGACCGCCATGGCTTCCGGTCCCAGGAGTACTCTCCGCCCGTCCTCGCGCACCTCCTGGAAGATGCTACGGACTTCGGCGTCGTCGCCCTCATACGTCACTTCTATGGCATCCCGCAATGCTTCTCTGCGCTCGCCGTAATCGACGAGTCCCTTCAGACAGCTCACCGCCGGCTCGGGGAAGGCGAAGGTCGGGATACCGTCGGAGAAGAGCTGGCTCGTCGCTTCCTTCACGCTGGCGCCGCCGGTGAAAGACGCGATTATCGGCTTATCGGGATACTTCCCGTGAAACTCTTTGATGTCCGCGGCGGTTTGCATCGGATCGGTGAATGCGGTGGGGCAAAGCAGGACCAGGGCCATGTCCACGTTCGGATCCGAAAGGGAGTGTTCCAAAGCGTGGCGGTAGCGGTCGGGGCCGGCGTCACCGATCACATCGACGGGGTTTTTGACGCTCGCCATGGCGGGAAGCTTCTCCCGCAGCTCATCCATGGTCTCCTCGGTGAGGTCCGCCAACTGCAAACCGGACAGCTCGACGGCGTCCGTCGACACGACTCCGGTTCCTCCGGCGTTGGTCACTATGGCGACTCTCTTGCCCTCGGGGACCGCCTGGTAGGCGAAAGCCATCGCCTTGGTAAATTGCTCTTCCATGGTTCGAGCCCGCAGGACGCCGCTTTGGCGGAAGGCAGCTTCGTAACCGGCATCGCTTCCCGCCAGGGCACCGGTGTGGGAGGAGGCGGCCTTGGCACCGGATGCGCTAACGCCGGCTTTTAAGACGACCACCGGTTTCTTGAGACTGGCCTTCTTGGCGGCTTCCATGAAGGCCGGGCCATCTTCGATGCTCTCGAGATAGAGCAGGATTACGTCCGTGTCGGGATCGTCGGCGACATCCGCGACGAAATCGGCCTCGTTGAGGTCGGCCTTGTTACCCATACTTATAAACTTGCTGAATCCCAGCCCCTCTTCCAAACTCCAGTCCAAAATGGCGAGGCATAACGCCCCCGATTGAGAAAAGAAGGCTATGTTACCGGTTATCGGAAATACTCCGGAAAACGACGCGTTTATGGGGGTGTGGGTGTCGATGACGCCGAGACAGTTGGGGCCCATCATGTTCATGTCGTACTTCTCGCAGATCTCCACGAGCTGCCTTTCGAGTTCGGCTCCCTCTTCGCTCGCCTCTTTAAATCCTGCGGTGATCACGACCACGCTACTTACGCCCTCTTCACCGCACTCTTCCATGGCGGCGGGCACGAATGGCGCCGGGATACACATGACGGCCTGCTCCACTTGTTCCGGAATATCTGCCACACTCGCGTAGCATTTGAGCCCCTCTATTTCGTCTTCCTTCGGATTGACCGGGACAATGCGACCCGGAAAACCACAGCTGATGAGATTCTTAACTACCGCGTTTCCCACTTTGCCGGGGGAATTCGAGGCCCCGACTACGGCGATGGTTTCTGGTTTGTAAAGTGTCCTAAGGTCCGGCATCCATCCTCACCTTTCCGTGGAAGGAATCGAAATATCATCTACCGAAGAGACGGGCAAAAAAGCCCCTCCGGGATCGTCCTTCCCCCGCAGCCAGTTGGTAACGTAGCTGCTGGATTTCCTTTTGTGTCTTGATCAGCGCCAGCATCAACTTATCCCTGTCCTCGAGTCGACGTTCCTCCAGGCGGTGAAAACCCTCGCGAATCTCCCGAAGGAGAAAATCGTTCGTGACTTCCCCTTCAGAATTCTCGCCGAGGTTTTCACCTTCGCGATTGTCGGATTGATCATCGGGCTGGAATTCCAACTTGTTGCGGACGTCCTGGGGATCCAGACCGCGCTGGGTAAGTCTATGTATCGTGGTAAGAATCTCTGCGGCGCGGGCATCCAGGATTCGTTCCCCGCTGCTTTCGCTCACCCGCAAGAGGTCCGCATATTCATTCAAATACGAGCGGAATCGCTCCGTCGAAAGTCCCAGACGCTCCGCCAGATCGGGCAAAGCGACGCCGCCGGAAGGGATCGCAGTTCTCTTCCGTACAGGTTCTTTTTTTCTACTCTCCCCCGCCGGACTCTGCCACATCGACGTATACCTCCCGAACCCCGAGAAAACCCACATGCATTCTACCATTAGGCATCATGGTTGTCATGGACAACTGACATTTCTTCGCAGGAGCCCAAAATGTCCAGAGCCCAGGCCGTGGGTACGGAAATGTCGCCCAGGCTGGGATCGTTCGCTCGCCCATGATAATCGGAACCTCCCGAGGGCAGGAGGGATCTCCGCCGCGTGTGCATCAGGAGTTCGGCGACCTGTCGCATCGAGTGATCTCTGTGCAGTACCTCGACGCCGACGATGCCGACAGGATGTAGGTAATCGATGAGGCGTAGGGGATCATCGTAGTAGGCCGGGTGGGCGAGGAAAGGAAGGCCGCCGGCCCCGATCACCCGGCCGATCCCCTCCTCCACCGACACTCTGCGCCGCGGGACGTATCCTGGTTTACCGGGAGCCAAAAACTCGGAGAAGGCCTCGGCGACACTCCCGACGTAGCCGCCTCGCACCAGGGCGCGCGCGAGATGTGGTCTTCCCGGGTTTGATCCACCACCCATCTCCAGTTTCACGTCCTCGGGTTCGATGTCGACTCCGATACGCCGCAGTCTTTGTACCATCTCGTCCATCCTGCGGCGACGATCACTCCTGTTCTTCCGAAGCATCTCTTCGAGGGGACCGGTCTCGGTGGAAGCGCCGTAGGCCAGGATATGTACCTCGCCCAAATCGAGTCTATCCGTCCCAGAGCACGCGGCCCGATCCCTATCTTCTGGATCCAAGTACAGGCCGAGTTCGACGCCCGAAATTGCGCAAATCCCCACCCGGCGGGCGGTATCTCGCACGGTCTGCCAGGGTGCTGCGGCATCGTGGTCGCAAAGGGCGATACAGTCCAGTCCGGCTCTCGCGGCGACCTCTATCAACTCGCGCGGGTGTGCCGTCCCATCCGAGACGGTGGAGTGAACGTGTAAATCCGCCCTACCGCTTTTCAATCGACCGGCCACACCTCTCGGAATACCCGCATGAAATTGCCTCCGAGTATGGCCCGTATATCCTTTTCGGGGTAACCCCTGCGGAAGAGGCCATCGGTCAAGTCGGGGAGCTTGGTGGCATTTTCCAGACCGTCCGGCGTATCACCGATCCCGTCGAAATCGCTGCCGAGCCCCACGTGCTCGGGTCCCACCAGGCCGACGATGTGGTCCACGTGATCCAGAACCATCTCGAGATTGGCCCGTGGTGCGCCCTCCGCTCCGCGAGATCCGTAAATCGAATCGGCCTTCGCGCCCAGTTCGGGATGCACGAAGTTTGGAGCGAAATTCATGCCCATGACGCCACCGGCACGGGCCAGCGCCCGGATTTGATCGTCGGTGAGGTTTCGCGGGTGATCGCATATTTCGCGGGAATTGGAGTGGCTGGCTATGAAGGGACGACTGGATACCTCGACCACGTCCCAAAAGCCCGGATCGGAGACATGTGATACGTCCACGACGATGCCGAGGCGATCCATCTCTCGCACCGCGGCCACTCCCAGCTCCGTCAATCCCCCTCCGGTACGGGCTTCGGCGATTCCGTCCGCCAGGAGGTTCCTTTGATTCCAGGTCAACCCTATGACGCGCACCCCGAGGCGGAATAGGACGCGCAGAACTCCGAGATCTCCCCGGATGGCCTCGGCTCCCTCAATGGACATCACGCAGGCCAGTTTTCCTCGATCGCGCAAGCGCTCGATATCGGCTACCGTTCGCGCGTGGCCGGCGACGTCGGAATTTTCCTCGACCTCTCGGAAGAACGTGTCCGCCATCTGCATGAATCGCAAAAGACCCCGATCCGGTTTGAAGTCGGGTTCGATGTAGTGGGCAAACAATTGTACATCGACTCCACCTTCCCGCAATCTCGGGAAGTCGGCATGTCCTTCATCGGATCTCTCGCCAAGTTTCCTCTTTCCCTTTACGGCTGCTATTAGCGTGTCGATGTGTCCATCCACCACGAGCGCGTCACGGTGAAGCTCCGCTGAATTCACAGGTTCATCCTCCTTCTTGGGTCCACATCTACTCTACTCCTCCATCGGGCAAATCGAGTCCCAGGCGAAATGCATTCAAGTTGGCCTCGGTCATTTTCGTATCCGATTCCTCCAGTATCTTCGTCACGTGGTGGGGTTCTACCACGCGGCGCAACGTCACGAAGGCCCCGAGGGCGATCATGTTGAAGTTGTCTTCCATTCCCCTCTCCCGGGCGATCCTCAGAAAGGACGAGCCGAGTTCTCCTCTCCCCTCGGCTTCGGAAGAGACGGAGTTGTCGAAGACGACGAGTCTCTCGCTCCCGTCGGCACCGTGGCGATACATGCGTCTCGCCTCATCCGTCAAGGCCAATACTCCCCACGGGTCCACGGCCATCGGGTAGGCGATCGGCATCGGGGAAACTATCAGTTCGGATTTCGAGAATCCGCCCCGACTCGCCACCCCGTAACTCTGGGTTTGCACCACCCGCAATCCCGCCCGTACCGCTGCGGCACCCAGCAGACGACCGAGGAACACCAGGCCCTGTCCCCCGGCCCCCGCCAGGACTACTTCGCGACGTTCCGATACTCTCGCGTATTCGGGGCTTCGGGTTTTCACGTTTCGCCACCTCCGGCTCGAGCCTGAACGGCGGCATAACGGGAGCTGAAATCTCCCCTGGGATTCTGGTGCAGAATTCCGATGGGGAAATGATCGGATTTCTCATCCGCCGGCAGTTTCTCGAAACCTTTCTTGGGCAATCCTCGCCATCTCCAGTGATTCATCATATCCACCGGCGAGGGCATGGCATTCCTCCGACCGTATTGTACCGGACACGAGGACATCACTTCGATCAACGAAAACCCGGGGTTGTCCAACCCCGCCTCTATCATTCGGTCCAATATGGTGACATGGTAGGCGGTGCTGCGGGCGACGAGCGATGCCCCGGCGGCCGCCGCCACCCGACACAAATCGAAGCCCTCTTCGGGGTTTCCGTAAACCGAGGTGCTCGAAATCTCGTCGTGGGGGGTAGTAGCCGAATACTGTCCTCCGGTCATCCCGTAATTGAGATTGTTCGACACTATCGCCGTAACTCCGATGTTGCGACGTGAGGCGTGTAGGAAGTGGTTCCCGCCGATGGTCGCGCAATCACCATCACCCATTAGGGCGATGACCGTCAGATCGGGGTTGGCCCCCTTGATGCCCGAGGCGAAAGCCAGTGCCCTCCCGTGAGTACCGTGTACGGTGTTTGTCGCCATGTAATCGTCCGCCTTGCCGAAGCAGCCGATTCCGGTAGTAACTACGACCTTCTTCGGATCCGCGCCGCGCCGCGCTAGGGCCCGAGCCAAAGAGCCGATTATTATGCCGTTGCCGCATCCGGCACACCAAAAAAGGGGGAATTTTTCCGTCAACAGGTAGTTGCGGTAATTGTGGCTCACAATACCTCCTCCTCGATAAAGCGAGCGAGCTCCCCGGGTTCTATCGCACGCCCGTCGCTTTTGGCGTAGCTGTAACAGGGGTAATTCGGACCCAGGACCCTCTCGACCTCGCGAACCATCTGCCCGAGATTCATCTCCGGGACCACCACGGGACGCTCCCCGGCGGCTTCGCGGATTTCCTCCTCGGGAAATGGCCAGAGACTGCGCAATTTGAGCAGGGCAACGCTCGCCCCGGCGGGAGGATCGACCACCAGCTGTTCCGCCGTCCGCGCCGTGGCTCCGTAAGCCACCAAAAGCACATCAGCCCGCCCATCTCCGATTAGGACGCAATCGGTTATGCGTCGCACCGCCCCCTCGACTTTGTCGTGGAGGCGCCGTATGTTCCACGCGGCGTGTTCGGGATCGGCCGAGGGGTATCCCGTGGGATCGTGCGCGGACGAGTTGGCCCGAACGATGTAATCCGATCCGAAGGGCGGTAACGGGACCGGAAGCCCATCCTCCCCATCCGCATGCATGACGTATTCGGATGGAGGCACCCCGGGATCGCGGCGGGTGACGGGCCCAAGTTCCTCCTGATCTGGCAATTGTACGTCCTCCCGCATGTGCCCGACGATGGCATCGCTCAACACCAGGACCGGGTGTCGGAGTTCCTCCGCCAGTTCGAAAGCGCGAACGGTCAAGTCGAAACACTCCTGTACCGATGAGGGCGTCAATACGATCGCGGAATGATCTCCGTGGGATCCCCACCTCGCCATCATGACGTCGGCCTGAGCCGGCTTGGTCGCTAGGCCGGTGCCCGGTCCGGAACGCTGCACGTCCACCAATACACAGGGCACCTCCGCCATGATGGCCACGCCCAGGTTCTCCAACATGAGGGACAAACCGGGACCGCTGGTGGCGGTGAAGCTCTTCACTCCGGCCAGGCTGGCGCCGACGATAGACGCCATGCTCGCGAGCTCGTCTTCCATCTGCATGTAGACTCCCCCCAGGGCCGGCAGGCGCCTCGCCGCCAGCTCGGCGACCTCCGATGAGGGCGTGATCGGGTAACCCCCGAAGAATCTCGCTCCGGCGGCCAGTGCCCCTTCGACGATCGCCTCATTACCCTGGATGAAGCTCCTCTGTTGTGACACGTGGGAACCTCCCTTTTCAATCGTAGCGTTCGTTTATAAGTTCAATGGATTTCACTCGCGGCCGGAACGGATGTAACCGCAGCAAAACGGCGTTCAACATTCTGGGACCCGAAGCCACGCGAAAACGGGTGGGTAGCTGGCTGTAAAAGCGACGAACTATCGCCTCGGAGTCGACACCGATCACACCGTCGGCGGGGCCGGTCATACCGGCGTCCGTCACGTAGGCCGTTTTGCCGGGTAGGATTCGGGCGTCATTCGTTTGCACGTGGGTATGCGTTCCCAACACCGCCGCGACTCTTCCGTCGAGAGCGTAACCCATGGCCACCTTCTCCGAGGTGGCCTCGGCGTGAAAGTCCACGAGGACCGGCATCTTGCGGGCTCCGGCAAAAATGTCCAGGATTTCTTCCATGGCGCGAAAGGGACAATCGAAAGCGGTATCGATGAAGACTCGTCCGTGCACGTTGATCATGAGGAATTCTCGGCCGGAATCCGTTTCGAATACTGCAAATCCGCGGCCGGGAGTCCCCGGCGGATAGTTCGACGGGCGCAAAACGCGGGGTTCTTCCTCCAAATACTGCAGGGCCTCTCTTTTGTCCCATATGTGATTTCCGGAAGTGATCACATCGACGCCGGCGGCGAAAATCTCCTCCGCCGATTTCTTCGTTATCCCCAACCCTCCGGCGCTGTTCTCACCGTTGGCCACCACGGCGGTGACTCCGAGTTGCCGACGGATTCCGGGGAGGATTTCGCCCAGCAGACGCCGGCCCGGCCTACCCATGACGTCGCCGATGAATAATATGGCGTCTTCTCTACGGGAGCTCACTTACCAATCTCCTCTCCCCACATCAAGCGATCTTCGCCAGATCTTATCCTTTTCCTCTCACGAGAACGGGGTTCGCGCGTTTCGCGAACCCCGTCCGTATGCGTGATCTTCTATCCTTCGCTACTTGGCGTACTCCACTGCCCGGGTTTGTCTGATGACGGTGACCTTTACCTGCCCGGGGTACTCGACTTGTTCCTCGACCTTCTTGACGATATCGCGGGCCAAAGAATAGGCCTCCAGGTCGTCGATTTCGTCCGGCTTGACCATTATGCGTATCTCCCGGCCTGCCTGGATGGCGTAACTCTCCTCGACGCCCTGGAATGAATCGGCGATGTCCTCGAGTTTGGACAGACGCTGGATGTAGGCCTCCAGCGTTTCGCGGCGCGCTCCGGGTCGAGCGGCGGACAACGCGTCGGCGGCAGTTATCAGGACCGCCTCCACACTCTCCGCCTCATAATCCCCGTGATGTGCGCTCATGCCCGCGATAACTTCTTCCTTCTCACCGTAACGGCGCAGAAGGTCTCTACCGATATCTACGTGAGTTCCCTGAACCTCGTGGTCGACGGCCTTACCGATATCGTGCAACAGGCCGGCGCGACGGGCCAGATTGTTGTTCGTTCCGAGTTCCGAAGCCATGACGGCCGCCAGGTGACTGACTTCCATCGAATGTTGCAGCACGTTCTGTCCGTAGCTGGAGCGGAACTTCAATCTGCCGAGAAGCTCGGTCAAACGGGGGTGCAGTCCGTGTACTCCGGCATCGTAGGCTGCCTGCTGGCCGGTCTCGCGGATCTGTTCCTCGATTTCTCGCTCCACCTTCTCGTACATTTCCTCGATCCTCGCCGGGTGGATTCGACCATCGGCCACCAACTTGACGAGGGTGAGTCGCGCCTTCTCGCGCCGGATGGGATCGAAACTGGAAATCACGACGGCCTCCGGCGTGTCATCGATGATTAGGTCGACTCCGGTCAGGCTTTCGAACGCCCGGATATTCCTACCCTCGCGCCCTATTATGCGGCCCTTCATATCGTCGCTCGGCAGTTCCACCACGGAAACCGTGGTGTCACTGACCTGATCGGCGGCGCAACGTTGAATCGCCAAAGAGACGATCTCTCTCGCCTTCTTCTGGGCGTTCTCTCGCGCCTCGTTTTCGATATCGCGGGCCAGTATGGCCGCCTCCCGGCGCGCATCCTTCTCAATCTGCGCCATCACCTCGGCCTGCGCCTCCTCGCGCGTCAGGCCCGCGATGCGTTCCATCTCCTTGACGTGTTCGTCGAGGATTCTACGCGCTTCTTGCTCCATCTCCTGGACGTTTTCTTCCCGAGATTTCAGGGCATCTTCGCGCTCGTCGAGGTTTTCGACGCGGCGTTCGACGGCCTCTTCTCTATTGGCCAGGCGCCTTTCGGCCTCCTGTAACTCGGACCTGCGCTGACGAATTTCTTCTTCGAATTCGGATCGCATGGCGTGGATTTCTTCTTTCGCCTGCAGAACCGATTCTTTTTGCTTTCTTTCGGCTTCTTTGCTGGCATCGTTGAGAATGCGTACGGCCTCTTGCTCCGCCGAACCTATGCGGGCCTCAGCGATGGACTTTCGCAAAAGGAAGCCAACTACCAATGCGACAATTCCGACGACGGCAGCTATCGCCACTACTTGCCCCAGACTCAAAGGCGTGACACCTCCATCCTTGGGATGTTGGCGTACCTGTCCGGATAAACGAAAAGCCGAGTCCATGGGACTCGGCCTGCGAACCTACCACACCGTGTACGGCTCGTACGTCCCCCATAGGGGTGTATCGGTTGTAATCCCCATCACCAAATCTCACGACAGTGGACCGTGGCCCCGCCGATAATTCCTGGGCATTTCACCGAGCGTATCTTAAACCGTGCACCGGTAGAATTCAGAACAGGTGATTCCCAAAAGAAGTTTATCGGTCGTTCACGCAAACTGTCAAGAAAACTGGTCTCCTTCGGGCCCTTCGGGAGATCGCAGGACAGCTCGAATCACCCTGTCTCGAAACCCCCGTCCCTTCAGGAATCGGTAAAACCGGGCCTCGCTGCGCCGATCCTCGTAGATGCTCTCGCGGGTGGCTCCCCTTGCGGCGAGGGCACGGCGCGCCATGGCCATCTCTTCGGTTTCGCCGACCATCTGGTCAATCACCCGCTCTGCGAGATTCCGCTCCACCCCTCGTCTTTCGAGATCGTGGCGAATCTTCGCCTTCCCCCGGGGTTTGCGCTCGAGCACGTGGGTCACGTATCTGCGGGCGTAGTCTTCGTCATCCACCAGATTCAGGCGGCGAAGCTCGCTCAGCACGTATCCGGCCGTCTCCTCGGAATGGCCCCGACGCCGCAGACGGTCGTGGAGGGCGGCGGCGGTATAATCGCGTCGACTCAGCAAACGATAGGTATAGGACAGCGCCTCCGAGGCGGCCCTTTCTTTTCCGTCGTCCGGCACGGGCTACTCTTCCTCGCCCGGTTTGGGACGTATTCTCCGCTCGAGGCCGACCTCTTCGAGGATGGCCTTTTGCAGTTCCTCTTTGTGTTCTGGGTTCTCCATAAGCCAGTTCTTGGCGTTCTCTCGGCCCTGTCCCATCCTTTCCTCTCCGATGGAATACCAGGAGCCGGCCTGGGTGACTATTCCGTGTTCCACACCGAGATCGAGCAAGTCTCCCTCGCGCGATATTCCCTTGCCGTACATCAGATCGAATTCTGCCTGGCGGAAGGGTGGTGCCACTTTGTTCTTCAGTACCCGGGCACGAACCTTGATACCCAGGCTCTCACTGCCGTTGCGCAGGGTCTCTATGCGCCGTACGTCGATCCTTACCGAGGAGTAAAACTTGAGGGCACGTCCACCGGGAGTCACCTCGGGACTGCCAAACATAACTCCCACTTTCTCCCGGATCTGGTTAATGAAGATGACGATTCCGCGAGATTTGGATATGGCCCCGGCAAGTTTCCTCATCGCCTGGGACATCAATCGGGCCTGAAGCCCCACGTGACTGTCTCCCATTTCCCCTTCGATCTCCGCGCGCGGCACCAAAGCGGCGACGGAATCGATGATCACCACATCGACCGCACTACTTCGAACCAGGGCCTCGGCGATATCGAGGGCCTGCTCGCCGGTGTCTGGCTGCGATATCAGCAAGTTCTCGACGTCCACACCGAGACGCTCGGCGTAGTGGGCATCGAGCGCATGTTCCGCGTCGATGAAGGCAGCGAAGCCACCGTGGCGTTGGGCTTCCGCGGCGACGTGCAGGGCCACGGTCGTCTTTCCCGAGGCCTCCGGTCCGTATATCTCTACCACGCGACCGCGCGGCAATCCGCCGACGCCCAAAGCGATATCCAGCGATAAGCAACCGGTTGGAATAACCTCGACGTCCTGGAGGGCACCCGATTCCCCAAGTTTCATTATCGAGCCCTTGCCGAACTGTCTTTCTATTTGTGAAATGGCCATCTCTAAAGCCTTATCCCGCTCCAAAGGGAACACCTCCTATATGGCATATTATACCAATTTCTTTTCCGTCGGCCAGTCTCCCCCGAGCGGAATCTTCTCCAAAACCGTATACGTAGGGCCTCCACGGCCCAGCTGACTCCGGATGAGTTGGACTTCTTCCACGGGGTCGCGACCCCACATTTCCCCGGCATAAAAGTCGATCAGCTCCCTCACGTCCATCGGTCTACCCCGGAATCGCCCGACGGTCACGTGGGGATGGAAGGGTTTAGACTCCGGATCGAACCCGTAATCTTCACTAAGAATTTCATTTATCGATGCGGCCAGGTCGGCAACTCTCCCGGAACCTTCTTCAATGCCGGCCCACAAAACGCGGGCGCGCTCGGGATTGGGAAAGGCACCGGCTCCTTCCACCGTAATGTAAAATGGATCCTCTTCACCGAGTATCTTCCCGATATCCGAGGCCATCGACTCTACCAGGTTGGAGTCGGTATCCCCCAGAAAGCGAAGGGTAAGGTGCCTGCGCCCCTTCGATACGGGACGAAATTCCCTTCCGACTTCCCGATGCGCCGCCGCCGTCAGCGCGTCCAATCTCGCATCGGTGTCGCGCCGCAAATCCACGGCGAGGAAAAGACGATATGTATCCATACCCACACCCCCAAATTCAGTATCATCGAACAAACGTTCCCAGTCAACCCGACCGGAGGAGCCGCCGCCGCAACCCGACGAGGGCATACACGCAACTTCTCCGTCGTATCCCGGCGCGATCGCCACTGAAATAATGGCGCTCCGTTTCGACACCCCAGGGACCCGCGAACCCGAAGCAAACGGTTCCCACGGGCTTTTCGTCGGTCCCGCCTCCGGGTCCGGCGACACCCGTAACGGAGATCGCGATCTCCGAACCGAAAAGTTCCCTGCAACCTCCCGCCATGGCCGAGGCCACCGCCTCGCTGACCGCGCCGTGCTCCACCAGGATCTCGGTAGCGACGCCGAGGAGGTTCTCTTTTGACTCGTTGGAATAGGTTACCGTGCCACCGAGAAAGTACTTCGAGGACCCGGGCGTATCGGTAATAGCCGCAGCCAAACCTCCCCCGGTACAGGATTCCGCGAGCGAGAGGGTCAAATATCGGGAAGAAAGATCCCGCCCCACCCTCCTGCTCAATGTATCCGCGTCATATCCGTAGATGTGTTCTCCGATCCGCTCTTTCAGCTTTCTCAACACCGCGGCAAAGTTTTCTTCCGCCTCCTCGGGGCTCTCCGCCCGCGTGGTCAGGCGAATTCTCACGGTGCCGGCGCTCGAATACGTGGCGATGGTGGGATCCGTCTGCCGCTCGATCAGGTCTTCCAACATGCTGGCCGCGGTAGATTCTCCCAAACCGGCCGTGAGGACGTCGCGGGAATACAGGTGACTTTTCGGGATCAGACCCTTCGAGTCCAAGAGGGGAACGAGGACCCGGGAGAACATCGTCTCGAGTTCGCCGGGAGGACCGGGAAGACAGGCGACTGCCGCCACACCATCATCGAGATAGAATCCCGGTGCCGTTCCCTTGCTGTTTCTCAAGGGGATCGCTCCCTCGGGCATCTGCGCCTGGCTTTCGTTGTTCGAGGTCATCTCCACGTGCCGATTACAGAAGTAGGTCTTGATATCGTCGAGCAATTCGGGGTCGGTAACGATTTTCCGTCCCCAGGCTTCGGCCACCGCTTCTCGAGTGATGTCGTCCGGAGTCGGGCCCAGGCCTCCGGTGACGAGCACGAGATCGGCCCTTTCCCGGGCCTCCGCGAGGGCTCGAACGAGACGGCTTCGATTATCCCCGACGGTCACGTGGTGGTATACATCGATCCCCAATCGGGCACATTCGGAAGATAGATATTGCGCGTTTGTATTGAGTACTTCGCCGAGCAGAAGTTCGGTGCCGACGGCGATTATTTCGGCTCTCATGTAGTTCAGGATCCTCTCTCGATCACTTCCCACTGGCGGCGGGATAGTTCGGCGATACGATATGAATGGACTGGCCGACCATCGTCTCGGGATCAGCGACTCCTTCTACGACCAGCATACCAAAGTGAAGTGTCGGGCGAATCCCCGACCCGCGAATCCGAGACTCAAGCCCGACATGCCGTCCCCCAGAGATCGACCGCGTCCGCTCCTTCGATTCTCACCCTCAAACGATCCCCGACGGCGAGGGATGTATCCGAAAGGCCATCTACCACTATTGCTCCATCCACCTCCGGTGCCTGCCCGCGGTGGCGCGCGAGCCACCCATTTGCCCCTCGCTGATCCAGGACGGCTTCCAGTTCTCTTCCGACGAACCGCTGCTTGGCGGAAAATGAAGATTCCTCGGCGATGCGGCGCAGGGCGTTGGCTCGCTCTCGGGCCACTCGGGTCGGTACGGGCTCGGGCAGGCCCTCGGCCGGAGTTCCATCCTCGGGAGAGAACGGGAAGATCGCCACATCATCCAACTCCAAATCTCGAACCAACTCCGTTAGGTATTCGAAATCCGCTTCCGTCTCCGTGGGGAATCCCACCATGAAGGTGGAACGAACGGAAAACTCCGGGTGATTGCGGCGAAGATCCGAAAGGAAATCTCGCACGTGGTCCGGGTCTTCGGGACGACCCATAGCCCGCAATATTCGCGGGCTGGCGTGTTGTAGGGGAACGTCGAGATAGGAGCAAAGGTTGGCGTGCCCGGACAGGGTCTCGACCAGTTCTTCATCGAGCCCCGCCGGGTGCGCGTAGAGAATTCGCACCCAGACATCGGGGAGTTCGCGCGCGAGGCGTTTCAGCAGACCGTTGAGACCCACGTCGCCCCCGGGCGATCGATACAGGGTCACATCCTGGGCGACTAGATTGATCTCTCGAGCCCCTTCTTCGACCAAGGAATGAGCTTCGCGCAGGATATCCTCTGCGGGCTTGGAACGGTAGGGCCCTCGGATGAGAGGGATGGCGCAATAGCTGCAGCGACGGTCGCAACCTTCCGCTATTTTGAGATAGGCGATGTGCGATGGCGTCCAGCGATGGCGCAATTTGGGATCGGGCCATCCGTGGGAAGATGAACTCACCCGGATGAGCCGTTCTCCTCGCGCGGCGCTCTCAACTACCGACGTCACTTCCTCGAGGTCATTCACTCCCAAAATACCCGAAAGCTCCGGTATACCTTCCGCGAGCTCACTCGGGTATCGCTGGGCGAGACAACCCGCGGCGATTACTGCGGGAGAATCATCCACCGCCCCCCTGAGCAGCGAGAGGATTTCTTCGATGGACTCCTCTTTGGCGTCCGAGATAAACCCGCAGGTGTTGACGATTATCACGTCGGCCGCCTCGAGATCCTCGTCGACAACATACCCAGCTTCCTCCAACAGTCCACCCATCTTCTCGGCATCGATTAGGTTTTTGGCACAACCGAGATGCACGAAGGCAACTCGGATTCTCTCATCACTCATATACTCTTCCCTTCTCCGTACTTGTCCCCCCGAGCGCCGGACAATCTCGTTTCTCGCAGTCTATCGAGTCGGATTTCGCCGGAGGGCGGCTACCGTTTCAATATTCCGAACACGCCGTCGCGATTACGCCATATTCGATATAGATGGTGGACGGAAAAGTGGTCATCACACTACGAAACGGAAGATGGATATTCTCGCGACCGAGTCTCGGTTCACCCGCCGCGGCTAAATCCCCGGAGAAAGCGGGATTAGGACCTCCTACCTCCCCCATGCGGCACCAGAGGATGACCGCGAGTGCCACCGCTAATTACTCATCCGAATCCTAATAACGAAATCTAGCCGGTATCCTCGACGTTTCGATCGCCACTGATACGGCTTCCCAGCGTGTAGAGTAGGATGCCGGCCAGGGCGGAGAGAGCCGCGGTGAGGAACCAGCTCATCTCGTAGGTCCCGGTTAGATCGGCGACGTATCCGAAGATTGGAGGTGCCACGGTAATTCCCATCCTAACGAACAGCAGGGTAAACCCCGTCGCCATTCCGGCCCGGTTACTATCCACGCGTTTGGAGACGGCGGCAAACAATACTCCCGGCCACCCGCGCGCGCAAAATCCCACCACGAAGGTCAAGGCGAAAAGTAGCACCAACGAGGGAGCAGTGAGAAAGCGGGATACCAGGGCCAATGCGGTGACGGTCGCCGCCGTGGTAAAGGTAATCCACAGGAAGCTGGTCCGCTCGTTCGAGTCGAAGACGCGGTCATTGAGCAAACCCCACGCCGGCCGACCACTCAGGCTTCCGGCGTGCAGGAAGGCGAAACCCAGCCCGGCGATGGCCTCACTGTACCCCAGATCGAGGTGGAAAAAGAGCGTGTAATGAGCCGCCATGGTCCCGCTTATGCCGCCGAGTACCAGGCCGACCGAACAAATCATCAGGATGTAGCGGTCGGCGAGTAGGCTCGCGAATCCGCCTCGAAATGATGTGTCTTTTAGCGAAGGTTCGGCCTCCCGTGCGGTTTCTTCGTCTTCTCGGGCCGGCTCTTCTCCCACCTCGCGATACTTGATTCGAAATGCCAGCAGTACCGCGAGCATCGCCAGCGCCATGGACAGGACCGCAATTCGCCAACCGAAAGCGCTGGCTATGGACGGAAGTGTGACGGCTCCGATGAGTCCTCCCATGGACCATCCCAGGAACACGAGTCCCATGAAAGTACCGCGACGCTGGGGTGGAAAGCGATCGGTAGCCACTTTATTCGTACCGGGACTGATGATGCTGAAACCGAAGGCTGCCAGTACGGCCAGGGCCAGCATCATCGCGAAGCTCGGGGCCCAGGTGTGCACCAGTATGATGATGCCCAGGGCCAGGGCTCCCCAGGTCAATGCTCGCTTGGCCCCCAGACGGTCGGCCACGTGACCGGCCATCACTGCTATTACGCTGGAGATCAGATACAGGACCGAAACGTACATCCCCAATACGGCACGGCTGACGCCGAACTCTTCTCGCATAAAGGGGAAAAGTGCCGGGAACCCGTCTCGATACAATCCCGCCATGACCGCAAGTGAGACGGCCAAAAGGAACTGCGCTACGTTTTCGTTCCACCATTTCGGTCTCCGCATGACGCCCCCCAATGTCAACTCTTTCGATCACATAAATGAAAATACTACGTACCTCGAATTATCTCAAGGAACTTTCGGTCGCCGAATCCGACATTCGTCCCCGGATTCGCTTGCCCGGGAACATATGTTCGCTTAGTATTAAAGGGGGTGGTTGACCTTGAATCTCGAACAACTCGTCGATGCACTTCGCGAAGATCGACAATTCTCCGAGCAGGTAACCGGATGGGTTGAAATGCCTCGCCGGGAGGCCCGATACGGTCGCCTCCCCGCGTTCAACCTCCATCTGGCCGCCGCGTTAAAATCCAGGGGAATACGGCGCCTTTACTCCCATCAAACGGAGGCTATCGAGGCGCTACAGAGGGGCGAAAACGTCGCGGTCGCCACACCGACGGCTTCGGGGAAAAGCCTCTGCTACATTCTCCCGGTGATAGATTCCATACTCAACGCGCCCCAGTCGCGCGGGTTGTTCCTTTATCCCACCAAGGCGCTGGCCCAGGATCAACGAAATGAGATAGCGGAGTGGATAGAGGCCGTGGGCGGCGATATCGCCAGTTTCACCTACGATGGCGACACTCCCGCCACCTCTCGACGCAGCATACGCCGGGCGGGTCAAATAGTGATCACCAATCCGGACATGCTTCATACGGGCATACTCCCCCACCATACCAAGTGGGTTCACCTCTTCGAGAATTTGGAATACGTGGTGATCGACGAGCTGCATACCTATCGGGGCGTTTTCGGAAGCCACGTCGCCAACGTATTGAGGCGGTTGCAACGGATCGCCCGCTTCTACGGCTCCTCGCCGAAGTTCGTTACCTCCTCGGCCACCATTGCCAACCCCGGTGAGCTGGCGGAACGTTTGGCCGGACTCCCCTTCACGCTAGTCGACGAATCGGGAGCTCCCCGAGCACCGAAACACGTTGTCCTCTACAATCCTCCGGTGGTCAATGAAGAACTGGGGATAAGGCGAAGTTCAATTCTGCAAGCCCGCGATATCCTGAAACGATTACTGGGCAACGGCATTCAAACCATAGCCTTCACCCGCAGCAGGGTCCAATCGGAGGTGCTCCTTTCCTACCTCAGGAAAGCCCTGCCCAGCCTAAACGTCCGCGGTTATCGCGGCGGTTATCTCCCGGCGCAGCGCCGCGAGATAGAACGGGGATTGCGGGAAGGAGAGATACGGGGAGTGATCGCGACCAACGCTCTGGAGCTCGGTATCGACATAGGATCGCTGGAAGCCGCCGTACTGGTCGGTTATCCGGGAACCATCGCCAGCGCCCTGCAACAGATGGGCCGGGCGGGCCGCAAGGACTCCCCCTCCCTCGCGGTACTGGTGGCTTCCTCGAGCCCGCTGGATCAGCACCTGGTAACTCACCCGAGGTATTTCTTCGAGCGCTCACCCGAAAGGGGCCTCGTACAACCCGACAATCTCCTGATCCGCGTAAGCCATCTGAAATGTGCCGCCTTCGAGTTGCCCTTCACCGCGGAAGAGGTGGCTGACGATTCCGACTTGCGGGAAATTCTGGATTACCTTTCCGAGCGACGGGTTCTTCACTCTTCGGGAGATCGCTGGCACTGGATGACGGAAGGCTTCCCCGCCGAGGACATCAGCCTGCGCTCGGCCTCCACCGGGAACGTCGTCATCGTAGATACGACGGATCCCCAACCCCGGGTCATCGGCGAAGTCGACGAATTCAGTGCGCCGATGCTGTTGCACGAGGAGGCGATATACATCCACGAGGCCACCCAGTATCAGGTGGAAGAACTGGATCTCGAGGAACGCAAGGCCTTCGTACGTCGCGTGGACGTGAACTACTACACCGACGCGACCTTCGCGGCCGATACCGCCGTGCTGGACATTCTTAGGAGCGAAGACCGGGATCTGTCCTCACGATACTTCGGCGAGGTCAGGCTCACTGCCCAACCCACGACGTTCAAGAAAATCCGTTTCGGAACCCACGAAAACCTGGGTTGGGGCAAGATATTCCTCCCCCCGCGAAACATGCATACCACGGCCTATTGGATGACGCTGGAGGAAGAGTTGATCTCCGATTTCACTCCGGGAGAGCTGGAATCGGGGTTGATGGGTCTTCGAAACCTTCTTACGGAGGTGGCCCCGCTTTTCCTGTCCTGCGATCGTAGGGATCTTTACTCCGTCGCCCAGATACGTTCCCCCTTCACCGAACGACCCACGATCTTCCTCTGTGACGCCTATCCCGGAGGAGTTGGCCTGGGAGAGATGCTTTTCACGCTGGAAGACGAGTTGCGGAGGACGTGCCTGCAGGTACTAAAGGATTGCGTGTGTCGCGACGGATGCCCCTCGTGCGTCGGCGCCCCCGCGGAGGTTGGCACGCGCGCTCGCGAGATAGCGCACCGAATTCTGGAGAGGCTGGAGGTGGGAGCCGGTGTCGGGCCTGAGAGAAAGACTGGAGCGCCTCGCGGGGCCGAGTAAACCCGCCCGTTCACCGGGAGCTGGAAGGGACCGCGCCATTCCCGCCGGTTTTTGCGCGGGTGACGAATCGGATGTCGTCTACCGACGTACCACTTTTCATCGCAGAAATCATTCCGGACTCGACCTGATCAACGAGATGCAGCTCCTGGGCGCCGAGGAGCCCCCCGAAGACCCCACCGATATTGTATTGCTGGATTTGGAGACCACCGGCCTGTCCCGCGGCGTCGGCACCCTTCCCTTTCTCGCCGGAACGGCGACGCTCGACGAAGAGGGAGTCGAGGTCGTCCAGTACTTCCTGTCGGATCCCGGGGGCGAACATGCCTATCTCGAGGCCGTCTCGAAAAGGTTGGAGGAGTACGACCACCTCATCACCTTCAACGGGAAGAGTTTCGACCTGCCGCTTTTGGAGAACCGTTACACTCTTAACCGTATGAAACCACCCCGCTTTCGCGGCCACTCGGATCTATTGCCGCCGGCGCGTCGCCTGTGGTCGCGGACACTCTCCAGCTGCAGTCTCATATCCCTCGAAGAACACATCCTGGCCCGCCCTAGATCCAGCGACATCCCGGGGAGTGAGATTCCCGCCCGCTATTTCGATTACCTGGCCGGCGGACCGATCGAGATGGTAGATGAGATAGTCCATCACAATGAGCTCGATCTCTTGGCGACGGCGGACCTGCTCTTTTGTATGCTGCGTCCCCTGCGCGAACCGACCGCGTCGGGTGAACACTTGGCCATCGCCCGCATGGCCTCGAAATGTCGACGTTCCGACCTCGCGCAAAGGCAATTGGAGAAGGCCGCAAGCCGCGCCGTCGGGGACCGCGATTATCTCGCGGCCCTGCGAGAACTTGGCCTCCTATGGCGCCGCCGGGGAGATTACCGAAAGGCCGCTTCGTTTTGGCGACCGGCCGTGGAGCTGGTGGAGGCGGGGATTGTCCCGCCATACCCGGTCACCGAAGCCCACGTAGAGATGGCCAAATACGCGGAGCACAAACTCCGAGATTTCGACATGGCCCTCGACTACACAAAACGGGCTCTCACCCTACTCGAACCCCGGTCTTCTCAATTCGCCCCGGAGATTGCAGAACTCGAGTATCGCCGCGACAGGTTGATACGGCGAATGCGGAACCGGGAGGTCAAATAAGAAAGGGGACCCCGAGAGGTCCCTCGCTTCTGCAAATCAACTTGCTCCGTGGTTTCTCGAGATTAGGGCGATTCCAGCACAAATACCAGATCTCTCGGCGCGTCCGCGCGAACGGTGTCCGCTTCCATTTCGTTCACGATGACATCGAGCTCGGCCGGGTTCCCGGCCCGTACCGACATCTCCTCTGTGGCAGTCCAGCTGCGACTCGTCCCCGCCGCGAGGGTCATGTCCGAGGGGTCTTCGTCGTCGACCGTGACGCGGAGCCAGCAGTCGCGGGTGGTGGAAAGCGTGACCTGGATCTCCGGTACTCCCGAGACCTGGTATAGGATGGTCGTGCCATCCTGGGTACGCTCGACCGCCGACGGCGGCTTTGGTTCCTCCGGCGGCGGTTCCTCAGCACCGGATCCCTCGTCGCCCGTGGTCTCGGGATCCTCGGGTTCTCTTTCCTCGGGCTCTTCCGTCGACGCTCCCTCTTCGGGTGGCGGATCCGGCGACGTCCAGGGCAGGTCGGGAAGTACGTTGTAGTAATAGATTCCTCCCACGATCACCAGGACTATCACGAGCAATAAACCAAAAACCCAGCCAGTACGGGATCCACCGGTCGCCCGCAACGTAATGCCCCGGGAGCCAGGCGTTTTGCGAAGCTTTTTCGTGAGGGACTGATCTTCCTGGGCATGCAGCCACTCACCGTAGGCCTGCAGGATAGGTTGCGGATCGATATGCAGTTCTTCAGAATACCTTCTGATGATCCCCCGCGTGTAAGGTCCCGGAGGGAGCACCGAGGGGTCACCCTCCTCGAGGGCTTCGAGATACCGGCCGCGTATCTTTGTACTGTGCTGGACCTCGGCCAAAGTGAGGCCCAAAGAAATGCGCCGTTCCTTGAGGGTGTAGCCGGCTTCCTCGAGAGACATGTTAACTTCCTTCCGAGTTCTTCGAGATATGCGGTCGAACGAAATGTATCAGGGTGACAGGCGATTGAGCAGTCTCGGGAAGGCTATCGCCTCGCGAACGTGGTCCAGACCGGCGATCCAGGTGAGAAGTCGCTCGATCCCGAGACCGAATCCCGAGTGTTCCACGCTACCGTAGCGGCGCAGGTCCAGGTACCAGCCGAAGGCCTCCTCGGGCAATCCGTACTCCCGTATCCTGCGCTTAAGCAGTTCATAATCGGCTATCCTTTGGCTGCCACCGATTATCTCACCGTAACCTTCGGGGGCCAAAAGATCGGCGGCGAGGACGACTTCGGGCCTGTCGGGATCCGGCTCCATGTAGAAAGCCTTACACCCGGCGGGGAATCGTTCCACGAAGACGGGGCGCTCGAACTGCGACGCGATGGCCGTCTCGTGTGGAGCACCCAGATCCTCGCCCCACTCCAGTTGGAAATCGTTGTCCGCCAGGTATTGGATGGCATCGTCGTAACTTATTCTCGGGAAGGGAGCTCGCACCCCCTCCAGCGGAGCGGTGTCGCGTCCGACCGTCTCCAACTCGTCGCGACATTCCTCCAAGACCCGTCGAACGACGTGCTCCATCATGCGTTCCTGCAATCGAAGGTTGTCCTCGTAATCGTAGAAGGCCATCTCCGGCTCGATCATCCAGAATTCGATCAGGTGACGGC
>JAWODQ010000112.1:0-2651 GCA_046483165.1 Bacillota bacterium | reverse complement strand
GTCAGGGTTTTATCCCCTGGATATTGAGGTGATATGGAAAAAGAACTTCATCTCTCGTACTTTGTGCGGATTCGGGCAAAAACTTTTTCACCGGGAACTATCTTGGCCTTGCCCCTATCAATTTCGGCCCCGGCGCTACCGCCGGCGACGCCGAGTCTATCGGGATCGATGGGCAAACGCTCGACGGCCTCCTCGACGACGTCCATCAAATCCGGATAGATGACCGGACCCCAGCCGTCGTCCACCGCGCTTCGAAAACTCTCGCTGTAACCCGAGCTTCCCCGGGGATTGCAGAACAATACCCCATAGCCCGCGGCCGCCAGGAGTTGGTGCTCGAAGTAAAAGGAACTGTTGAACATGCCCATTATGCCGCCGTGGATGTGAAGCACCGTGGGGAGCTTACCTCCCTCACCATCGCCTTTCGGGTTGATGAACCAGCAGTCCACGGGTTGGGCCTCGTCCCCGCACTCCACCACGAACCTTTCCGGACGGTGTACGCATTTGTCTCCCAGGAGTTCTCCGTTGCTTTCCGCGATTACGCGCTCCGTTGACGGCTGCCCGCCGGAATCCAAAACATCGTCCGAGAACGTCCCGACGCTGAGTTCCCCTTCCCCACCGGGGACCAAATCGAGGAGAGATATCCGTCCGGGATTCCCCGCGTCGGCGGAGGCCACGACCGCCAGGCCCAGTTCCGGGAGGGTATCGACATCGTAAACCACCCTGTCCCCAGCGGTGACGAAACTCACTCCACCCGTGTCGAGATTCACCCGCACCATCTGAACGGTCCCGCGCTCGGCGGCGACGTAAAACACCTCGTCCGCATCCGGACTCCAGGTGAGCCGGGGAGTACCGCTCGAGAGGCACATGTCGGTCACCGCGGTGCTGGTCAGGGAAGCATCGGTTCCGGCGGTGACATCGCGCAACTCGAATTCCTCCGCGTCGATATCTCCTATCTCGGCCACCCATAGCCGGGAATTATCGTACCCGCCCCCGATCTCCCGCGCGTGGCCCACGTACGCTATGGCGTCACCGTTCGGCGACCAGCTCGGGGATTCCGCCGGTCCGAGGCCCCGGGTTACACGGCGCGGCTCTCCCGATCCGTCGGCGGCAAACAGCCAGATGTCGCTGAAGACCTGGGCGTCGGCTTCGGCGACCCGGCACGCACTGACCGCCAGGTGGCCGCCGTCCGGGGACCAGCCGGGAGATAGGTGATCGTAGTTGCCCGAAGTCACGGTGATCGGAACCTCGGGTTCTCCGTCCGGTGAAAACGGTATCACTCCCACGTGGGACCGCTTGCCCTCGAGAAAGCCCATGCCATCGAATTTGTACTTGATCTCGGTTATGTGCCGCACGTCCGCATTGTACCTCGCGAACAGTGCCGACATATCCCCGGTATCGTCATCTGTGGCTTCTTCCTCCGCGGCTTCCACCAGGCCCCGCGCGGGATCGCATCGGGACACCAGGGCCAACCTGTCGCCCGTGGGCGACCAGACGAAGGAAGAAACACCGCTTTCTATCCGGGTGAGGGGCCTGGCCTCTCCGCCGTCCGCCGCCATGACCCAGAGTTGACGACCGAGATCGCGACCCTCGATGGACCTATCGGAGGTAAAGGCCACCCACTTGCCGTCGGGAGACCAGCGCGGGTGCAAATCGACGGAATTCCCCGCGGTGAAGGGGGATGGGCGGTCGTGTCGGTAAAGGTACAGATCGGCCCGGTAGGTGTTATCCCGGGGAAGGAGTGTATGTCGAACGTAGACTACCGCTTCCCCGTCCGGGGATAATCGCGGGTCGCTCAGAAACTCGAAATCGAAAAGGTCGAAGGGACTAAACTCTTCCATGCCATTCTCAATCCTCTCAATTATGGATAATCGGGAATTGACTCCCTCGAATCCCGAATCGGCGCAAGCATCGCACGAGGGATCCATCTCCGTCTCCCATCTTATGCTCGCAGCTTGGATATTTGGATATCGGCGGTATGATACCTGCCTCGCGCGGTCCGGCGGACATCCCCGATCACCGACTCCCCAAAAACTGGAAGTACTTTCGAGGTTATCCGTCCCCCGGATTACGGGATTCATCGGAGGTATCGCGGGCTTTCTCGTTGATATATCCTGAAGCTCGAGATGGGCAATACCGGCATACGGGAGGCAACAGGGTGAAGGATTCCAGGGGTAAGGGCCGGGCACGCGAACTCTCCCCGGCCGCGGTCATAAGTCTCATCTTTATCATACTCGTGGTCACCATCGCCGCCGCCAGCACCTACTGGCCCCGGGTCGACGAGGTAGATATTTGGATCGCCGATCTACCGGTGGAGCTCGATGGCATACGGATCCTTCACCTCAGCGACCTTCACAGTAGCTCGGGGAAGAACTTGTCCGTCGACATCCCCGGCGCCCTGCATGATAGATCCTTCGATTTGGCTTGCATCACCGGAGATTTCGTCGATGGTGAACTCGCGCAGCTGCCCCCGGTAGTCGATCTCGTCGAGAAGCTCGCGAGGAGGACGCCGGTAATTACGGTACTGGGAAACCACGATTGGGAAGCCGGCGGCCGCCACGTAATCGCCGAGCTGGAATACGCCGGCTCGGCGAACCTGGAAAACGCGTCGACCTCCGTAGTCTTCGACGGCTTCGAGCTCCGGGTAGTCGGAG
>JAWODQ010000041.1:0-2714 GCA_046483165.1 Bacillota bacterium | reverse complement strand
CCGGGCGCGACGGGATAGACGTCATGCGCGAGGTGTTCGCCCGAGGGATGGACGTGCGGGTTCTGATCCTGACCTCCTTCGGAAGCTGGGATCGCATCCGGGCCGCCCTGGGAGTCGGGGCCTCCGGATACGTACTCAAAGACGCCGGCCCGCGCGAGCTGGAGGCGGCCATCCGGGCGGTGGCCGCCGGGGGAAGTTACCTCGACGAGAGGGCCACGGCGGAGCTGTTGCACCGGGTCGACCCTGAATCCTTCGGTCCCGGACCGACCGGCAGGGAACCGCTGTCCGAGCGGGAGCTCGAGGTCCTGGCCCTGATAACCCGCGGCATGGGCAATCGAGAAATAGCGGAGACCCTGGTCGTCAGCGAAAAGACTGTGAAAACCCACGTGGCCAACATCATGGGCAAGCTGGGTGTCAAAAACCGGACGCAGGCCGCCCTCGCCGCCATGCGCGAAGGCCTCGTTCCCGGGGATGGATCGATTTGAACGATACGCGCGGGAGTAAACCGGATACCGAAACGAAACCGGATTACCGCAATTCCTTCCTCTTCAGCGCCGCCGCCGGAGCGGGATTCGGATTCATCGCCTCCCTCGTTTTCCTCCGCGCCACGGAAAGCTCGTGGCCGGCGCTGCCGGTAATCCTGATCTCAACGGTCGCCGCGGGCACCACGTCGGGACTGGCGGGGTTGGCGGGAACCCACCTCGATGAGATGCTACGAACCAGAGGTATGAGCCGCCCGCTGAGGGCGGTGATAAGCTTCTGTGCCGTCGCCCTCGTAACCCTGGGCGTGGCCATCCTGGCGACGGTACTCGGATTAATATCTCCCGATCCGTCGGTGCAGCGGCTGGTGCTTTGGGGTGCCGGGGCCGGCCTCCTCTTCGGAGCCCTGGTGGCGGCCATCACGTATCGCGGGGAACTGATGCGCCAGAGGCTCGAACTCCTGCAGATGCGCAATCGCCACCTGGAGGAAATCTCCCGCCGGGAGGAGTTGCTTCACGAGGCGGCGCGGGATTTGGCGGTAAACGAAGAGAGGAACCGGCTTGCCAGGGAAATCCACGACTCCATCTCGCAGGGAGTCCACGGGATAGTCTATTCCCTCCACTCCCTGCGGGGACGTCTCTCGGGAGATCCCCGCGCCTCTGAGATCCTGGATCACATGGAAGAGACCGCCCAGAGCACGCTGGAGGAGCTTCGCCACCTGGTGCGGGAACTCTCGCCGACCACCCTAAAAAGCCGCTCGCTCTCCGAGGCCATCCGCCGACACGCCGATCTCCTCCATCGCCGCACGGGAATCCCCATCGACGTCGCGATCTCCTACGATGGTGAACTCCCGCCCGAGGTAGAGATGACCATATACAGGATCCTCCAGGAAGCGCTGAACAACGTGCAACGCCACGCCGACGCGCGATCGGTGCGGGTGGAACTCGCCCGGCGAGGGGAGACGATCCGCTTGACGGTTTCAGACGACGGCGACGGCTTCGACGTCGAACGAATCGAAGGCGGCCACGGCCTGCGAAACATGGAGATGCGGGCACGGCAAAACGGGGGATCCTTCCGCGTAGAATCGGCACCGCAAAGAGGCTGTGTCATCACCGCCGAATTTCCCATCCTCGAAAACCCGACACGTTGACCGAAGGGCGATGAGCCGCCGGATTTGATCCCCGAGACCGGCCGCGTATCCGGACGCCGGATTCGCCTCTCGAGGGAACCACCGTCATTTCCGTACGTCCTAATGGGTAATGTCTCAGATATTGGGAGGATAACGGTGAAAAGATATCCGATCCTTTTGGTCATAATTGCCATGTTGGCACTGCTTTTGATATCCGGTTGCGGCCAGAGCGGTGAAGGCGAACAAGAGCCCCCCGCCCAGGAGGAGCCCGAACGAGAACCGGAAGAGGAACCGGCAACCGATGAGCCCGTGAGCCACCTCCCCGGAGAAATCGTAGAGGAGCGGCCCACGGGACCAGAAGAATTCGAGGGCACGATCGAGCTCGAGGGTATGGAAGAACCCATGAAATTCGTCCGTACCGAGTTTCCCGAAATCGGCGTCGCCACCTACATCCCAAAAGACCTGGAAGTCGTCGAAATCGAGCCCGCCACGACGGTCAGGATAGTGGCCGCCTACGGCGGGACTCTCCCCGAGGATGTCTATTTGGAAATGGATCTCCACGGACCAGGGGCATCTTTGGATGAGATCACCGCCTCGCTCGAGGAACGGATGGAAGAAGACGGGTACAGAATCGACGAGGTGGAAGATTCCGAGCGCCAGTATTCCTGGGGAATCCGGGAATGGCAATTCGAATCGGAAGATCGGGCGGACTACGGGGAGTACTACGTAGGGCGCGTAATCTTCGGCAACGCCGGCGAACGCACCCTCGTGATTACCACCCACATGCCCGTGGAATTCGGCGAGGGTACCGTCCCACGGTTTCGGAGGGTGATGGAAGAGATGAAGTGGTATCTCGATTGGAAGTGAGAGTTTTGGGGGAGGATGCGAGCGCGCGGTATCCCCAAACCCCGGGACGGGCACACGCAATTGTTGCAGCTTCCCACACTTTGGGCGGAGGATTGAGAAATATTGCGCACTGAGATGCGACTTCTCGCAATGGTTTGCCTGGTCGCGGCGGGTTTTGCCCTGTTGGTATCCCCCGCCTCGGCCCTGGGATATCGACTGGTGGAAGAGGAAATCCTGGGTCCGGGAATTACCCTGTTTC
>JAWODQ010000029.1:0-22794 GCA_046483165.1 Bacillota bacterium | reverse complement strand
ACCCTCAAGGTGTGGGACCTGGAACGCTGCGAGGAGTTGCGCAGCCTGGCGGCGAACAGGAGGAAATTATGGAGCGTGTACAAGATGTGCTGGATAGGCTTAAGAGTAAGGCTCGGCCTGAGCAGTTGAAAGGGATGAGACGAGGAAGAATCCGAGGAGACCCTTGCGGGTCTTCGGAGCGCCACCGGACACATAAGACACGAGCTGGCGGAGCGGTGTGATTTCCGATACGTTCCGGAGCTCAGTTTCGAACTGGACCGAACTATGGAACACGCCGAGCGCATCGAAAAGTTGATCGAAGCCATTCATCGCGGCGAGGCGGAAGAGATGAAGATAGAGGATGAGGGAGAGACACGGTGAGGCACCCCGAGGCGACACTGACCCGCGTGATACAGGCGTCTCGCCGCGTTCTCGTGCCCCTGCACGAGGCCCCCGACGGTGACAGCGTGGGATCGGCCGTGGCGGCGGCCTGGGCGGTGGAACAGCTCGGTGCCAGGGCGGTAGTGGCCAGCACCGACCCCATACCGCGGAAGTATCGGTTTATCGCCGAGGGGGAACGGGAAATCCGGGATCCGGACGATATCGTCGGCTCCTTCGACCTCCTGTTACTCGTCGACTGCAGCGCCTTAAGTCGGGTAGGAAGGGCCGCGGATTTGATCGACGAAGATACCGAGGTGTTTTCCGTCGATCATCACCGTCGCGCTAAAGGGGTCGCCGATTGGATTTGGTCGGATCCCGAATCGGCGGCCACCTCCGAGATTCTCATGAGGTGGTTTGTGCATGCCGATTTGCATCCCACTCCCTTCGTCGCTTCGTGTATGTACACCGGCATCGCCACCGACACGGGTTTCTTCGCCTACGCGAACACTTCCGCGGATACTCTCAGGTGTGCCGCCGATCTCGTGGAATACGGCGCCTCGCCGGAGCTCGTGCACTCGGAAGTGAACGAACGCCGTACGCTGGGCGAGACTCGCCTGCTCGGTCGCGCCCTGCAATTGATGAACGTGGAGATGGACGGAAAACTCGCCTACACGATTCTCGATGACGAGCAATTTCGGCTCGCGGGCGCCGGACCCGAGGATACCGAGGGCATCATAAATCACCTCCGTTCTCTCGACGGGGTGGAAATGGCCGCGGTTTTCACCCATCGAGGTTCCGGACCGGTTAAAGTCAGCTTCCGATCCCGCGGACGCGTGGACGTCGGGGAATTCGCCGCTCGATTCGGCGGCGGAGGTCACGACCGGGCGGCCGGATGCTCTCTTGACGGAGAGATCGATGAGATAGTGAAGCGGGTCCTGGCCGGTGCCCGGGACGAGGTGGCGAGACCATTTTGAATGGGGTAGCAAACGTATTCAAACTCCCGGGACAAACGTCCCGGGATGCAGTGGACGCCGTGAGGCGGTTGAGTGGCTGCCGCAAGGCCGGGCACGCGGGAACCTTGGACCCGGGGGCCGCCGGGGTCCTTCCCGTACTCCTGGGAAGGGCAACCCCCCTGCAGGAGTATCTCTCCGGACTGGAAAAAGTCTATGTGGCCGAGGCGACCTTCGGAATGGAGACGGATTCTTCAGACGCGTACGGCGAAGTGGTGGAGCTGGCGGATTCGGCCGCCATCGACCGCGCCGATCTCGAGGCGGCGATTCCCCGTTTTGTGGGCGAGATAAACCAGATTCCTCCCATGACCTCCGCCCTCAAGCGCAAGGGAGTCCCACTTTATCGCCTCGCACGACGCGGGATCGAAGTTGAGCGCCAGCCGCGAACGGTACGCGTAAGCGACCTCAACCTTCTGGATTGGCGCGGCGGTGACAATCCCCGGGCACTACTCGAGATTCGGTGTTCCTCGGGAACCTACGTTCGAACCCTTATCGCCGATCTCGCGAGGGCGGCCGGCTCGAGGGCTTTCATGTCATTTCTGGTGAGAACCGGCGTCGGACCTTTCGGCTTTCGGGACGCCCAAATCGTGGGCCATGCCGGCGAGAAGCTGCCCGAGATTATCCCTCCCGCCGAGGCAGTCGATTTTATGCCTTCCGTAACGTTGAGCGATGAACAGTCCATGAAAGTGGTCCACGGGAACGTTCCATCCGGGCTCGACCTACCTCGCGATCAGGTGGTGAGGTTGCTTTGGCGATCGGGCCGGCTGGTGGCACTCGCCAGCAAAGAACCGGGTGCGACTCGCACCCGGCTGTTGCGAGTGTTTCTTCGACCGGAAGAAATCGGGGAGGGATCCTAGATGAAGATGTTCGGAAGGCGTCAGTTCGCCCGGATCCGTGGGAAGAAGCCTCGGGTGGTGGCGGTGGGTTCTTTCGATGGAGTCCATCTGGCGCACCGTCGTCTAATTCTGCTCGCCAGAGAGCGGGCGAAAGCCATCGACGGAGAATTGGTGGTGCTGACTTTCTGGCCGCTTCCCGGCATCGCCCTGGGACGACGCGGATCTCCCCGAATCCTCACATCGCCGGCGAAACGTGCCGAGATCCTCGCCGATCTCGAGGTTGATTCCCTGGTGACAATGCATTTCGACGATGATCTCGCCGGAATGGAGCCCGGAAGTTTCGTGCGGGAAGTATTGGTTAATGAACTGGGGGTCGACGAGATTTGCGTCGGCTTCAACTTCACCTTCGGACGTGAAGGCAGCGGGGATGCGACGACCCTGAAGAAATTCGGCGAAGAGTTGGGCTTTGCCGTCCACGTCCTTGCGCCGGTACAGGTGCGGGGGCATCGGGTCTCGAGTACCAACATCAGGAGGTTAATCGCCGGGGGAAGGGTCGACGAGGCCGCGGTTTTGCTGGGGCGGCCCTACGCCATGGAGGGGAAGGTGGTCAGGGGCCAGGGTCGCGGGCGGTGTCTCGGTTTCCCCACCGCGAACGTTTGGACGCGGGCGGACCTCATCCCACCGGCGGCGGGAGTGTACGCCGTCAAAGCGGTTTCCGAGGATCTGGATCTCGACGCACCGGGGGTTGCCAACGTCGGAGGGAGTCCCACCTTTCACGAGGAATCCGGACCCGAGGGGTTTCTCGAAGTCCACATACCCGGGTTCCGGGGGGAACTGTACGGGCGTCGTCTCTCGGTGGAGTTCTCCCGATGGATTCGTCCGGCCAGAGATTTCCGCGACCTCGATGAGCTGAAGCGACAGATAGCGAGGGACGTAGAAAATGCCCTTTATGAGGCGCCCGAGCGAGCATCGCAGAGTTTGCGGTATCCCTCGGCATTGTGCTAAAATTCGTCCAGGCTAGTAGTAGGTTTGGCGAACCGTGACCGGGGTATTGGCTTTCCTCCAGCGGTATTCTCGGTCTTCGGGGATCACAAAACATCAGGAGGTCGAAGCGATATGCCGTTGAATAAGGAGACGAAACAGCAACTCATCGAGGAATTTCGGCAGCACGATGGGGACACGGGTTCGCCGGAAGTCCAGGTGGCCATCCTCACCAGCAGAATCACCGAACTTACCGAACACCTTCGTCAACATCCCAAAGACCATCATTCAAGGCGAGGACTGCTCAAGATGGTGGGGCAGCGTCGCAGTCTCCTCAACTATTTGCGCAAAAAGGACGCCTCGAGATATTACGATTTGATTCAGAGACTCGGTCTCCGCCGATAGAGGGCGGAAACCGGGCGAACCGTTACGAAGCGAAATGGAGGATGAGTTTTGCATATGCGAAAAACCTACACCCTCGAGACCGAGGGTAAAGAAATGAGTTTCGAGTTTGGGCGCCTGGCCCAGCTGGCCGCCGGATCCGTAGTAGCCCAGTGGGGCGACACGGTTATCCTGGCGACGGCGGCAGCCAGCTCCAAACCGCGGGAGGATCTCGATTTCCTTCCGTTCCGAGTAGATTTCGAGGAGCGCCAGTACGCGGTCGGCCGGATTCCCGGCAGTTTCTTCCGCCGGGAAGGTAAGCCCTCCGATCAGGCGACTCTGGCCTGCAGATTGATCGACAGGCCCTTCAGGCCCCTGTTCCCCGACGGCTATCGCAACGACGTCCAGGTGGTAATCACCGTCCTGTCCTTCGATCCCGATTGCCCGCCGGAGGTATTGGGCATAACGGCGGCCTCCATGGCCCTCAACACGTCCTGGATACCGCTCGATGACCCGGTCGGAGCCGTACGTATGGGTCTCGTCGACGGAGAGTTGGTGCTGAACCCGACGAACAGCCAGGCGGATGCCAGCACCCTCGATCTCGTCGTCGCCGGTACCGAAGATGCCGTCGTGATGGTCGAAGCGGGAGCCGAAGAGGTTGCCGAAGACCACGTCATTGACGCGATCGAGATGGCCCACCAGGAGATCAAGCGGATCACGGAACTGCAAAAGGAGATCATCCGCGATTTGGCCGAAGAGGCCGAGCAACCCTTCCTCAAATCGATCTCGGCGGAAGTCGAGGCTTCAGTTCGTCGTTCCGTGGGATCCCGGGTACGCGATTTTCTCTTCGCGGAGGACAAAGAGGATCGCGAAAGTATGCGCTCGGAGATTTTTGAGGAAGTCCACGGGGAACTTGAAGACGAATTCCCCGAGGAAAGCTGGGCCATCGATCAGGTACTTCGCCAGATAGAAAAAGAAGAGATGCGCCGGGCCATCGTGGATCGCGGTCAGCGACCGGACGGCCGGAAACCCGACGAGATCAGACCCGTAAGCTGCGAGGTGGGTTTCCTACCGCGCGCACACGGCAGCGGTCTTTTCAACCGCGGGGAAACGCAGGTACTCACCGTGCTCGCGCTCGGCTCCGTCGGAGATCGGCAGATGCTCGATAGCCTGGGTCACGTCGAAGAGCACAAGCGTTATCTGCATCATTACAACTTCCCGCCCTACAGCACGGGGGAGAGTCGCTTCCTCCGCACGCCGAGCCGGCGGGAAATCGGACACGGTGCACTGGCGGAGAGAGCCCTGCGCCCCGTCATCCCGCCCGACGATGAATTCCCGTATACGCTCCGTTTGGTTTCGGAGGCACTGGCCTCGAACGGATCTACTTCCATGGCGAGCGTTTGCGCCAGTACCCTGGCACTTATGGATGCCGGCGTGAATATCAAGGCCCCCGTGGCCGGAATCGCCATGGGCCTGGTAAAAGAGGGATCCAGGTACGCCGTGCTCTCCGACATTCAGGGCATAGAGGATCACCTGGGCGACATGGACTTCAAAGTCGCCGGAACGGCCCAGGGGATCACAGCGTTGCAGATGGACATCAAGATCCGTGGCGTCGACCGGAGCATCCTGCGCGAGGCTTTGGAGCAGGCTCGAAAGGGCCGGCTGTTCATTCTCGACAAGATGCTCGAAGTAATTCCCGAACCCCGCGAAGAGATGTCGCGATACGCACCGCGGATCGTCACCCTGCAGATTAACCCGGAGAAGATCCGTTACGTGATCGGTCCCGGAGGAAAGATGATAAATAGCCTCGTCGACGAATTCGGAGTCCAGATCGACATCGAAGACGATGGCACCGTATACGTATCCTCCGAGAACGCCGAGGGGATCGAGGGAGCCGTGCAGAAGATCCGCGCTTTGACGGAGGACGTAGAAGTGGGCAAGATCTACCTCGGTACCGTGAAACGCGTCATGGATAACCTGGGAGCGTTCGTGGAGGTCCTTCCGAACCAGGAGGGTCTGGTACACATCTCCAAACTCGACACCGAGTTCGTAGATTCCCCCGAAGACGTGGTTTCCGTCGGTGACCAGATTCTGGTCAAACTCGTGGAAATCGACAAGATGGATCGGTTGAACCTTTCGAGGGAAGCCTGCATCAAGGAACTCGGCCGCGAGACGGTCGAGGAAAGGGAAACCCGAAAAGAGCGTCCCGCGGGTGAAAAGGGCGATGACAAAGGCGGCAATTCCAAAAGAGGACGCCCCCGGGGCGGAAGGAACGACAAACGGGGACGATGAATAGCCGAGATAATCACGAATAGAACTCGGGGCGGTCGGACGATGAACTCCGCGCCGCCCGGGTTCTCGATTCACGGTAACCCGCCGGGGAAAGTGCGGCGGGTTCTGTGTTTTTGGGTACACGGAGGTGGATGAGTTGTCGCCCGCCCGCTCGCCCGAAAGTATCCTATGCGAGATAGAACGAGCACGCGCGGAACTGTACCGCGCGGCGCATGAGGCGGATTCGTGGGGAGAAGTAGTACGGATCAGCCAGCGATTGGACTCCCTCATAGCCGAATTCATGGCGTCGGTGAGGATGTCTCGAACCGATGAGGAGCAAGATGAGTCCTCCTAGACAGTTTCGAGTCGGACGGGAGAATTGATCCGCATCTTCGCTGGTTCACCCCACCGATATGGCGCATCCAGATTGTGGTATCCGCGGCGTCGTCTCGAAGGGCGTTTGTTATTGACCGGGCGGCCCGCGGGTAGCCTTCTCTTTCGTAGCCTGTGCGGTGCGCGCTATAATTAGGGGTAATTGTGTACGGTTTGGAGATTTGTTCGCCGCGTGTGCCGCGAATTGGAGAGGTTTTGCTAGAACCCAATACCCTCGGTCGGAGGGATAATGGTATAGAAAGCGACGGAATTCCGTCGAACTGAGAGGTGACGAAATGACCAGTGACAGAAATGCTGGTGGGGGGCACGTACGCCTAATTCCCCTCGGTGGCATGGCAGAAATCGGCAAGACACTATTGGTTTGGGAATCCGAAGACGAAGCGATAGTCATAGACTCGGGATTGGCTTTCCCGGAAGAAGAAATGCTGGGTGTGGACATAGTCATCCCGGATTTCAGTTACCTGCTGGAAATCCGGGATAAGGTGGTGGGCATCTTCCTTACCCACGGGCACGAGGACCATATCGGTTCCCTGCCCTTCCTCCTCAAAGAGATAACCGTGCCGGTTTATGGGCCGGGTCTGGCTTTGGGCCTCGTGAGGCAAAAACTGGAGGAGGCGGGACTGAGGTTGCCGGCCGGCTCCAGGAAACTGGTTCCGCGAGAGAAAGTGGAGACGAAAGATTTCGAGGTGGAATGTTTCCGCGTCAGCCACAGCATAGCGGACGCCATGGGCTTCGCGGTGCACACCCCGGCAGGACTCATGGTGCACTCCGGAGACTTCAAGTTCGATCAAACACCCGCCGACGGCGCCATAACTGACTTCTACAGCCTGGCATCCTTCGGTGAACGAGGGGTCCGTTGTCTGATATGCGATAGCACCAATGCGGAACTCGAAGGCTATACCGGCAGCGAGCGCCTGGTGGGAGAGCGGTTGGAAGAGATTTTCCGCGATGCCCCCGGACGCATCATGGTCGCCACGTTTGCCTCAAACATCCCGAGATTGCAGCAGGTCATCGACGTCGCGCAAAGATTCGGCCGTCGGGTGGCAGTGATGGGTCGCTCCATGGAGAATAGCGTGGAGGTTTCGCTGGAGATGGGATATCTCGAGGCTCCGGAAGGCGTTCTAGTCGACGTCGAAACTGCCCGGAGCGTTCCCGACGAGGACATCGCGATCATCACTACCGGGACCCAGGGCGAGCCGATGAGTGCTCTCACGCGCATGTCGCGCGGTGACGATCGCCGGATCAAGATTCGCGAAGGAGATACGGTGGTTATCGCGGCCAACCCCGTTCCGGGCAACGAGAAACTTGTGTACCGGACCGTCGACAATCTCTCTCGACTCGGTGCCAGAGTAATATACGGGGGCCGCTCCGGCGTCCACGTCTCCGGGCACGGAAGTCGCGAAGACATAAAACTCATGGTCAACCTGACCAAGCCGGAATATGCCATCCCCATCCACGGGGAGTACCGGCACATGATGGCCTTTGCGGATCTGGCGCGGAGCCTGAAGTACGATGACGACAAGATCCTCATGGTCGAAAACGGGGACATGGTGGAATTCTCTCCGGATCGCGTCCAGATTTCCGGACCCGTGGGATCGCGCGATATGTTGGTCGACGGACTCGGGGTTGGAGACGTCGGGCGCATGGTGCTCAGGGATCGCGAGCAGCTGTCCCAGGACGGTATCGTCTCCGTGGTCCTGGGAATCGACGAAAAGAGCGGCAAGGTGGTATCGGGACCGGAGATCACCTCTCGCGGTTTCGTTTACATCCGAGAATCCGAGGACCTCTTGGAGGAAACCCGCGACTCCGTGATCCGCTGGCTGGAACGTTGCGATTATCAAATCGACGATCGCAACCAGGCTAAGCGCAACCTCAGCAAGAGCCTTTCCAGCTTCATATACGAAAAACTCCACCGACGCCCCATGATAGTGCCGGTGATCCTGGAGATATCCCGCGACGGAAGCTGAGCGCGACGGAAGCTGAGAATGAGGGAGTCGCTTTCGGAGCTTCGGGAGGGAGACGCGGGTGGACCTATCGCTGCTGGTGATCATCGGGATAGTGCAGGGAATAACCGAGTTCCTGCCCGTTAGCAGCTCGGGCCATCTGGTCTTCCTCCAGCACATCCTGGATATCGATTTTCCCGGGATTACGCTGGAGGTGGCGGTTCACGGCGGGACATTGATGGCCGTCATCGCCTACTACCGGACGGACGTACTCCGGATAGTTCGTGCCGTGAGCTCGGGAATCTACTCCCTGGTAATCGGGCGCGAGCGGCCGATTAGAGTTCTCTCGCACCCCGATTTCTATCTGGGGTTTACCATCATATGCGCCAGCGCCGTGACCGCCGCCGCCGTACTTCCGCTGGAGAATCTCATCGTTGAGCAATTGTGGAACGTGGATACGGTGGCGTGGGCCTGGTTAGCTACCGGCCTGGTCTTGTGGTTAACCCGAGGTCGAGATCCGGGGGACAAGTATCTTTCCGTCGGCGGTGCCCTACTTATGGGTCTCGCGCAGGGGCTGGCGGTGATTCCGGGAATCTCCCGGGCCGGCATAACCATATTTGCGGCCCTCGCTTTGGGCCTGGCCAGGGATGAGGCCGCCCGGTTCTCTTTCTTACTGAGCATCCCGGTGATACTGGGCGCGCTGGTTTTCGACCTTCCGGACGCCTCGCGCGCCCTGACGGAGAACTCCATGTTGACCGCGATATTGGTGGCCGTCGTCGCGGCTGCCGTTGCCGGCTACCTCGCCCTTCGTCTGGTGGTGGGTAAGCTGAAGAAGGGGCAACTGCACCACTTCACGCCGTATCTTTGGCTTTTGGGCATAGTGACCCTGGTGGTTCGCAGTATCGGTTAGTGTAGCCTTCGCCGGGAGGAAACCCCGGGCGATCGTTGAAATGGATTTGCAAAACCGTACCCGGTGACAACCGGGAGGGGGAGGATGATTCCGACGTGAAATACGATCTCCTGTTGCGATCCGCGAGGGTCGTAGACCCGAAGAACCGAATGGATCGAGTGACGGACCTGGGCATATCCGGAGGAAAAGTCGTCGAAGTCAGTGAGGACCTGCCCGCCGCCGCCGCGGCCGAGATGGTGGATTTGGATGGCCTGACGGCGATACCGGGAGTAATCGACACCCACGTACACATTCGAGGACCGGCCCATCGCATGATGGCACGAGCCGGAGTATGTACCGCCCTGGACATGGCCGACGGGGCTGAAGTTTTGCGGGCGGTGCCCGAAACCGGTGCGGGTCTCAACGTCGCGGCCCTCCAGGTCATGCCGGCCTTTCCGGACGGAGTACCCGACCGCGAGGAAGGCCTGAGACTTATCCGCGATGCCCTCGAAGAGGGATCGATAGGTATCAAGTTGATCGGCGGACACAATCCTTCCAGTCCCCGGGCGACGGAGCGCTTCATCGAGCTGGCCAATGAACTTCACTCCTACGTGGCTTTCCACGTGGGAAGCACGGAGACCGGCAGCCACCTCGGGGGATTGCTCGAAGCGGTCCAGCTGGCCGGTGAGAACCGCCTTCACATCGCACATGTCAACAGCTATTTGCGGGGGATTACCGGCGATCCCGTCGAGGAAGTCCTGGAGGGCCTCGGCGCCATGGCTGGCAAGGCGAACCTGGTATCCGAGTCCTATCTGGCGAGAATCAACGGAACGGGTGGGGAGATAGGGGACGATGATCTGCCCACCAGCCACGTTACTCGCAACTGCCTGAAGATGCGGGGTTACACCCCGGATCGCGAAGGGTTGGAGAAAGCGATAGGAGACGGCTACGGCCGCGTGCAAATCGTCGAGGGAGGGCATACCGTTTTGGTGACCGGTGCGCGAGGTGTCGAAGTCTGGAAAGATAACGACACCGACGTATCCATGAGTTTCCCGGTCAACCGACCCGAATCCACCTTCCTTTGTGCCACGCGCAAAGATGCTACGGGAGACTTCGTCGTGGATGCCATATCCACGGACGGGGGCGGAATACCCCGGAACGTGGCGGTTGAATCGGGTCTCGCCCTGGTGCGCTATGGCGCCCTGACCATGGACGAATTCGTCGCGAAAGTCTCGGGAGCCGGGGCGCAGATGCTGGGTTTGCTCGACAAGGGACACCTAGGCGAGTCGGCGGATGCCGACGTAACCGTGATAGACGAGACGGCCGGGCGTGCGGTCATGACGATAGTCGGAGGCCGCATCGTGATGGCCCACGGAATCGTGTACGGATCCGGGGGCACCATCGTTACCACGCCCGCGGGCGAGGAGGCGGCGCGCTCCATCGGATTGCCCCTGCAGGTAGTGCGTCCGGAGGATTTCCTCCTATACACGAAGACGTCCGCGTGACCTGTCGGTGAATGTCGAGTACGAAATGTCGTTGAGGTGAATACGATCGCGGGGGGTTTGGGATGGCTTCTTCGTCGAAGAAGAGCAAGAAACGGGGCAAAAAGGACAACTGGAGAGTGGACAGTGGGGTGAGGACCGAGATTCGGGGTCTCCTGACGCTGGCCCTGAGTGTACTGTTGGCCCTGGCACTCTATCATCCATCCTCCGGAGCGCTGGGTGGTGTCCTGCGCGTCTTCATGACCTCGCTTTTGGGGCGGGCCGCCTGGATACTTCCCCTGTTGGTGGCCCTGACCGGGGTCGCCTGGATGGTTCAGATAAAGCCGGGGAGCGTCATCCCCAGGGTCGTGGGATTGGGTCTGGCAGGATTGACCGCCGCTGGCTTCTATCAGGCCACGACGACATCCCTGCCCCCCTTCGAGCCCGCCCTGGTCAGAAGCGGCGGCGGATACCTGGGAGCGGCGATTACCTGGGCTTTGACGGCGGCCTTCGGTCCGGTCGGCAGGACCCTGCTCCTCTTCGTCGGGGCCTTTGTGGCGGCTCTACTTCTAATCAACGTTCCCGCCCGGGAGATGGCGTCGACGTTATTCGGAGGAATTTCCGGTTTCGTCACGCGCATCTTCTCCGGTACTACCGAAACCGGAAAAGGTTCCTCCGCTAAAGCGGGAGATAGTCTGCGTGACCGAAATGACTCCCGGGATCGGCAGGTGGCGATCCGCACGTATCCCGAAGATGTCGAGGGGGAGACCGATTCCGGGCGTGCGGAGGAATCGGCCGAATCCTCGCCGGAAAACGCGCGAGAGGAATCGGAGCCGAAAATCATCTCTTCGCGAGCCGACGGGAACGGGAAGGCCGGGGGCACAGATTCGAAGTCCGCCGAGACGCGCGATGACTCACTTCCGGTGGGAGCCGAGGTCGCCGCTGCACAACCCGATGCGAGTTACCGTCTACCCTCCGCGGGACTTTTGAGTCGCAGTGGAGGGGCCCGAGGTCTGGGCGATGGAGCTCGCAGTGAATTGAATCGCAAGGCGCGCCTTTTGGAGTCGACTCTGGCCGACTTCGGGATCAAAGCGCGGGTGATGGAAATAAGCCACGGTCCTTCCGTTACTCGTTTCGATCTTCAGCCGGGACCGGGAGTGAAGGTCAGCCAGATCGTCTCGCTGTCCGACGATATTGCGCTGAGTATGGCGACGACCGGCGTTCGCGTGGTCGCCCCGGTCCCCGGTAAGTCGGCCGTGGGTATAGAGGTTCCAAATCGCGAAATTGCCGCCGTTTCGCTGCGCGAGATCGTCGAGAGCAGGGAATTCCGCAGGGAGGAGAGCCTGCTGAGCGTCGCTTTGGGCGCCGATATCACGGGCAAGCCGATGGTGGTGAAACTGGAGGATCTACTCCACGTGTTGATCGCCGGCGCCACCGGTTCGGGCAAGAGCATCTCGATAAGATGCATAATAGCGAGCATCCTGATGAAGGCCAGACCCGATCAGGTCAAGCTGCTGCTGGTAGATCCCAAGGTGGTGGAATTCATGACCTACGACGGGTTGCCACACCTGCTCGCTCCCGTGGTTACGGATGCCAAGAAGGCGGCGGGATGTCTGACCTGGGCGGTCAAGGAGATGGAGAGAAGATATCGGCACTTCGCCGAACACGGCGTGCGAGATCTGCCCGCCTACAATCGCAAGGCGGCGGAAAAGGGCGAATCCCTCATCCCGCGCATAGTGATTATAATCGACGAACTCGCAGACTTGATGATGGTCGCCCGTGTCGACGTCGAAGACGCCATCCAGAGGCTGGCCCAGATGGCCCGGGCGGCCGGTATCCATCTGGTGGTCGCCACTCAGCGTCCGTCCGTGGACGTAATAACCGGCGTGATCAAGGCGAACATTCCCTCCAGGATCGCCTTCGCGGTGTCGTCTTCGGCCGACTCCCGCACCATCCTGGATTCCGGCGGGGCGGAGAAACTGCTGGGACACGGAGATATGCTCTTTTCCCCGGTGGGAAGAGATCGGGCGATACGGGCGCAGGGGAGCTTTCTCTCGGATGAGGACGTGGAGCGCCTCTTGGATTTCGTTCGCGCTCAGGGAGAACCCGAGTATCGCGAAGAAGTCATCGAATCCGTGGAGAGCGAATCCTCCACTGCCGACGGTGGTGATGAAACCGATCCGAAGCTTCCCGATGCGGTCGACGTGGTGATGGAAGCCGGTGAGGCGTCCGTCTCCATGCTCCAAAGACGACTGAGAGTCGGCTACACGCGGGCGGGTCGCATGATGGATACCATGGAGAATCTCGGAATCGTCGGGCCGTACCAGGGCTCTAAACCGCGCGAGGTATTGATGACGCGATCTCAATATCTGGCCCGGTGGGGCGAGGAAGACGAGTCCGAGGGAGAGGGCGAGGAGGCTTGAGTCCCTCCGCGAAGTACCTCGCCCGCGCCGGTCTCATCGCCGCCCTTTATGTCGTCATCGTGTATACCTTCAGACCCATAAGCTTCGGGCCCGGTCAAATTCGCGTGGCCGAGGCCCTGGCGATTTTACCGTTATTCGAAGGCGCCGCCGTCCCGGGACTTTTCTTCGGCTGCCTGTTCGCCAATCTGCTCGGTGGACTGGGTCCCTGGGACGTCGTCGGCGGAAGTTTGATCACGCTAATTGCGGCGATGCTCACCCATCGTTCTCCCGGTTTTCTGGTCGGTATCCTGCCACCGATCTTCTTGAATGCCTTCGGAGTCAGTGCCTACCTATCGTTTCTGAGTGGAGTTCCCTACCCCGTGTTGGTGCCGCAAATCCTCTTCGGGCAGGTGGTGGCTGTGGGTGGCATCGGTGGAGTTTTGCACGCCGCATTGTCGCGAATAGGTGGCAGTATGGGGCTTCGCCGATATTACCGCCATGGTTCGTGATACCGGGAAAATACCCGGGTCGATCCCATGCCGGCTGATCCTTTGTTCGGACGAAAGACACGGCGCCACCGGCGGATGGCGACGGTGGAGTCGCTATTGTAGAATGTCTCTAACGTTCTAGCCGCCGTGCGGCGGAATTTCCGAATACCCCCGCCCGTGAAGTCCCCGGGAATTTACGCAGGATTAGCGTGGGCGATGGCGGAACACGCGGAGGTGTACAGTGATCGACGACACGTACAGCTGGATCGCACTGGATCTCGACGATACTCTCCTGGGACCCGATCGTACCGTCGGCCCCAGGGCGCGGCGCGCCGTGCGACTGGTGCAAGATTGTGGAAAGATTGCCGTCCTGGCCACCGGACGACCCTACGCCTCGGCCAGGAAATTTGCGCGCGAGTTGGGCCTGAACGGTCCGGTGGTGGCCAATTCCGGAGCGGTAATCCGCGATTCGGGAGGTTTCGTCCTCAGGGATTTGTACCTGGATCCGGAACTGGTCAGCCGCATCCTGGCCGAAGTCTCCGAAAGGGGTTTCGTCGCCTACGCTTATCACGGCGAGAGTATGGCGGCCACCGTGGAACACCGGGATACAAAAAGATACTCTCGCGTGCTCCAAATCGACATACCCGTCGTGGGGGATCCGAAGCCCGAGGGGGTCCACGCGATCTCGGTCCGGGTTCCCGTCGAGCTCGGTGAACGACTCGAACGCGAGCTTCGCCGGGAGTTTGCCCATGCGGCCACGGTACTCAGGACTTTGGACACCCTGATCGAAATATTGCCGGCCGAGGCCGGCAAGGGGTCGGCGTTGAGATACCTTTCGAATCTACTCGATCTGCCACTTCGAGAACTAATCGCCGTCGGGGATAGCGCGGGGGATATGGATATGCTCGAAGTCGCCGGTCACGGCGTGTTGGTGGCCAACGCGCCAAAACATCTCAAGGCGCGGGCCGACGAGGTCACGCGAGAGCCCTATGATGAGGGCGTATTGCGACTTGTTTGCGACCTTCTTTGCGGAAGGAGCCCCACTTAGTTATGTTCTTTCGCAGGGCGGGGAGATTGCTTTTCGGCGAAGTCGAACCGAGACTGCTCTTCATGTGCCTCCTGACCGCCGTACATTTCGCCGGTGCCACCATGCCTCGTCTCCTGATTCCCCTGCAGCTTTCAGACCTCGGGACTTCTGCGGAAATAACCGGGCTGGTGGTTTCTACTTACGCCCTCTTTCCCTTATTCATCGCCTTGCCCGGAGGCGTGATCATAGATCGTTTGGGATCGCGCTTTACGATACTGGTGGGATGCGCCCTGGAAGTGGTCGCCGCCTACCTCCTGGTGCGTTATCCCGCCGTAGTGCCGATTACGGCGGGCACCATCACCGCGGGAGTGGGAAACGTCTTGATCATAGTGGCCGGCCAGGCATACGTGGCTGCCCTGGGTACTCCGAAGAGTCGAGCCAACGATTTCGCGGTTTTCGGATTCGCCACCGCCTTCGGTCACCTGATCGGGCCCCTCCTGGGAGGAATGATCTCCAATAGTTTCGGTAGGGGCGTTGCGTTTGCCGGTCTCGGGGTGGCGGGTATTGCCGTTGCCTTGATCAGCTTATCTCTGCCGCCCGCCGGAGCCGCCGTATCGCGAAGGAAGCTCGAAGACGTCGAAACTGAAGGAATGAGGGATTTGGCGAAGGTGGCGCGGGAACTACTGAAGGATCCACGGGCTCAGATGTCGATCATAATAAGCGGATGCGCTCTGGGGGCCTTTTCCATCAACACCAGTTTCTACCCGGTATTTCTCGAGAGAATAGGATATTCGGACGGCGCTATCGGTGCGCTGGGATCCGTTCGTCAGCTATCGGCCCTCATCGTCCGCCCGGCGCTGGGATATCTCGTCGGAGGTTTCGGGGCTCGCAGGACGGTCCAGGGAGTTCTATTGATCGGAGCTGTCGCCATCGGTGTTACTCCGCTCGCGAGCGCCCTGGTCCCGCTGGCACTGCTGGCAGCGCTGGGGGGTACCACGACGGCGCTCACGCAGCCGATAAGCATGATCATGATGGCCGAGGGCGCCGACGACGAGCACCGCGGCCTGGCGATGGGATTGCGGCTTACCGGAAACAGGTTGGTGCAGTTCGTCGGGCCGATATTCTTGGGCGTCGTGGTCGGATATCTGGGGATCTCGTGGAGCTTTTTCGGATCGGCCCTGGTTTTGCTCGTAGGGGCGGCAGTCCTTTACTGGAAGTTTTCGGATTACCGGGAGGTGGCACCGGTTGGCGAACGAGCGAACTGACGAATACCTTCCCGAATACCGAAGTCTTTCTCGCAGGGGGGAGGCGGAGACTCGAGTGAAGGGATCTCGCTTCTTTGGCCTCGCTTTGCCCGCGAAGGATGAGTCGGATGTGGAAGAATCCCTGGAGGAGATGCGATCGAGTCATCCCGAAGCCGGCCACCATGCCTTCGCCTATCGCCTCGGGCTCAAGGTCCCCCGCGAGCGTTACTCCGATGACGGGGAACCGTCACAGACCGCGGGTATGCCCCTTTTGAGTCTCCTGGAGGGGCGGGAACTCGTGCAATCGCTGTTGATAGTATCCCGCATTTTCGGAGGTACGCTACTCGGTAAGGGAGGGCTGGTTCGCGCCTATACCGATGCCGGCAGGGCCGCCCTGCTGCGCGCCCGCCCGGCGCTCTACGTTTGCGGCTACGTGCTGGCCCTCAGCGTTCCCTACGAACTCTGGGGAGAGCTGGAGTACGGTTTACGCTCGAGGCGAGTTGGTCTCTCGGAAGTGGATTACGGCGAACGCGTCGAGGTGGAAATCTGGGTTCCCCACGACCGAAGAGGGGAGATAGAAGGGTGGCTGGCGGAGCTGTCAGCGGGCAGCTTGACGCCGGTCGACAGGGGAAGGAAGTACGTTGCGAGAAAGGTAATTGAGGAATGAAGCGTCAAAGTAATGGATGATCGGTTTTCGTTGTTTACGGGAAAGGAGAATTTCAGAGTGAAGGGACGCAACCTTCTAATGATTCCGGGACCCATCGAGTTCACGCCCGAAGTTATGGCTTCGATGGCCCAACCCACTACCAGCCACGTGGCCCCCGATTTTATCGAATGCTTCGGAGAGAGCCTGAAAATGATGAGGGAGGTCTTTTTGGCACCCTCGGCGCAACCGTTTATCCTGGCCGGAAGCGGCACGCTGGGTATGGATGCCGCCGTGGCCAACCTCGTGGAACCCGGTGACCGAGTTCTCACGGTCAACTCGGGGTATTTCAGCGATCGCATGGGAGAGATAGCGCGACGCTACGGAGCCGAGGTCGAGAATTTGAGCGCGCCCGTCGGAGACATCCCCGGCCCGGATCAGGTGCGCGAAGCGTTGGAGGGCGAGGAATTCCGGGTGGTTACCATAACCCACGTCGACACATCCACCGGCGTCATGGCGGACGTCGAGGGCATTGCCGCCGTCGCGAAAGAGGCCGGCGCACTGGTTATCGTCGACGGTGTCTGCGGAACCGCGGGAGCGGAGTGTCGAACTGAAGAATGGGGAGTCGATGTACATTTGACTGCCTCCCAAAAGGCGATCGGCGTTCCTCCCGGTTTGGCTCTGCTGACCGTCAGCCCCGAGGCGATGGAAAGATTCCGTTCCAGAAAGACTCCCGTCGCCAGCTACTACTCCGATTTCGGCAAATGGCTGCCGATAATGGAGGCCTACGAGAATCGCGGTCCGGCGTATTTCGGGACCCCGGCGGTCAACCTGGTGGCGGCACTTAACACCAGCCTGAAGCAGGTACTGGCCGAGGGTATGCAAGAGCGGTTTGCTCGCCATCGCCGCCTCGCCAGCGCTTTCAGAAGTGGCGTGGCAGCCCTCGGTTTGGATTTGGTCGCGGTCAGAGAGGAACTGGCGGCTCCGACTCTTTCGGCAGTGTACTACCCCGACGGTGTCGGCTCCGAATTGGTGGGCGAGATACTGTCCGAGGGCATCATCACGGCCGGCGGATTGCACCCCGATATCAAGGAAAAGTATTTCCGGGTGGGGCACATGGGTGCGGCGAATCCGTCCGACATAGTCGCCACCCTCGGTGCCATCGAGCGGGGTCTGTCCTCTTTGGGTTACCGGTTCGAAAAAGGTGCGGCCCTGGCGGCCGCCCAGGAGGTCTTCTGCCGGGGCTAGATTGTCCTCGTGCTAAATCTAACCCCGCGTTCGCGACGAGCGTGGACGCGAAGGTGGTGAACCGGCCCGGGGGCGGTTAGCCCCGGGTCGGGCCACACATGACGCACTCGGGAGTGGAGAAGCGTGTCCGATTGGATAAAGATTACGGGATCGATGGAAAACCCCTATACCCAGGCGCGTCATCGCAACCGGGATCAACGCCACGTATGGTTCCCGGGTACCGGCGCTAGAGTCGAGAAGGGAGACAGGCTTTTCCTCTACACCGGTCATCCCTTGCGCCGTTTCTACGGTATCTGTATAGTCCTCGAAGGACCGGTCTCGGTCGTGGTGCCCCGCGATGGTCTGCGCCTGAGATCCCGGGTTTTCGATCAACTAAGTGTTTGGGATCTGCGTTCTTACGGCGTGGATGCCGAGGATGTATTTCCCCTCCCGGGGGGCCGAGAAATGATTTCCCTCCGGCAGAAATCGCACATAATCCTGGATCCGCCGGAGGCATCGTCGCTCGCCGCACTCCTGGTAGCCGCGGTCGAACGCGAGATCGAAGACTGGACGGGAATACCGATTCAGGCACGTTTGTTTCCCCCGGATTCTACCTGGGACATCTAGATTTTGGAGAGGCGCTGATATGAGAATGACGAGAAAAGGGGAGTTGTTGGTCGTCGCTTTGGGCGGGAACGCGATACAAAAACCGGGAGAGCGGGGGACCGCCGAGGAACAGCTTGAGAACATAGCGGGTGCCTGCCGGCACCTGGCAGCCCTGATGGCCAAAGGGTACCGTCTGGTCCTCACGCACGGTAATGGACCTCAGGTGGGAAGCATCCTGCTGCAAAACGAGGCCGCCCGCGATCAGGTACCCGCCATGCCTCTCGACATATGCGGTGCCCAGACCCAGGGCCTTATCGGGTACATGTTTCAGCAGTCCCTGTCGGCGGCCCTGTCGGAATTGGACATGGACATACCCGTGACTACCGTCGTAACCCAGACCCTCGTGTCCGCGGAAGATCCTGACTTCCTCGATCCCAGTAAGCCCATCGGTCCCTTCTATTCGGAAAACGAGGCCGATTCACTTGCGCGTGAGAAGGGGTTTCACCTGAAGGAAGACTCCGGGCGAGGATGGCGTCGAGTTGTTCCCTCACCCGATCCCCGGGAGATAATCGAGAGGAAAGCCATCGGAGATCTGGTGGATTCCGGCGCAGTGGTGATCGCCTCGGGCGGCGGAGGCATACCGGTCATACGCGATGAGGACGGAAATCTGCGGGGCATCGAGGCAGTCATAGACAAGGATCTTGCCGGGGAAAGATTGGCGCGCGATGTGGATGCGGACGGGTTGATGATCCTCACCGACGTGGACAATGTGGCCGTGGATTTCGGGACCCCCGAAGAACGCCAGATTTTCGAGATGACCATCGAGGAGGCCGAAAACTACCTCGAGGCCGGACATTTCCGCGCCGGCAGCATGAAGCCAAAAGTCACTGCAGCGATGAGATTCGTGCGGAGCCGACCCGGGCGCTGGGCGAAGATTGCCGGTCTGGATAAGGCCGAGCGGGCTGTCGAGGGTAACGCCGGTACGATGCTGATGCCCATGGGCGAGTGAGGACTGGATTCGGTCAATCCGAGGTGTCAAAGATGCAACTCCCCGGGGAAGCGATCTTCCGCCCGGGGAGTGTTCGTATGCGTGGCATGTCTGGTGCGGTGGGATTATCCGCCATGTAGGAGTGTATAGTCATTTTGTGTCCTCCGAACCACGCGATTGGCCCAAAATCCGGCCGTCAGTTAGTGGCCACCGCGGATTCCTCTTTGGGTTCCTGGCCCTTCTTCGAGATGAGTACCCTGGGGTCGAGAGCATCCCTGACTCCATCCCCCAGCAGGTTAAACCCGAACACGGTCACCATGATCGCGATACCGGGGAATATGGCCACCCACCATTCGGAGCGAAGCAGGTGTCTTCCTTCACTGACCATCCCGCCCCAATCCGGCAGGGGAGGTTGAGCACCCAGGCCGAGGAAACTCACGCCGGCCGCCTGCAGAATGGAGGTACCTATGCGTAGGGTAGCCTGGACCACTATGGGGCCGATTATGTTGGGCAGTATGTGCCGCATCAGAATGCGGATATCCGGAGAACCGACGGCCCGCTGCGCTTCTATGTATTCCTTTTCGCGTACCGACAGGGTCGATCCCCGTACCAGGCGCGCGAACCGCGGTATTCCCGAGATTCCTACCGCAATCATTACGTTATAAAGCCCTGGCCCCAAAATGGCCACGACTGCCAGCGCCAGGAGAATGCCGGGAAAAGCCAGCAGTATGTCCATGAGTGCCATTATGAATCGGTCTATCGCACCGCCGTAGAATCCGGCTACCAGGCCCAGGACCGTTCCGACCACCAGACCCAAACCCGTGGCCATGAAGGCGATCTGCAGAGATATCCTCGCGCCCCAGATAATGCGGGACGTCAAATGTCTCCCGATCTGATCCGTGCCCAATAACGATTCACTCGAAGGCGGTTTCAGGCGACGCATTAGATCCTGATCATCGTAACCCTCCGGAGCGATGACAGGGGCCAGGATCGCCATTCCGAAAATCAGTAAGAGAAACAGGCCGCCGACCCTAGCCGAGCGGTGACGCGATAGTCTAGCCAATACGGTCATCTACATCAACCCCCGAACTAGTTGTACCTTATGCGCGGATCGATTACCGAATACGTCAGATCCACGATCAGGTTTACGATGACGAACACGGTGGCGATCAACAGAATGCAGGCCTGGACCATGGGGTAATCCCGGGCATTGATACCGTTGATCAACAGGGTACCGATACCGGGCCAGGCGAAAACTTGCTCGGTTATCACCGCGCCGCCGAGCAGGGTACCGATGGACAGACCTATGAGGGTGACCACCGGGATGAGCGCGTTTCTGAGAGCGTGTTTGTAGACCACCACGCGCTCGGCGAGTCCCTTCGCCCTCGCGGTTCTAATATAGTCTTCGCCCAGTACCTCGAGCATATTGGACCTGGTCATTCGCGCCAGAATTGCCGCCGTGCTCGTACCGAGGGTGAGGGCGGGCATTATCATGGTCCGCAGGCCCCCGATAGTGTAGACGGGTCCGTCCATGCCTGAAGCCGGAAGCCATCGCAACCAATAGGCAAAGAATAGCATTGCCAAAAGACCTCTCCAAAACGACGGCGCGGAAACACCAATTATTGCCGCACCCATGGAGATGCTGTCACCCACCGAGTTGGGGCGAACCCCGGCGTAAACTCCTATGGCAACCCCGAAGATCACCGCCCAAATCACCGATACCAAAGCGAGCTGAATGGTATTTGGAAATCTGTTCCGTATATCTTGCATCACCGGCCGGTTGGTCCTAAATGATCTGCCGAAATCCAGCCTGACCGCACTGCTGATGAATCTGAAGTACTGCACGTGGATGGGATCGTTCAATCCCAAACGTTCCCTGATCTGTTCGATATCCTCTTCGTACGCCTCCGGCCCCGCCAGCAGCTGGGCCGGATCGCCCGGAGTCAGGTGAACCAAAAGAAATACCAGTATGCTGACCCCGATCAAAATGGGAATGGCGTTTATGATCTTGCGTACTGCGTATTGGAACAAGACGTTACCTCCTGACGACAGAGGCGGTCACCTCCGGGGGGAGGGGATCCCCCCGGAGGTGACGCGTTATCTCTTATTCGAAATACAGTTTCGAGTACCAGTAGTCGGACTGATTGGCCGGACCCGGCTCGAAGCCCTTGACGTTTTCGGGGAAGATCCACACGAGGGCTTCGTTGTCAACGAAAACGTGCCAGGCGTGTTCGTTCACGATGACCTGAGCCTCTTCGTAGAGCTCCTGGCGCTCTTCGATATCCGTCGTCTGCTGCGCGTCGACGAGAATTTCGTCGAGCTCGGGGTCGCTGTGGTTCGCGTAGTTACCGCGTCCGCCGGTCATGACCTTGGCATCGAGGAACAGCGAGGGATCGGCTCCGGACTGGTTCCAGCCCAAGAAGGTCATTTGGAAGTTGCCGGGACGTACCTCATCCAGGAAGGCGCCCCATTCCATCACCTTCAGGTCGGCCTCGATTCCCACCTCGCCGAGCTGGTTTAGGACAACCTCGCTCATCTGCTTATCCATGTAGTATCGGTTGTCCGGGCAGGTGATGGTGATGCTCAGCGGTTCGCCATCCTTTTCGTAGATGTCATCGTCGTTGAGGGTGAAACCGGCTTCTTCGAGAAGCTCGCGAGCCTTGTCCGGATCGTACCCGTAGCTGGGTAGGACACCCTCACCCGGATAACCCCATCCCGCCGCCGGTAGAAGCGAGTCGGAGGGTACGGCCAGAGGCTGCGCGATGGCCTCGACAATGGTGGGCATGTCGATGGCCCAGTTGACGGCCTCGCGGACGCGCTTGTCGTCGAAGGGGAATTTCTCGACGTTGAGCTCGTAAGAACGGCTACGATAGGCCGCTTTCGTCACCACGTTGAAGTCGGGGTTTTCCTCGAAACGCTCGATGTCCTGCTCCGAGGCGCGGATGATAAGATCGACTCCGCCGGTCTCCAGCTCGATTACCTGGGTATTGGCTTCGGGAATGATCTTGTAGACCAGGGTGTCGATATTCGGTTGCTCATCCCACCAGTCGGTATTCTTGGTCAGTTCCACGCGCTGACCCTGGACCCACTCTTCCCACATCCACGGTCCGGTCCCGACCGGTTCCATGATGAAGTCCTCATATTCCTTCTCCTCGAAAGCCTTCATGCTGGGTATGAAGCCACCGTTGGGCATGATGACGTTGTCGGGGAAGGCGGCCATCGGTTCTTCGAGGTGGAAGGTGACAGTATAGTCGTCGACCACTTCGATCTCCTCGATGACGGAGAACTGGGCCTGGAAGTTGCTTTCGTCGGTTAGGCCTCGGCCGAAGTGCCATTCGACTACCTCGGCGTTGAAGGGAGACCCGTCGTGAAACTCGACGCCCTCACGAAGGTAGAAGGTCCATTCCATACCGTCGTCGGAGACTTCCCAGTCTTCGGCCAGGCACGGTATGGGTTCGCCATCGTGATTGCGCGCCATGAGCTGTTCGAAGATCATGCCGGCGACGCTACTGGTGGTGGCGTCTCCGATCTGGTGAGGATCGAACTGCACGATATCGGTCTCGAGGGCGACTACCCAATCCGTTTTGTCGGATCCGGGAGTCTCCTCCTCTTCTTCTTCCTCCT
>JAWODQ010000014.1:0-4290 GCA_046483165.1 Bacillota bacterium | reverse complement strand
CGCCGGAGCCCGACCGATAACCACCACAGGACTCCGAGGATGGCCACCAATCCCAAAAGGAGCGGCAACCACCGGGAGGGATGAATCCGCGGGGGTGGAGATCCTACGGGTTCGTCCGCCATTCGCGCGAGGAGGATCGGTGCGAATTCGTCGAAGGTCTCATAAACGCCGCGATTCTCCGTGTAGATTGCCAGCTCCTCTGCCACCATCTCCGTGAGGTAGAATCCCCGAGAGTTCATGTCGATGACGAATTCCCGATACTCCGCCTCCCCGTAGAGTTCTTTTCTGGCCAGGGCGTCCACTCCCCGAAGGACCTGTTCCGCCACGAATACGTCCGGGTTGGAGTAATGCTGTTCGCCCATGGTAGCCTCTACCGGTTTATAGTGGCCGTGCAAATTTTCTGCGAGCCTGGGGTGGGAGTAAACGGCGGGATCGGAGAGGGAGTGTCCCCACTCGTGTATGACGAGCTTTTCCAGATCCCTACCCTCCGGCAAAACCGGGTTCTCCGTGTCGGAGTCCGCCGCACGGGCTATGCAATACAGGTGCCACTCGCCTCCTGACTCCACGCGGCGAGCACCGTATCCCCCCGCAGGGAAAGCCGCGGGGGTCAAAACCACGTGGTAGCCATCTGCCCCGTAGCCGTAAAACTCCTCCAGCCAATCGATTATCCTTTTCGGGTGGTAGTCTCGCACGGCCGCTCGCAGGGAGGATCGCAACGTTTGCGATTGCGCTTCCATAAAAGAGGCGAATTCCGCGGTGGCGGCCAGATCCTCGAGCTCTTCGGCGAATTCCTCCAGCCGACCTTCTCCGCCCACCCGGTCATTTAGGTGGGCGGGTATGGTGCCCTTCGCCATATCGGGAAGCTCCTCCAGATGCAGGGCGAAGGCCATCGGAATTTCATAGGTAAAGCTCCGGTCGACCAGGGTTTGGGCGGTCTTGATCGCGCGGTGCTCGCGGTGTTTCGTCAACAGATCCAGCAGCTCGGAGGTGTAGGCATTCCCGCCTCGCGCGGGACCCATGGTATCGCGCCACGATGTAAGGAGCAAAACGCCCGACAGCAGCTCGATCCGCGGCAGGATTCTCGCGGAGAACCTCTCGGAGTCTTCCAGGTCTTCCACCTCGATTTTCGGGTAGGATGGAGTCTCTGCGAGGACTTCCACTCCGGGAAAACCGAGGGCACTCAAGAGCAGGAGGATAAAGGTGACCGCGGTACGCCGCACTACCCTACGATGGATCCTCCGCCGGAGACAGGAGATCCACCATCACCTCCACGACCCGGGGGTCGAACTGCGACCCCGCGCCTTCCTTGAGTTCCTCCAGAGCCTCCTCGGGGGACATCTGTTCCTGATACGGGCGTCCACGTAGCATGGCCCCGTATGCATCCACGACGGCAAGTATTCGGGAAGGGAGAGGGATCTCGCGCTGACCCAGGCCGCGGGGATACCCGGAACCGTCCCACCATTCGTGGTGATGTAAAATGAGGGAGGCCATGTGCGAAAGGTGCGGTACGGAGAGGGCTACCCGGTGTCCGATGACGCTGTGATCTTTCATCTGCTCCCATTCCTTATCGGAGAGGGGGCCGCCCTTTTTCAAGATTTCGTCGTCGATCGCAACTTTGCCGAGATCGTATACCCGGGTCAGCTCGCGAAGGCCATTTATCTCTTCTCGCGGCAGGTTCAGGCGCTCTCCCACGCTCGCCGCGAGGCTGGTTAGCCAGTTGACGTATTCGTTGTCTATTCCCTCCTTCTTCCAGAGCAGGAAGAGGAGATATTGGATCAGACTCATCACTGAACTGTCGCTATGTCGTAGCTTGACCCGGTACATATCGCGATCGGCACGATTTAGCGTTTCCTCGAGTTTCTCTCCCGGGCTTCTGGTCGAACGACCGATGGAGACGCTCAACGGCAGCTCGGAGTAGCGGCGGTTGTGCTTTTGGAGATTATTCCTCAGTCTTCGGGTCAGTTCGTCCACGGTATCGCTGTCGGTGCGCGACAGGATCACCGCGAATTCATCTCCACCGATGCGAGCCACGACATCTGAGCCTCGGAAGGTGTTGCTGAGGACATCCGCGAAGGCGCGAAGTACCTCATCCCCTTCGCCGTGTCCCAGCGTATCGTTGATCAATTTCAGGTAATCCATATCCGTACTGATGAAACTAACCGGGTCTGCGCGTCCCGACTCGAGTCTTGCCAACTCCTCATTGAAGTAGGCGCGATTGTAGAGACCCGTAAGGGAATCGTGGAAGCTGAGGTAGTGAAGTTCGCGTTCCATTTCCACGCGTCGGGTGACGTCGCGGGCTATGCCGTCGAATACTACCGCCTTGTGGGCGAAGCCCCGATGGAGAGGTGTAAGGTTTTGTTCCGTCCAGATTATCTTACCGTCTCTACATTTCCACCTCATTACGAACGGGTGGGAGGGATTGAATTTGCCGGTGAGGATTTCTCGTACCACCGATTGATCTTCGGGTGCCACGAGATCCTCCAGGGTCATCTCCGAGATTAGTTCTTCCTGGCTATATCCCAGCAGATCGATCGCCGAGGGACTGACGTACTCGAATTTTTCTTCGGGAGCGATACGATAACGATAGATCAAATCGCTGGCATTCTCGATTACGTTACGATGCCAGTCTTCGTAGTTTTCGCTTACCCGGGGGATATCCCAAAGTGCTACGATGTGCGAAGATTCCCGGTTATCTATCGCCATTATCTCGATACCGAGGCGCTCCGCCCCGTTACCGGTGGGTTCGATCACCCTTCGCACTGTGCCCTCGTCTCCATCCTGGCGTACCCGCGCCAGGAGATCTCGCAACTCGGGTACTCCCACGGCGATCCACAGATGCTTTCCGAAAAGCTCATCGGAGCCGTAGAGCGAAAAACTCAACGCCGTCGAGTTCCACGTGTTTATCTTGCCCTCCGGATCTACCGAGAAGAGTGCTGCCGGAGCACGAAGGATTTGGGATAGCGGACGCCCCACACGCAAAGCGGCGATCGGTTCTTGCTCATCTTCATCTTCTGATGTGGTGCGGATGGGATAGGCTCGTACCACCCACGGAACATCGTCGATCTCTACGTCCGCTCTGGAGGGCAAGCCAGTCGCCAGGCAGGTGGCCACGGGGCAGTGAGGAGGATCTTTGGGGTCCCACACGTCGTGACAGAATACGTCCAGAGGGGGCCCCTCGGACCGGTGCCCATCTGCGAGATTGGACCAAAGGACCTGCAGGTCTCGGTTTACCACGGCGACCTGATCGCTCTCGGAGGCTCGCTCGCTATCGAGTTCGCCGGGACCGAGCAGTAAGACGTGCAGGCTGGCGTCGCTCCTCGTGCTGAAGAGTCTATACAGGTATACATCCTTTTTCCGTCCCGATTTTATCGTCAGGGGGAAGGGTCCCTCCGGATTGGCGGCCAGGACGGATCGAGCGCGCTGCAAAATGGAATAAAGAACATCGTTTCGGCGGATAGATTCGGAATGCGCCCGAGACAAATCGAGATCCTCCGTCGCGAAACCTACGGGTTGTCCGTCCACGTCCAGGAGCACGGCGGAACGAGTGCGATCAAGAAGGACCGCACCGCAATCGTCGCCTTCTGCCCGATTTGGCTTGTGCAACCTAGATCCCCCTGCAATGTCTCGGATCGGATGGGACGGCATTCGATCAAAATGACGGCACCTATCCATGCTGTTGTTTTCGACACGAGCAGCATCGCTCCTGCGGAAGACTCGGCATCTCAGCATTTGCGCGGCGGCGCGCGTAATAGTAATGTATCATACGTAGTAATATTTATGTGAAAGGGTGGTTCTCATGAGTTCACTGGAAGGTACTCGCACGGCCGAGAATCTCATGAAGGCCTTCGCCGGTGAATCGCAGGCTCGGAGCCGTTACGCGTACTACGCGTCGGTTGCCGGGAAAGAAGGCTACGTGCAGATCCAAAACGTCTTCTCGGAAACTGCGGAAAACGAAAAGGAACACGCGAAACGCTTTTTCAAATTCCTCGACGGATCATTTCGCGGTGAGACTGTGGAGATTACCGCGGAGTATCCCGTGGGGTTGTCCTCCACAGCGGACAATTTGTCGTATGCGGCCGAAGGCGAGAATGAAGAATGGGCGGATCTATATCCCGATTTTGCCGATACCGCCGATGCCGAGGGATTGGCTGAGATCGCCAGGGTGTTCCGAGAAGTGGCCCGAGTCGAGGCGCGTCACGAGAGGCGTTTTCGGAAGCTGCTCGAGAATATAGAAAACGATCGAGTCTTCGCCCGGGAGAGCGCAGTGGAGTGGAAATGCAACAATTGTGG
>JAWODQ010000110.1:0-4053 GCA_046483165.1 Bacillota bacterium | reverse complement strand
GTCGATACCGAGTCCCGACACCAGGGGCATTAACTCGTCGGCATCAATATAGCGAAGGTCATATCTTCTCAGGTATAATGGCTCCTCGCCCTCTTCGACGGCCACCGCAGATTCAAATTCCTCCGGGGGCTCAAAGGGATCTCCGGAACTTTCGGATTCAACTTCCTCGGGGTCGTCGGTAGCGCCCGCGTCACCAGCGTAAGCAGATATGATTCCAAAGGCCGCCCCGACGAGCACGCCCAACACGCATACGGCCACTATCTTGTCCAGCAACCGCCATTTCTTGAGTGATGAGTTCATCGCACTATTCCTCCTAATTGCCGGCATAGAAAACACTCCCCCGGACATTGATATTGAGGACCGGCAATTCTTCTCGTCCCCGTCCCATCTTTATGTCATCGATGCGGACGCCTCGCTCCAGATTGTCCAGTGCCTTGAGGAGTTCGATGGCCTGCAGGTAGCGACCTTCGAAGGCCAGATTGATCGGCATTTCTATGTAACCGTGTTCTTCGGATTCGGATCTCTCATCGAATCGAATCTCCATGAAACCAATCTCCGCCTCCTCCGCCTCTCGATTGATAAGGACGATTAGTTCGTCTTCTTGGGGAGTATCGGGAATCAGTTTCGCCATCGTTTCCAGGCTCTCTTCCATCTCATCGCTTCGGGCCGCGAGATCCTTTAGGTGCTCCAGCCGCGATTCCGCCAGGGCCACTTCCGTCTTCTCCGTCTCAATTTCTTCGAGGAGATCGGCCCGGATGCCGATCTGACGGTAGATGAAGAAACCCAATACCAACACCGCTATAACTGCAATTGCTATGAGGAAGAATACCGATCTATCAGTCGTCCCGATCGTCATCTGGCATCACCCCTATCCGACATCGGCTCGTATTCGGGACCCGGGTGCAGCTGGCTGTTGAGTTCAAACGAGACCAGCTCGAAGTCCCTGTGAGTCGTTTCCGCGGAGAAACGGCACCTGGCACCCGCCAATCCATCGATATCCTCGAGACGTTTCAGCCAAAGGGCCGTCGAGGGATGGGTGTAGGTGAGGCCCTGGAATTGAACGGAACCGTCTATCGTCGCCTCGCCATTCTCGCCGTTGCCGTGCGGATAATTCATGGTCAGGTTCGTCAGCCAGACTCTTTGCGGGATAAAGGTACCGATATCGGTGAGTATGCTGGGCCAATCCTGGGCCCGACCCATGGCCGCACGAGCGATCTCCGTCTTCGCGTCGACTTCCGCCTGCATTTCCTCGTACTCCACGTACTCGGCAATCTCTTCCTCGAGACGGAGTTTGTCGGCCTCGAGATCGGCCAGCTGATTCTCCAAGTTCATTGTGTCGACGATCAGGAACGCCAACACGGCGCCGAGCGCAAGTATTCCCACTCCGACGATGGTTACCGCCTTCATCCACCTGGATCTGCGGCGCCGAGCCTCGAGTATTTCCGGTGGCAGCAGGTTTATCCTGACCATCGTCACACCTCCTCCAGACCGCGTAATGCCAATCCGATGGCCACGGTGAAATCCGCCCCACCGGTCTCGGGATCGAATCCCCGAACCCCGGCGTCAGCCAGTCTGCCGGTCGGATTTATGCGTTGCACCGGCATGTCCAGCTGCTCCACCAGGAATCGGCTCAATCCCGGTACCCGCGAGCCTCTGCCACTTATGTACAGACTATCCACCGAAGCCTCCTCGTTCTGACCGACGAAGTAATTGATCGAGGAGTTGATCTCATCGGCCACCTCGACGGCCCAGTTCTCCACGGCCGTAGAAACGTCAGCATCCGTGGTGGTATCCAATGTGACCTCGTCCAATCCCACACCCGAGGCCTCCGCGTAAGACTCCACGGAGACGGGGATCACCCGGGCGAAGCGCAGGGTATCACCCTGCACCACCACCACACTGGTGAGACCGTTTGCGATATCTGCGACCACCACCGTCTCCTGGTCCGTATCCGCGGGAAGGTGTCGCGCCAACACCAAAGGTGAGGCATCGATGACTTCGCAGTTAAGACCAGCGTCGGATAAGCATTCCAGATTGTTGTGCAGCTGTTCCCTTCGCACCGCCACCATCAGAAGTTCCAGCGCTTCCCCCTCCTCCGTCTCGGTTTCACCGAGCACGGAGAAATCCATGACCAGCTGGTTCATGGGGATCGGGAAGTAATCCCCCGCCTGCAAGTGTACTGCCTGCTCGAGGCGATCTTCCGGTACCTTGGGGAAGCTGATCAGACGCATGAGCATTCCGGGCGTGGACATACCCAAGACCACGGAACGACTGCCTATCCGCGCCTGCGACCAGAGCTTCCGTATCGCCGCGGCCACCGTTTCCCTATCTTCTACCACGCCCGCAACCACGGCATCCTCGGGGATGCTTACCGAACCGACCGTACTCAATACCGGTCGTTTCGCTCCACCCCGCAACACCGCGGCCCGGATCGCTCCGGTATCCAGTTCCAAACCGACAGCAGCTGATTTTCCCAGTAGACCCATGGCCCTCAACTCCTCAACCCTTACCTCGAATTCCGCGGGATCCTAAGCTTCGCGATTCATCTCCCCCTCAGCGGTGAGCATCGCCCCCGCCGAAGGCCTCGTATAGATTAGCCAGGCTCCTGTGTAGCAGCCTGGAGACCTGCCGTTGATTGGTACCCAACTCCTGCGCCGCCTGTTCCTGCGTCATGTCCCTGTAAAAGAGCAGATCGACTACTTTCCTCTGGACATCGCTGAGGCCGCGAATGGCCTGCTGCAAGGTTACCTGGTCTTCGACCGGAAGGCGGAAGGTTTCATACCTGAGGCTTCGCACCTTGGACAAATCCACCGAATCCAGGGGCACCAGGCCCGCCCTCATGACCTCGACCACACCTTCTTCCCGCACGTTGAGCGCTTCCGCGATGGTTTCGACGTCGGGAGGCTGGCCGTTTTTGACCGTCTCTTCGTCGATAAATCTCTCCACCTTACTCTGCAGATCCACCAGGCAGCCGGGACGATAAAAGGAGGACTCGTCGCGCAGGAAGTGCCTGATCTCACCTCGGATTAGATGAGAGGCGTAGGTCGTAAAACTCGCTCCCTTATCGGGATCGTACCGCTTCAATGCCTTTATTAGACCTTCGTACCCGGCCTGTATCATGTCGTCGCCGGGATGGTCGCGGCTGTAGAGACGCGCGAAATGATAAATGAGACCCCGGCCGGCCTCCATCAGCTGACGGACGGTATCTTCGTTCGGGCTTTCTCGGTAAACGGCATGCGCCTCATCCAGATTAAGTTGCTTCTGCCCGGCATCCGACATAATCTCAGCCTCCAATCTGCGTGATGACGGTGAACATCGGTAGATATAGGGCGATTACCATGGCACCGACCATTCCGCCCACGAAGATGAGCAAAATGGGCTCTATGAGACTGGTGAGGCCCTTGGTAGTGGTCTCCACCTCATCCTCGTAGAATCCCGCAACCCGATTCAGGAGATTGGAGAGTTCACCGGTCTCCTCCCCTACCGAAACCATGATGGTGACCATCGGAGGGAATAGATCGCTCTTTCTCAGGGGTTCGGAAAGGCTCTGGCCCTCCTGGATGCGGGCGGCCGCCTCATCCATAATTTCGGCCATCTGCAAGCTCCCGGAGGTGGGACCGGCGGTATTCAGAGCCTGGAGCATGGGAATACCTCCGGCCAGGAGGGTGGACAGGGTTCGCGAAAGCCGCGCCAGCGTGGTCTTGTGGAATATGTCGCCGAAAACCGGGAGTCGGAATTTCAACCGGTCCCAGTATCTCTGACCGGACTCGCTGGCGAGGTAGGTGCGCAGCCCCAAAACCAACGCCACGGCCGCGAGGAAATACAAATACCAGTACTGTCTGAAAGAGTTACTCAGCCCCACGATGATTCTGGTCGGCAGCGGCAGGGCCGCCTCGCTCGGGAACATCGCGGTAAATACGGGTACTATGAAAAGTAGCATTGCGATCAAAATTATGATGGCGAAGGCGATGACGACCAGCGGATAGAAGGTAGCCGATTTGATATTGTCTCGCAGGCGCTTATCTTTGTCGAGCTGATCGGAGAGTCTCCCCA
>JAWODQ010000084.1:0-10269 GCA_046483165.1 Bacillota bacterium | reverse complement strand
ACCGACTCTCGTGCGCAGCATACTCAAGGGGCCGGAAATGTCGCTCATTGTAAAGCTGCCTCGCTATGGCGGAAGCTACCTGAATGCCCTCTTGCCGGCCTAACTCGTTCAGTCTTTTTCGGTCAGGTTGATACTGTGCGATCAACTTCAACACGGTGCATTGGTCAAGGGGTAACGTGGGTTGAGTATGGAAAGGCCCGTCGTGGTCCAGCCGCTCACCGACTCGAACAGTGCGAGTCGATAAGAAACCAAGCCTGCCATGGAGAATGGCCACGCAGATACAAAAAACGCCAGGATCCAACCCGCTACCAGAACCGACATGGCGTCTCTAATTGCGAGGGGAGGGAGATGCGTGTTGCGGCGAGGAAGCCACAGGAGAGCTCCCGAGGTTGTGGCGGGCGTTCCGGGAATTAGGAAATACCTAATGTACTCTGCTTCACCCAGGATTACCGAAGCCAGGACCATCGCCAGAATTGAGACGCCGACCAGAAGTAGGATTACACCGAGATAGGGGAGAGGTTCCGATTTGGCCAGACCACTTTCTCGTCTCATTCGGCACTCTTCCCGCCCAGAATCCTCAAAGCGGCTCCCTGATCTGCGGGGAGCGTAACCAGGACTGCCTTGTCCCCCGCCCGGATCAAAGTCTGTCCGCGGGGGATGATCACTTCATCGCCACGAATTATCGTGGTCAAAATTGCACCTTCTGGCAGCTCGAGTTCCGTGAGTGTGGTCCCGACGGCGGGGGAGTCCTGGGGAATAACTATTTCGGTAACCACGATACGGCCATCCTCGATATATGCCATGTTGGAGATAATCTCACTGACCAGCTGTTTCTCCAGGAGAGTCCCGAGCAATCCGACGACGCTCAAGGCTACGCTGATACCCACCTTTTTGAACATTGCCTCGTGTGCAGGGTCGTTGACGAGGGCACCCGTTCGCGGGCATCCGAAGAGAGAGGCTGCCATCTGGCATATCATGAAGTTTTCCGCGTCGCTTTCGGCCAGGGCCATCACGGCATCCGCCCGGTCGGCGCCCGCATCGGCCATGGAGCGCGGATCGGTGTGTTCCCCGTTGATGACCAGGAGATTGGGATTGCGAGCGACGGCTCTACATAATTCCCCGTCACGATTGAGGACGGATACATCGTATCCTTTGGATGCCATGCTCTTGGTGAGGAAATATGCCACCTGATGGCCACCGACTATGAGAACGTGCACGACTACTCCCTTCCGCTCACTACTGATCCAGCATATCCAGGATGCGTTCGGCACCCAGCAGTATGGGGCAAACGGCTTGGAATCCCAGTCTCTCGAATAACTCCACCTTCAGGGGATCCTTGGTTCGTACTATTACCTTCTCCACCCCGTAAACGCTGTGGGCCATCCGAGCCGCCAACAGGTTCACATTGTCATCACCCGTAGAGGCGATGAGCAAATCGGCGTCAGCAATTCCGATGGAGCGAAGGGTCTCAGTCTCCGAGATGTCTCCTCTGGCGGTGAACCCTCCGAAGGAATCTGATAGCAGCGAGAGCGCGCGTTGAGAATGATCGACGACCATCACGTCGTGGCCGCTTTCGAAAAGAGTTTCCGCCACGTGTCTACCCATTCGTCCCGAACCCGCAACAATGACGAACAATTCTCTCTTCCTCTCGGTCGATATCCTCGAAAAACCTCCTTGATGATAGCATTCGCAAAAGGGAAGGTAAACAAAGAACCCGCGTTTTCCTGCCAATTTAAACTCGGCTGATCCGTTGCGGTCGATCTGTAGCTTCGGATACGATAATCTGAGCTGGAAGGGAGATGGACAATGAGTAGCCGAATCGAACTCCGAATTGTCGAACCCGGGGAGATGGAGGAGTACCATCGGTTTATACACTACGCCTTCGGGCTCAACGAGGATTTTGAGGACTGGGATGAACGCAGACGCGAGCGTCGGCCGGATCCGGATACGCTCGTTCGCTTCGGGTACTTCGTCGATGGCAAGCTCACTTCGACCTGTGGCTACATCCCCTTTCAGGTGAACCTGCGCGGTAGAGAGTTTGCGATGGCCGGAATCACCTCCGTCAGCACTCCCCCGGAGTATCGTCGCCGCGGTTATGTGGCCGATATGCTGAAAAGACTACTCGACATATTGCGGGAGCGAGGATATGGACTGAGTGGACTTTGGCCCTTCTCCCGCGAATTCTATTCCCGCTTCGGATGGGAGACATGTGCCGAGTACTCGTCTTTCACCGTAGACACGGCTGAGTTTCGCAAAATGCTCAAGGGATCCGGCGCACGGGCGCACTTCTCCCCGGCTACCATCGACGACTTCGCGGATATGGATAGTGTGCGTGCCCGATGGTTGGAGCCTTTCTCGTTAAGCCTCATCAGGGATCGCGAGGGATGGCGCACCCAGACCTTCTTGGGATGGAAGCGGAGCCCCTTCGTTTACTTGAGCCGCGACGAAGACGGTGTTCCCACGGGGTACGTGTCCTATAAGGTGACGGAGAGAGAACTCTGGGATAGAGATCTCGAGGTCCGGGACGTCGGTTATCGCGATATCCAGAGTTATCGAGAAATCCTGACCTTTCTCGCCAACCACGATTCGCAGGTGAACCGTTTTCATATGAGTACGTCCATGTCCGATCCCCTCTTCGAGTGGCTACCCTCCGCTGACGTCACGCGGGAGGCCGGTGTGATGGTACGGGTCTCGGACGTCTCCTCGATCCTGGGGAGACTGCAGGTTCCCAGTGGAGTCGGAGGGCGGGTAGTCCTGCGCGTCGAAGACGAATTCTTCTCACCGGCCGCCGGCACATTTCTGATTGAAGTGTCCGAAGATAACATTTCAATCTCTGAGAGTGGAGATCGTCCCGACGTACAGATGGGCGTAGGAGCACTTTCGCAACTCATTACGGGTTATCGTTCTTTGCGAGAGTTGGCGCGTTTCGATAAGGCTGAACTCATGGGCGAAAACTGGAAAGTAATGGATGCGCTCCTGCCGTCGGGCGAAACCCATATTCCGGAGTATTTCTGATATCGTTGACACGCTCAGGGGGGCCCGGTAGAGTTTAGTCCGGGTGCGCGGCCGTGCACCCGGCGATGGGACTCGTCCAAAGAGCTTTCCTCCGATGGCCGATGGCCCTCCCACGACGGTGGAAGGGCATTTTTTCGTTGCGAGGCAAAGGTCGCCAGATGGCAGCCACGTTCGGAGATTCCCATCTTTTGCGACGGTGCGGCCCACGATGCAACATTTTCGGCCGCCGGGCGATATGTAATATGCTATTGGAAAGTCTGGGGATTCCATTCGTTTCGTCTCGGGGAGACCCCGCGACTCGCGCGAAGTGGAGTATCTACATCGGAGTAACCGGCGTCGCCCGTGGTCTCGGTGCGGCGGGAATAAAGATAGGGGGATGGCACCGGAATGGAACTAGTGACGATTATTGCTTTAATTGTGAGCGCGGTCGGGCTGCTTGCGGCCTTCGCGCTGGCCCGTAGTGTCAGTCGCAAACCCGCAGGTAACGATGCGATGAAGGAGATCGCGGATGCGATCCACGAAGGAGCGATGACCTTTTTACATACCGAATATCGTATCCTCGTAATCTTCGTGGTCCTTGTCGCCGCACTGTTGGCGTGGCAGATTTCGTATCAGACGGCATTATCTTTCATCTTAGGAGCGATATTTTCCGCCACGGCGGGATATGTGGGCATGCACGCCGCAACATCGGCCAACGTCCGTACCGCACAGGCCGCCAGCAAATCCCAGGGAGAAGCTCTCAGTGTGGCATTCTCCGGGGGTGCCGTAATGGGCATCTCCGTGGCTTCTTTGGGACTCCTGGGTCTGGGCATCCTATACTACGTTTTCGGAGATCCGGGAATCATAAATGGATTTGCCCTCGGTGCCAGTTCGATAGCGCTTTTTGCCCGCGTGGGTGGCGGTATCTATACGAAGGCCGCCGACGTGGGTGCTGACCTCGTCGGTAAGGTGGAGGCGGGCATTCCCGAAGACGATCCCAGGAACCCGGCCGCCATAGCCGACAACGTCGGTGACAATGTTGGTGACACCGCCGGGATGGGGGCGGATCTTTTCGAATCGTACGTGGGATCGATAATTGCCAGCATGGCCATCGGCCTAACTACGTACGGCGCCCTCGGAGTAACCCTGCCACTCTTCCTGGTCGCCGCCGGATTGGTGGCCTCTTTGGCCGGAGTGGCGTATGTCAGGGTCGGGGGCGGCAGCAATCCCGCCGCAGCATTGCGCAACGGGACATATTTCGCCGCGGGTCTGGCGGTAGTGGCCTTCTATTTCATAACCAACTGGCAGCTGGGTGAGCTCGGTCCCTTCTTCGCGACCCTGGCCGGTCTCCTCGCCGGACTAATCATCGGAGGAATCACGGAATACTATACTTCGGGTCCGCCCGTCGTTCAGATCGCCGAAGCTTCCCAGACCGGAGCCGCGACCAACATCATAACTGGTCTCGCGGTGGGTATGCAGGCAACCGCCTTGCCGGTCGTTACCATCGTAGCCGCCATTTTCGCGGCTCACCAGCTGGCCGGACTCTACGGGATTTCTCTGGCGGCGGTCGGTATGCTGGCGACCATAGGAGTCACTCTTTCCGTGGACGCTTACGGACCCATCGCGGATAATGCCGGCGGCATCGCGGAGATGTCGGGAATGGAAAGTCACGTGCGCGAGGTTACGGACGGATTGGATGCTTTGGGGAACACCACCGCCGCCATGGGCAAGGGATTTGCGGTCGGTTCGGCCGCCCTGACCGCGTTGGCACTCTTTTCCGCCTACGCCACCACCGTAGGTCTCGAGAGTATAGATGTCACGCGCGCCGAAACCATAATAGGTTTGTTCCTCGGCGCCATGCTTCCGTTCCTCATCTCTTCTATGGCCATGCAGGCGGTGGGCCGTGCGGCCTTTCTAATGGTGGAAGAGGTCCGCCGCCAGTTCCGAGAAATCACCGGTTTGATGGAGGGTGAAGCCCGCGCCGATTACGCGCGTTGCGTGGATATAAGTACCCGCGCCGCCCTAAAAGAGATGGTGATACCGGGTCTTTTGGCAGTGGTGGCCCCGGTGACCGTGGGCCTATGGCTGGGCGCGGAAGCTCTCGGAGGACTCCTGGCGGGGGCTCTGGTGTCCGGGGTAGCGCTGGCCATAATGATGACCTCCGGTGGTGCCTCGTGGGACAACGCCAAGAAGTACATCGAGTCCGGCGAGTTGGGTGGAAAGGGAACTCCGACTCACGCGGCCTCCGTCGTCGGTGATACCGTGGGCGATCCCTTCAAGGACACCGCGGGTCCGGCACTCAATATCCTGATCAAGCTGATGTCGGTCGTCGCCCTGGTACTCGGTCCCATTTTCGTCGGTTGATCCCGTCCATATCACCCCCGGATGTCGGGGATGCCAGGTAATCGATGTCCCTCTCCCGGTGGTATCTGCATTCGGACGCAGATACCGTCGGGAGAATTCTTCTGATCTCGCTTTCCGTTCCGCACAGTCATCTCAACGGCTCCCGCGGGGGCCGATTTCTCGAGCTGGCCTCAAATCTGGGGGAAGATATGGCCCGAGGGTACTGGCAATTGTGGTTACCCCGGGAATACTGCGCAGACGTAAGGGCTCGTCCGCAGTCACGATCCGAACCCACGGAACGGTTTGACGGTGTCAACGACGAGGTCTGGCCATCATCCTCCCAGCCCACAAGGGGTGTTTTTACTCGTCGGATTACCGGACTCCGAGAGGCTCTCCGGTGCGATCGTCCGACGCAATCCGATTCAATCGTCCTCCGAGAGGCTGAAATAGGCGACTCCCGAGCGCGCGATCTGGAAACCGATCGCCGATCCGATGAAGGCGTACGGGGCCACCGCACCTCCGAAGAGTTCCACCATCATCACCGCGGCCGCTACCGGTACATTCGATATGGCGGCGAGAGCGGCCGCCATTGCGGTCACGGAAGTTGAGGTGACGCACGCGCCAAGAATTGCAGCCACGCCGTTACCCGTGAAGGTTCCCATCACTAGGGCTGGACCGATTACGCCGCCGCTACCCCCGGTTCCGACGGTGGCTGCGGTACCGAGAACTTTGCCGACCAGGAGGCCAAAACCCCTGAGGCCCATCGGTTGTGCGCCGATGTGCGAGGTCAGCGACTGTGCCACCCCCCAACCGAGGATTTCTGTGCCCACCAGCATGGCCAGCAGCCCGGTCACTGCGGCACCCGCGACTACGGTCACCGAACGCGGTGCGAAACCTCGTCTCAGTCTGTACATGCCGTTTAGTATTCGGGTTAGCAGAAAACCCACCCCGCCGGCGACCAGTGCCGCGATGACCGTGGCCAGGATTGTCCTCGAAGCAAAGTCGGGGGAGTTGGTACTCAGTGTGGTGGTCTTGCCCCCGAGCCAGTGGAAAAACGCGGCCCCGGAGGCCCCGCCAAGGATCGCGGGGGGTACTTCGCGGTATTCTATGCGGCTGCGGTGGAGGATTTCCACGGCGAGAATGCCTGCAGCCAGGGGCGTTTTGGTCACCGCACCCAGGACGGCCGCCGCACCTACGATTCGCGTGGTCCGTTCATCGCGAGGATCGACGCTTCCCAATAGCTGAGATACCGGATTCAAAAGGGTGTGCAAACCGGCGCCGACGTGCAGAGCGGGACCGCCCAGCCCGCCACTACCTCCACTGCCGACGGTGAAAATCGTAGCCACGATCTTGTGGAAGGCCACCGATGGACTGGATACGGCCGATTTCGACGCGGTTCCCAGGGCGGTGATGTACGCGTCGCTACCGGTGCCGGCTAGGATGGGCCGTTTTCGGATGGAGATGGCAGCGATGATGGCCCCGACCACCGGTGCAATATATGGACCGGAAATCGGTGTCAGGAGCGCGGAGAGAGAATTCACTCCGAATATCAAGATCCGCGCGACAACGGCCGCGGGCGGACCGGCTATGAGCGCCATCACGATCCAGCGCACGAGTCTGTCCAAGGCGTCGCCCTCCGTCCACTCGATACCGCATACAGAAGGTACTCAATATCACGCGCTTCGTCCACCATATCTCGCGATTTCGGGCGAGGGCAATGCGCCGGAGGGCCAAGGGAATAGAGCGTTCTTATCGAAGAACAGCTAACCGGTTAGAGGATGAGCACACAAAGACGGGGGAGTGATATTTTGCGGGGAGATCTATTGATTCGAGGAGGAACTGTCGTAACCGGTGAGGGTTCGCGCTCGGTGGACTTGGTGATCTCAAACGAACGTATTGTCGCCTGGACCGCGCCGGGAGAAGTCGGAGATGATGAGGTGAAAAGGGTGATGGATGTTTCCGGGATGTACGTACTGCCCGGAATAGTGGATCCCCACGTTCACTTCAACGAACCCGGAAAAGACGAAAGAGAAGACTTCGCCACGGGAAGTGCGGCCGCCGCCTCGGGTGGCGTGACGACCGTGGTGGAGATGCCCAACTCCATTCCACCGTGCAATTCCGCTCAAATGCTGAAACGGCGAGTAGAGTTGGCCGACGAGAAGATGATGGTGGATTTCGCCTTTTACGGTGCGGCCGGCTGGGACAACCTCGAAGATATCGCGGATCTTGCCGAAGGTGGCGTCATCGGGTACAAGACGTTCTTGACCCAGCCACCACCGGAACGCGCCGCGGAGTTCGAGGGATTGAGTGCCGAAGGACCCGCCCAGATTTGGGACGTCTTCCGGGCGATATCCGAAACGGGCCTGGTATCCGCAGTTCACGCCGAGAGCGGACGGATGCTGCGGAAATTCCAGCGGGAGCTGCAGGAAAATGGGCGCACCGACTTCATGGCCTTTGCCGAAAGTCGACCCGAGATAGTTGAACTCGAGGCCACGGTGAGTGTTCTGGAGCTCGCACGAGCGAGTGGATGTCGGGTGCAGCTTTGCCACGTCAGCAGTCCCAGGGCGGTGGAATTGGCATCGTTGTACCGGGAAGAAGGGGTGCCGGTAACCGTCGAAACCTGCCCGCATTACCTCACCTTTGACGAGGAAGCCTTGCGGGAACTGGGACCCCAGGCCAAGATTGCCCCTCCGCTGCGCAGTGCCGCGCACGTCCAGGGAATGTGGGATCTCCTGCTGAGCGGCGACATCGATATATTGGGTTCCGACCACGCTCCGTATCTCGCCTCGGAAAAGGAAGCGGGGGCGAAGGATATATTCCGCGCGGCTTCGGGAGTAGCCGGTATCGAGTTACTCCTGCCGCTGATGCTGACCCATGCCTCTGAGGGCCGACTCAGCCTCGAAGATTTGACCATACTCATGGCAGAAAACCCGGCGCGGATCTTCGGACTTCATCCTAAAAAGGGAAGCCTGAATCCCGGTTGTGACGCCGACCTGGTCGTCGTGGATATGGAGGCGGAATGGGAGGTCGACTCACAGAAACTGCTGACCAGAGGAAAGGCAGCCGCGCGTCTATTCGACGGTATGCGACTCCGGGGGAAACCAGTGACCACGATCGTTCGGGGTCGTCCGGTGATGGAGAAGGGTGAGGTAGTGGGATCGGGCGAGTGGGGCCAATATCAGCGCCCCGATTTGATCTGAGCTCGCCGCGGTATCAACGGCGGGAGATATGGCCTCTGAGTAAAACCACGGCGAGGACCGGTATCCCGATCGAGAGGAATACGGTTGCCAGGAGGGCCAGCTCGGAGCCCAGCCAGGAGAAGGGGGGAGGTCCCTGCAAAACCCAATGGGCAAAGTCGCCCGACAGGCGGAAGGCGAGCAGGAAGAGGACGGGTACCGAAAACGTACCCAACACGGCTCCGAAGACGGCCGCGATCTTCGTTTGGGAACTACGGGCGACGAATTGAAAGAGATCGGTGATGGGGCGCATCGCCAAAAGGCCGAGGCCGGTAAGTACGCCGACCAACAGTATGGACATGATTACGCGCTGTAGGTTCGCCAAGCGTCCCAACCTCTCATTTCGACGTCTCGCCCCGATAGATCGGATGCCCCTGGCGTTCCCAGGCGCGGATGCCGCCGGCGAGACTGTAGGAAGTCGCGAAGCCCGCACACCGCAGGATACGCACGGCCGCCAGGCTCCTCACACCCGATCTGCAATATACCACGACGGGGGCCTCGCTCTCCAGTTCTGGATAGGCCAGGCTATTTGTCGCTCGGGACTCAATTTCGCTGAGAGAAATCCAGATCGCGCCGGGTATACTGGAGATAGCGACCTCTTCTCGCGATCGAACGTCGACCAGCTGAACGCGCTTAACCTTGAGGAATGAAGCCGCGATTTCGGGGGGAATCTCTTCTATCTCGGCAGGGAACTCCATCTCTCGCGCGGCATCACCGATCTCCGTATCCGGCGAGTCGACCCAATAGGCGAGGGTGATTGATCCGAGGGCAAAGAAGATGATTATGAGGGTTCGGTAACGTTGGGCCATTGACCCGATCCTTTCTCCCCTCGAATACGGATGAGAGATAGCGCGGATGGATACAATTCTAGTCTCGACCCCACGTACAGTCAACGAAAACGTCCGAAGGTATGAATAGGGGGCAAAGAGAGTGAGTGTGGAGAGAATCGGAGTGACCGAGAGCGAGAGATTGGCCGGGATCATTCGAGATCTCGGCATTACCTCGGGACCGGTCTGGATCAAGGTAAATTGGACATCGCCGCATCGCGGAATGTATACGACGCCGGAGGTCTTGGAATCTCTTCTCGAGGTCCTCCCCCGTCCGGTAGTAATCGCGGAAGGGCACAGTGTAGGAAGGCTTTTGGTGAAGCTCAAGGATCTTCCCGAGGACGAGGACCTGGTGCGAGAGGCGGTTCGCGAGGGAGATCGGGCTTTCATAGGTAGGACGAATATGGGGCGCATTCTGGACATGACGGGTGTGGGATACTTCAATGTCACGGAGGCGGTGTGGGCGGGCGAGATCGCCCCACCGGGTGTGGTGGAACAGACCGTAACGGGACGCTTCGGATCCCTCAAGTTTGCGGAACTGGCATCCGTCGTGCCCCGGGCACTTTACGCAGTACGCCCTGAGGTTACCTTGATCAACCTGGCGAGGATGAAGGTGCCCGCATCCGATGACGGGGATTGGAGTCTCGCCCTTAAGAACATGTTCGGACTGATTCCAGACCCCTACCGGATAGAATATCATCGTCGCGGTTTGGCCGACGCAATATTTGACATAAACCGAGTGTACCGTTCCCTGTTCCGCGTGGTGGATATCGTCGAGGGCCTGCAATCGGTGGTGGTGTATTCCGACGAGGGTGAGCTCGAAGCTCCCTGGGGTCGGTACGACCTCCTCGAAGACAGCGGGCTCTTGG
>JAWODQ010000037.1:0-3116 GCA_046483165.1 Bacillota bacterium | reverse complement strand
CGGGGAGCGGATCCGAGGTCAGATCCGCGACGCGGTGAATAAGGGTGCCCGCATCGTGACGGGCTCAGCCGATGCCCTCGATCCGCCTTCGGAGGGGGAAGTGATGTCTCCCTACATCCTGGCGGATGTCGATCATGGCATGGCCGTAATGACCCGGGAGACTTTCGGTCCCGTGATGCCCGTCATGAGCTTCTCCGATGACGAAGAGGCCGTGCGGCTAGCGAATGACAGTGAATACGGCCTGGGCGCGAGCGTATGGACGCGCGATTTAGACCGGGGACGCCGCCTGGCGTCGAGATTGCGGGTGGGAAGCTGCGGTATAAACGACGTCATCAAGAATGTCGGCGCTCCCGAACTTCCCTTCGGTGGAGTAGGAGGAAGTGGTGTGGGCCGTTACCATGGGCCCGAGGGCCTACGCAACTTCTCGCACACCCGATCTGTCGTCATCCATCGACCTACGAGAAAAAGGGAACTCAACTGGTTTCCCTTCTCGCCCGGGGTTTACCGGAATTTGAGTAGATATCTGAGATATCGCTTCGGCAACCTGTCACTTCGAGAAAAACTCGGCATCCTGCTCGACCAGCTTCGGGAGTCTTTCGGACGGGGGAAAGGCTGAGATGGCGGAGATTTTCGCGCCGACCGTCCACAACCTGATTTTCGCCCTGGTGACGCTGCTTTGGTGGGCGGAGTTCGTCATTTTCCCCTCGAGGATGGACTCGCGACGAAAGAGTAACGGGAGCCACACCTATCGACTGATACTCGTCGCGGTATCCTTTACCGTCGGGGTTAGTTTGATTCTGCATTTTCTGGGAATCGGGAGAATATCGGCGGCGTTCGTACCCGCGGCCCGTACCGCGGGGCTCACTATGTACACTTCCGGTCTGATCTTGCGCTATTGGAGCTCGATAATTTTGGGTCGCGAGTTTACCCGCGGGATAGAGGTAAGCGAGGAGATGCGGTTGGTGACTAGTGGTCCCTACCGCCTACTCCGCCACCCCCTGTATCTGGGTCTTATGCTTTTGACCCTCGGCGTGCCGGCCTTTTTGGGGAACATCTTAGGTTTCCTCATCGGATCCGGGGTAATGTTCATCTCGCTCGCTAGGCGCGTCGAGGCGGAAGAGAGACAATTGTTGGCTACGTTGGGCGATGAGTACGCCCGTTGGATTCGAGGGCGATACCGGCTGTTGCCCTTCATTTACTGAGGGGAGTTGATTTGAATTGGATAGGGATTCGGTGGTAGTTATCGGGGCGGGGCTCGGGGGACTCAGTGCCGCGGTGTCGCTTGCGGCCTCGGGACATCGAGTCACCGTCGTGGAGAAGAACGAGCATTTCGGAGGAAAACTGAATGAGCTGGAAGATGAGGGTTTCAGATTCGATTTGGGACCCTCGATACTGACGATGCCCTGGGTGTTCCAGGACCTATTCCGCCGGGCCGGCAAGAAGTTCGAGGACTATGTCGAGATACAAAGGCTCCCTTTGGAGTGGCGCTCCTTCTTCGAAGACGGCGTCGTGTTGGATTTGCATTCCGACCTGGACAAGATGTTGGGTCCGGATTCGATACTCGAAGATGCAGATGTCGCATCCCTTCGGGAATACATGGACTACAGTCGCCGCATGTACGAACTCGCCGAAGAGGGTTACTTCAAGGCCGGCCTCGATACCATGAGGGAAGTGATCAAGCACTACGGATTGGTTCGGGCGCTTCGAGGATTCGACGTTTTCTCCACGGTAAACGACGTCGTTACCGACCACATCGGCAACCCCTATCTTCGCGACGTACTCAATTTCTTCGTCAAATACGTCGGTTCATCGCCGTATCGGGCTCCGGCGGTGTTGAACCTTCTGGCCTACGTGCAAAACGAATTCGGGCTTTGGTACGTAAAGGGCGGTCTTTATCGCCTGGCGGAGGGCATATACCGGCTGGCCAGGGAATTGGAGGTGGAGTTCCACTTCGGGGAGACGGTGGTCGATGCCGCCTTCGAATCCGGCAGGCTAATCTCTGTGACCACCGATAGGGGTGGCAGCTACCGGGCCGACCGCTTCGTATCAAACGTGGAGGTTATTCCCTTCTACCGGGATATCAGCGGCGAGAAGGGAAGCGAGCTGGCCGCCTACGATTCCTTCGAGCCCAGCTGTTCCGGGTTCGTGCTGCATCTTGGCGTTGCCAGGGAGTATCCCCAGCTCGCCCACCACAATTTCTTCTTCTCCGATGATCCCGTAACCCATTTCCGAAGCGTGTTCGAGGACTACAGCCTGCCGCAGGATCCGACCATCTATCTCGTCGCGACCACCAGGACGGATCCCACGACGGTGCCTTCGGGGCACGAGAACATCAAGATCCTCCCCCACATACCTCATCTCCGAGGGGAGCCCTTTTCCACCGGCGAACGAGCCAATTTCGAGGATATCGTCCTGGACAAGCTGGAGCGCATGGGCCTGGAAGGGCTTCGGGAAAACACCGTGTATCGCGACGTCTGGTGGCCCGAAGACATCCGCGACATGTACCGATCGAACCGCGGCTCCATCTACGGAGTGGTCTCCGATATCGATAAGAACCGCGGTTTCAAAGCGCCCAAGAAGAGCTCGCTGTATTCGAACCTATTCTTCGTCGGCGGGTCGGTGAATCCCGGCGGCGGCATGCCCATGGTAACCCTGTCGGGACAGATGGTCGCGGACATGATCGACGAAGCCCGGAAGTAAACTCTTCGGGCTATGTGGCGGGGAACCCGGCATTTTGCCTACCCCGCCGCCCGCGGTGGTTTCCGGGGAGCCTCCCCGTCGGGGGCCGGCGGGACTCGGAACCGCGTGACGCGTTCGAAGGAATGTGCCAGCTCGATCAGTCTCGGTTCCGCGAACGCCCGGGCCGTGAAGGTGACGCCCAGAGGTTTGCCGCTCTCGTCGTACCCTCCCGGTACCGTTATGGAGGGGTAGCCCGCTGGGCATCACCTTCACGGCCCGGGCGTTCGCGGAACCGAGACTGATCGAACTGGCACATTCCTTCGAACGCGTCACGCGGTTCCGAGTCCCGCCGGCCCCCGACGGGGAGACTCCCCGGAGACCACCGCGGGCGGCGGGACTCGGAACCGCGTGACGCGTTCGAAGGAATGTGCCAGTTC
>JAWODQ010000111.1:0-5454 GCA_046483165.1 Bacillota bacterium | reverse complement strand
GTAGGGTGGAAATCTCCCGGCGGCGCCGGGGTCCCCAAATACTGTAGATTACCGGTACATCCAGAAGGCGGGCACCCTCGATTAGCCTTCGCATATTGGGAAGCAGGTCATCTATCTGCGCCCAGTACTCGCCGAACTCCGATGAGGTTCCCCGCCTCCGAACCGTAGCCAGGAATCCGCATTCATCATCGAGCCAATACCTCTGGGTATCCTGGACGAACACCGCCGTATTGGCGGCCGTTACGGTCAATCTGGGAACTGCCTCGAACCCATTCATGAGGATCGATCTGGCCATTTTCATATGTCCCACCTCCTCCATTCCATCTCCCGTTTGGAATCTAGACCGACGGAGATATGGCGTGGCATGGAATCTCCTACCTTCCTCGGACACCTATTCGGATTCTCGCGTTCTCCGCAGAGCGTACTGGATGCCGAAACGTCCACGTCCGAACTCCCTCCCGATTATCTCTACCGCTTCTCGCTTACTGTAGCCCTCTCCCCGAATCTCTCCAAAGCGCCGCGAGAGGCGGCCGAGTTCCTCCTCCGACCACGGCTTCCCCCTATTGTGTCGTTCTTCAACGCTCCGAGGCCGGCGTAGGGAGGGAAGCAGGGAGCCGCGTTTGACCCGTCTAACCCGATCCAATCCGTGTGCAAAGGCGCTCTCGGAAATCTCGAAACCCACGAAGTCCCTATCCATACCCAGCGCCACCTCGGCCGTAGAAAAACCGCCCAGGAAGAAATCGCACACCAGGTCTCCCCGGTTGCTGCTGTATTGCATCATCTTAATCAGCAGCTCCGTCGGTAGTTCATTCTTGTTCTTGACCTCGCCCGGCTTGTACTCGCGGTTTATGACCCAAACGTCCTCGCGATCCGCATAATTGAGCGAACGCCCGCGCGCGTCCCTGTCCTCCAGGCCGTATCGGCTCCGCAAATTGAACACGCGATCTCCGCCGGGCTTGGAGTAGTAGAGTATGTGATAATGGGAGGAGACGTATTTCTTCCTGGTAAATACCCCGAAATTATACTTCCATATTATGTGGTTGACCTCTTCCATGGACGTATCCCGCAAAGCGTCGAGGATGTAATAGAGGTTGGTATATCCCGAAACTATGTAAATCGAGCCTCCGGGGCGCAAAACCCGCTCGGCCTCGTGGATCCAGGCGTTTGTGAACTCCGGATAATCGAGGGCGGGAATCTCCACGTACCCTTCGACCACATATTCTTCGTTGCGGTTGTAGTGTTTGTCCAAAGAATCCCCCTCGATCCCGTACGGGGGATCGGTGATTATCAAATCGACGCTCTCATCGCTCAACGCGGTCCGCGACATCTCCACGGCGTCGCCGTTGAAAAAGCTACATCCAGATAACTCGACGCATTTGTCTTTCGGATGGTCGTTCGTCACGCGTCACTTCCCCTCCATCTGTGAGACATTTCATGCCTCCCCGTCGATCTCCTCCCTTCCGCCCGACCTCTCATCCCCGGAGTGGGATGATCGATCCCCTCTTTCGGGATGGATCATCTCATCGAGTCGTTCGACCAGCTCCCATTGGAGAGAGGGGAGCACGTGGGAATAGGTATCGAGCGTCACCCGGATGGACGAATGGCCGAGCCTTTCGGCGACCACTTTGGGATGCACCCCGGACTTGAGGAGCATGGTGGCGTGGGTATGTCGCAGGGCGTGAAAGGGTATCCGCCCGAGACCGGTCCGGTCCAATACGCGGTAGTGGGTTCTGAGTAGGTTCCGGGGATTGACGATCTTACCGGTGGCCGTCGTGAACAGGATTCGTTCCATCTCTTCTGCTCGCGTCGCCACACCGAGTTCCTCGCGCTGAAGCGTGATCCAATCGTTTATCACCCGACGGTTGCGATCGGAAATCGGTATCGTCCTATACGAGGAAGCGCTCTTGGGAGGGCCGATATATGAAGTGCCGTCGACGGTTCGCTTGAGGGCTCTTCTTACGATAATCCGGTCCTCGGCAAAATCCCGATGTCGCAGGGCGAGGAGTTCCCCCTGTCTCATACCGGTGTGCAGGGCGGTGAAAATGATGGCGTAATGTCGATACTCCCGCGCCACCTCCAGATATCGCCCGATCGCCTCGGGCTCCAGGTGGGTCGTCTCGGGACCGGACCCGGTCCGGTTCACCGGGAGAACCTCGGCCGGATTCTGGTCGAGAATTCCCCAGCGGACCGCGTGCCCGAGGGCGCGACGCAGTATTATGTGGATCCGCCCCACCGTACTTCGCGAATACCCTACCTCCGATTTCTCCCGTAGGAGTTGGAGTATGTGGGCTGCAGTGAGATCCCCCAACCGTATCCGTCCCAATCGGTCGGAAATGTGGTTGCGCACCATACCGCGATACTGACTCAGTGTGCTCGCCTCCAGGTATTCCTCACCGTAGAGGTCCAGCCAGCAGTGGAGGTATTGCGCGAGGGTAAGGTGGGCATCGAGAATGCCCCCTTCTCCGTCAGAATGCATCAAATCATTTCCCGCCGCGGCCAGATGAAAGGTCATCCACCCAGTATATTGCCATCTTATGGTAATCTCCGCAAGTTTCACTTCTCACCTCAGGAATTGTGCATTGCCGTGAGTGGCGGGCCCGGCGACGACACCGTAACCGTGCCGTCGCCGAACAGCACCGGCAAGAATTGAAGGCGAAACTGGAAAGAAAAGACTCCCCACCACCGGAAACCCTAGCCACCGCGAAGATCGGCAACGAGTCGGCGGTGAACTTGACGCTCTTGAACCCTGTTCCCCCGGAGAGTGCCGCACCTTAGTTCAACTCGAGGCGACGGTCCCAGAGGCTTTGACGTGAATCATGCTTCTCTGGGAAGATCACCCGCACGGAGTGCCAGGGGTTGCCCGGGACGAACCGAACGCAGCCCAAGTGACGATGAGAGTCCCGTCCTTAGATCACTATCACTGCCCCGTCGGCCAGAGCTCCAGCCCCAAATCCGGTATAACCTCGCGCTCCAGCGGCCTTCCGGTGAATTCCGCGACGCAGAGTTCGGCGACGAACACCTCGTTACCGGGCTGCAGGTGTCCCCCGAAGGTCCTACCCCTTTCATCGCTCAAGGAAATGTGGGCGTGGGGAGCGGACTTGCCCAACTTCACCGATATGTTGCCGTGACAAACCACTATTTCCATGGGTGAGTCGAATTCGATGGTTCGATACTCCTGCGCTCTTTGATCGTAGTACCCGACGGCACCCTTTCTCACGGCTCCCAGAACCCAAAGATAGCCCGAGCGAATTCCCCTCTCGTTTAAGAAGTCTTCGATTGCTCCCAGCAAATCGGAGCCGGGCTCCAAACGCCCCATGTGAAAGCGATCCATGTCGAATGTACGCACTTTTGACCCCCTCTTCGCGGGACTCTCCCGCAAAACAAATCCGCCGGGGTGGGCGGCTCTTCGTGTTCGTACACACGTTCACCGCACCCCGGTCGGATGTGAATGTCTCTCAAATTCGCCGTATACCGGCGGACTCGATGCACTCGAAACTCTATACTGCCTCTACTTCGGTAACCTCCGGGACTCTCTCTTTGAGAACCCTTTCGATACCGTTCTTGAGTGTCATGGTCGCCATGGGACAACCGACGCAGGCGCCGGTGAGACGGACGGAAACGACACCGTCTTCTTCCGAAACGTCGACCAGCTCTACGTCGCCACCGTGGCTTTGCAGACCGGGACGCACCTGATCCAATACTTCGACAACCTTCTCTCGCATCGTGCACCTCCTATCGGGTAATCTGATTATAGTTTACCCATTCTTCGGCGTCCAACACGGGTGACTCCCGCACTTTTCTGCGATAACCTGTATGTGTGTGTATACCGGAGCGGTTCGTCGCACCTGGGCGAACCTCGTCGAGATTTCGCATAGCGAATGGAGGGTTCATATCGTGGGTGATAGGGTGACCTTAAGTGTCATCAAAGCGGACGTCGGAGGCCTGGTGGGTCATACGATAGTCCATCCGAAACTCATCGAACGGGCTCAGGAGGAACTGGCCAAGACCGAACTACTCGAGGACTACCACGTTACCGCCGTCGGCGACGACCTCAACCTCATCCTTACTCATAGGCGCGGGACGGACAACTCCGAGATCCACGGTCTCGCCTGGCAGGTTTTCGAGGCCGCGACGGAAGAAGCGCAGGCGCTGAAACTGTACGGGGCGGGACAAGACCTACTCGCCGATGCCTTCAGCGGGAACATAAAGGGAATGGGCCCGGGAGTCGCCGAAATGGAGTTCGAAGAACGTTCCAGCGAACCCGTCCTCATATTCATGGCCGACAAGACGGAACCTGGAGCCTGGAATCTGCCCCTCTACCGAATATTCGCCGACCCCTTCAACACGGCCGGCCTGGTGATCGATCCGAACATGCACCACGGCTTCATCTTCGAAGTTCACGATCTTAAAGAGGACAAGCGAGTCCTGTTCTCCTGTCCGGAAGACATCTACGACATGTTGGTATTCATCGGGGCTCCCGGACGCTACGTCGTCCATTCGGTACACCGCAAGAACGAAGATGCCGAACCCGGCGACATTGCCTCGCGCGCCAGCATGCAACGACTCAACCTCATCGCCGGCCGCTACGTCGGCAAGGACGACCCGGTACTAATCGTTCGCTGCCAAAGTGGTCTTCCGGCCGTCGGGGAAGTCCTCGAGGCCTTCGCCTATCCCCACCTGGTGGCGGGATGGATGCGGGGAAGCCATCACGGACCCATCATGCCGACGGGAGTTGCCGGCGCTACCCCGACGCGCTTCGATGGTCCCCCGAGAGTCATGTGCCTCGGCTTCCAACTGGCCGATGGCAAACTCGTTGGACCCCAGGATATGTTTGACGACGTCGCCTTCGATCCCGCCCGCGAGGAGGCAAACCGCATAGCCGGCTACCTCCGTCGCATGGGACCCTTCGAACCCCACAGATTGCCTTTGGACGAGATGGAGTACACGACGCTGCCGGAGGTCGCAAAACGCCTCGACGACCGCTGGGAGCCCATGGGCGACTGACAGCCCGCGGGACGAAACGGAGGCCGGAATTTACACGAGAGGGGCCGGAATTGGTTGTCCGGCCCCTCCGCTTTTCCCGACTCATACGTCGAATCTCTCGATTTGTGTCGAGGTTATTCGGTGCATAAGTGGGATCTTCCAAAATGAACGCCAGCCCTATCGGAGTTTTCGGCCCGATAGGGCTGGCGCGCCACTCACTACCGCATTTACTCTACCTCAGGATTCGACGACGCTTCGCCACATCTCGAGGTATTCTTCTTTGGTGTAGTTCGGTTCGTATTCCTCGACGATCTTCTTGGCCTTTTCGGCACCGTCCCACAGGAGATCGATTACCATACATGCCATGGCCTTCGCCGGGACGATGAACGCCATATCCTGGTCCACCACTTTGTAATCGCGCGAGTGTGCTCTACCCTCGACGCCACCGATGTAGGGATGGATGGCGGGCAT
>JAWODQ010000039.1:0-40635 GCA_046483165.1 Bacillota bacterium | reverse complement strand
ATACACGAAGCGACGAAGGGAGTGGGATGCAAATCGGCATGCACAAACCACCTCATGAGAATCTCGGAGGTGGCCGCCGATTCGGGATCCGACCAAATCCAATCGGCGACCCCTTTAGCGCGACGGTGATGATCGACGGAAAACACCTCGGTATCTTCGTCGATCAAATCGGCGGCCCTCCCCACCCGGTTTAAGGCGCTGCAATCGAGAAGCAACAGGAGATCAAAGGACCCGACGATGTCATCGGGGTCCCGGATTTCCCGTTCCCCCTCGGCGAGAAACCGATACTTCCGGGGTATGGGGTCGGTGCTGGCCACTACGGCCCTGGCACCCAGCTGTTCCACAGCCCAGGCCCCGGCGAGGGCCGATCCCACGCTGTCACCGTCGGGGGCCTCGTGCAGGGGCACGAGAACGCGGCGAGACGCCTGTATCACGCGGGTCAGTGTCGCCTCGGGATGCCTCACCGTGTCTCTCCCTCATCCTCTATCTTCATCTCTTCCGCCTCGTCGCGGTGAATGGCTTCGATCAACTTTTCGATGCGCTCGGCGTGTTCCATCGTTCGGTCCAGTTCGAAACTGAGCTCCGGAACGTATCGGAAATCACATCGCTCCGCCAGCTCGTGCCTTATGTGCCCGGTGGCATTCCGAAGACCCGTAAGGGTCTCCTCGGATTCCTCCTCGTCGCCAACCACGCGAACGAATATCGTCGCGTGCCCCAAATCGGCAGTCAAATCCACGGCCACCACACACGCCATCCCGACCCGGGGATCCTTCAATTCCCAGGCCACGATGCGACCGACCACACGCTTGATTTCCTCGGACATCCTGCGTACAAATCCAGGTCCGGCCACGCATATCACCAGCCCTACTCGTACAATGAATCAGTCGCGGGGTATTTCTTCATGGGTATAGGCTTCAATTTCGTCACCGACGTGAATGTCATTATAACCTTCGATTGACAAACCGCACTCATAACCGGCGGCCACTTCTCGGGCATCGTCTTTGAATCTCTTCAAAGATGCGACGCGACCGTCGTGGATTACGCGACCCTCACGCAGCAGGCGTACCTGTGCATTTCTGCGCATGACACCGTCGGTCACGTAGAGACCGGCTACGTTGCCGGCGCCGGGAACGCGGAATACCTCGCGCACTTCGGCGCGGCCGAGCACGACTTCGCGGATTTCGGGAGCCAAAAGACCCCTGGCGGCACGTTTGACATCGTCCAACATTTCGTAGATCACGCGGTAGGTCCTTATGTCGACGCCGATCTTCTCCGCAGCGCGCTGCGCGCCGCCGGTGGGGCGAACGTTGAATCCCAGGACCACCGCGTCGGATGCCGATGCCAGCATGATGTCGGATTCGTTAATTGCTCCCACGCCACCGTGAATCACGCTGACACTCACTTCGTCACCACTGAGCTTCGTCAGGGCGGCCGAAGCGGCGTCGAGGGATCCGTGCACGTCTGCCTTCAGGATTATTCGCAGCTCGCGGAATTCGTCCTCGTCGCGGTAGAAATCCTCCAGCGACTTCGGAGTGGCCTGGATCTCCGTCTCACGCTGCATGTTCTGAAGCTCGGAGGCGATATCTTTGGCCTCGGAGTCGTCCTCGACCACCACGAAGAAGTCTCCGGCATCGGGCAGCCCGCCCAATCCGAGGACCTCGACCGGGGTGGATGGCCCCGCCTCCTCCACGGCATCGCCACGATCGTCGAACATGGCTCTCACGCGTCCCGCGTAGATGCCGGCCACGAAGGCATCTCCCTTACGGAGCGTGCCTCCCTGAATTAATACCGTGGCGACCGGTCCGCGGCCCTTATCGACCCGGGATTCTATGACCAGGCCGTGGGCCCGCTTATCGGGATCCGCTCGAAGCTCTTCCATCTCCGCGACGAGAGTAAGCATTTCCAAAAGTTCCTCTACGTTCTCCGCCTCGAGGGCAGAAATGTCGACGAATACGGTGTCGCCACCCCATTCTTCGGGGATGAGTTCGTGGGCGGTTAGCTCCTGACGAATCCTGTCCGGCTGAGCACCGGGCAGATCGATCTTATTAACCGCCACCACGATGGGTACGTAGGCGGCCTTGGCGTGATTTATGGCCTCCTCGGTTTGGGGCATCACCCCGTCGTCGGCCGCGACCACGAGCACCACGATATCGGTGGCCCGCGCGCCCCGGGCGCGCATGGTGGTGAATGCCTCGTGACCGGGGGTGTCGAGGAATACGATCCGCTTGCCCTCGTATTCTACCGTCGAGGCACCGATGTGCTGCGTTATCCCTCCGGATTCCTCGTCGATCACGTGGGTCTTACGGATGGTATCCAGGAGAGTCGTCTTACCGTGGTCTACGTGTCCCATGACGGTAACTACCGGGGCCCGTGGAACCGAGTTATCGGGATCGTCTTCCTGGATCTTTTCGGCTAGAATCCGGCGATGGGGATGCCGTTCATCCTCCGCCTCTTCTTCCGATTGAACCTCAAAATCCGCCCCGAGTTCTCGGGCTATGAGGGCCTGACTTTCCAGATCCAGCTCCTGGTTGATATTGGCCATAATGCCCATACCGACCAGATGCTGCATGAGTTCCAAAACGCTCACGTCAAGTTTCTCCGCCAGTTCCGCAACACTCAGCGATCCGGACAGCACTACCTCGTCCACCCCGGCGGTAACCGCACGGTTCTTCCTCTCGCGGCGACCCCGGCTCCTCTTCTCCGCGGCCACTTCGGTGCCGGAAGGCTTCTTGCTGCGACGCAACGTTTCCTCGGCGGTGGTATCGTCTTCGTCTTCATCCTCTTCTTCTGCGGGCACCTCGGCTCCGGTATCCTGCACGGTGGCAGTTTCTTTCGGTTCCACCGGAGACTCATCTTCGGACGACTCCACCACGGTATCGGGCAAATCCTCGGTATCACCGCTTATCAGAGATCGAATCTTCTCGGCCACCTGTTGGTTGACCGTGGCCATGTGGTTGTTGACGTCGAGACCCAGCTCTTCCTGGAGTAACTTGAGGACTTCCTTACTCTGTACGTCCAGTTCGCGGGCCAACTCGTAAACTCTTATATTTCGCGCCAAGATCCCTCACCTCCGCACTTCCCCTGCCTCAGTATCGATAATATCATCTATTTTCGCCCGCAGTTTTTCGCGGGATTGTTCGTCGATTTCACCCACCCGGAGGGACCGAGCGAGCCTGTCTTTCGACAACGCCGCCGAGATGCATTTCTCATCGGGACATACGTAACATCCCCGACCCGGTGTCTTACCTTTCGTGTCGATTTCTAGTTCCCCCTGCGGGGTGCGAACTATCCTTATCATACTCATCTTCTCTTTGCGTTCACCACATCCGACACAGCGTCGCAGAGGTATCTTCTTACGGCTCAAGGCCATCCTCCTTTCACCCGGTGATGCCAGATTATGAGCGGGTGTCTTCATCTTCTTCGCCATTTTCATCTTCCACGGGTTCCTTTGGCTCTTCCGGCTCTTCGGCTTCCTCGTCCGGCTCCGGCTCTTCGGACTCGTCGTCACTGACGCCGGTACCTTCGGCGAAGATGCTGGAGGCGCCGTCCTCTTCTTCCCGCTTGCGGGCTTCTCCCGACAGGCGATCGATCAGGGTACTGGGACGATCCTCGGAGTCCTCATCATTTCGGAGGAAGAATTCCGGAACCCGCACGTCGCCCCGACCGGTGCGAACCTGCGCACCCGACTCCTCTTCCCCGCGCTCCCGGGCTTCACTTAGGCTCTCGATGTCGATCTTCCACCCGGTCAACCGCGCGGCGAGCCGGGCGTTTTGGCCGGCCTTACCGATGGCCAGGGAAAGCTGATCGTCGGGGACGACCACTCGCGCCACGCGAGTTTCTTCGTTGAGGTGAACCCGCGCCACCTTGGCCGGGCTCAACGAGTTTGCCACGTACTCTTCTTCGATCGGCGACCAACGGACTATGTCGACCTTTTCGCCGCGGATTTCCCGAACGACATTCTGTATCCGGATGCCCCGCTGGCCGACACAGGCCCCTACCGGATCGACGTTTGGGTCGGAGGAGCGGACGGCCACCTTCGATCGCGCTCCCGCCTCTCTGACGATGTCGACGATTTCGACGTCCCCGTCGTGTACCTCCGGCACCTCGAGCTCCATGAGTCGCTTGATGAGCTGGGGATGCGACCGTGACAGGATTATCTGTGGCCCCTTGGTGGTCTTGCTAACCTCGGCAATGTAGAGTTTGATGCGGTCGCCCTCGCGAACTCGCTCGCCGGGTATCTGTTCCGAAGGCTCCAGTACCGCCTCCACGGTTCCAAGATCCACGAACACGGCACCGTGGTGGACCCTTTGGACCAGGCCGGTGATCATGTCGCCCTCTTTTTCGATGAAGCTATCGTAAATTCTCTCGCGCTCGGCCTCGCGCACGCGCTGCGTGATCACCTGCTTGGCGGTCTGTGCGGCGATTCGGGCGAAACGTTCGGGTGCCACTTCGAATTCGACGCGGTCACCGACCTCATACGAGGAATCCATTTCTCTTGCTTCCTCGACAGAGATCTCGGAGTCGGAATCCTCGACCTCTTCGACCACCTCCTTGAAGGCACTTATCTTTATACCTCCGGAGTCGCGGTCGAGCGTCACCTCGACGTCCTGATCGGAGCCGTAATTCCTTCGGTAGGCGGATTTCACCGCGGATTCGATAGCCTCGAGGAGTGTCTCGCGATCGACTCCATATTGCTTGTGGAGTTCATCGAGAGCACTCATGAATTCGAAACTCATTCTCCTGCCCCCTCCCGGGCCGACACACCAGACGAGCGCGCAATTTGCGTGCCCCCTGCGACGGAGCCGACCTTCATAGTTCGAACACCAGTTTCGTCCTGGATATTTTGTCCCTGGGTATGCGACGAACTCCTTCGTCCTGTTGTAGCAACAGGTCATCGCCGTCCAACCCGCCCAAAAGCCCGTAAAATTCCTTCGCACCGTCGATCGGGGCGTAAGTTCTAACCTGGACTTTCTTGCCGGTGAAGGCCTCAAACTCGCGCGGATTCTTCAGCACGCGCTCCAACCCCGGCGAGGACACCTCCAGGTAGAAACCTTCCGGGAGAAAATCTTCCTCGAAATCCAGCCGAGCACCCAGCGATTGGTTGAACTTCTGGCAGTCACCGATCGTGGGGCCGCCGCCGTCCGGATCGAATAGAGTTACCTGAACCCGGGGCATGTCGCGCTTGCCCACGATCTCTATATCGAGAACCTCGAAACCCTCCATCTCGGCGATGGGTTCCGCCATCTCGTAGAGTCTTTCGATCATCTGCTTTTTGCCGTTCAATATTAACCCTCCCGCATCGTTTCCTCGAAAGCGACGCGCCCCGTTAACACGGAAAAGAGTGGGCGGGCACCCACTCTCGCGGCGACAATCCTGAGATTTCGCACAACGATACTGTGAAAAGTATAGCACAGGCTGTGGGCCCTTACAACTTACGGCCGCGCGCCGAAACCGGGACATCGAAGCACGTCGCGCGGGGGATTTGCCGTCGTCTTCTCTCCCAATCGTCCCCGCTTTTGCCTCGACTCGCGGACTCCCCGCTCTCACTCCACCCAGGAGCGTGCCAGATCGGCCTCATCACGATAATCCGTTTCCTCGTCGACGGGCACTTCGAGTATCATGGGCAGATCCCGCAGTGCCGGATGATTGATGATCCGACGAAGCCCTTCCTCCCCGATTTCTCCCCTACCCAATCGAGCGTGTCGGTCACGGCGGGATCCGCAGGCCATCCTGGAATCATTCAAATGCAGTACGTGCACTCGTTCCAAACCCAGGATCCGGTCCACCTCGCGCACGTAATTCTCCAAACCCGCCTCCTCGTGAAGCCGATATCCCCGGGCGAAGGAATGGCAGGTATCCAGACAGATTCCTACATCTTCGGGCCACCCGATCTCCTCCAGGATGCTGGCCAGTTCCTCCGGGGTGCTGCCGAACTCGGTACCGGCCCCGGCCATCATCTCCAAAAGCAGCGTCACCTTTCCGCCTCCGGCCCCCCGGGCGACGTCTCTACTTTCCTCCAGACCCTCCGGTATCAGGTTGAGCGCCCGATCCTCGCCCGCTCCACCGTGGCTTCCGGGATGAAGCACCAGGTAAGCCGCACCGAGCAGTTCGCATCGGATCAGATCTTCGGCTACGACTCGACGACCGAACTCGACGGTGTGACGATTCTTCGAGGCAAGATTTACCGTGTAGGGTATGTGCATGACCACGGGGTCTATGCCGAGCTCAGCGCGCGCGCTGGCGTACCGATCGGCTTCCCGTCTTCCCACGTCGCGTTGCCTTCCTCCCCGGGGATTGCGGGTGAAGTGTTGCACGCAATCCAAACGGAGATCAGAAGCCCGCCGTGCCGCGTCCGGGAAACTACCCGCAGATGATATGTGCGCACCTATGAGCAAGATGACATCGCTCCTCCCACTCGTAGAATAACCCGACAAAAGGTGACGGAAAAGCCCGATGCCGGCAGGGATCGGCATATCGTGAGAGGAAACTCGAAAATGGAGGTGGGCGGGATGGATACTCCCGCAGCGGAGGAGACGACTCACTACCGGGAACTGGCCGGGGAGTTTACGTCGGAGTATTGCGAGAAATTGGACGCCCTGGTATCTCGTGCCAGCGTGCGCCGGGATCAAGAGGCGGTGCTCGAGTGTGCCCGGGTACTGGCAGAAATCATGAGAGATTCCGGGGTGGACGCTTCGATCATGCCCACCGAAGGGCCGCCTTTGGTACTGGGTAGATACTTCCCCGAACCGGCAAATCCGGACAGACCCACCCTGCTAGTTTACGGGCACTACGACGTGGAGGACGCCGACGCTTCTCGGTGGAATTATCCCCCATTTGCGCTCACCCGAAGTCGCGGCAGGCTGTACGGTCGCGGCACCGCCGACGACAAGGGTGGCATATTGTGCCATCTCATGGCTCTCAAGATACTGCGGTCCGCGACCGATGAGCCATCTTCGAACCTCGTATTCCTCTTCGAAGGTGGAGGTGAATCCGGCAGTCGGGGCCTGGCGGAGTTCGTCGCGGGGCACCAGAACCTCCTCGCCGCAAACGCATCCTATACGGCGGATGGCCCCCGACGCGGCGATCGCCCCAACCTCTATCTCGGGGTCCGGGGACTTTTGAGCCTCGAGCTTCGCATCGCGGGCACCCGGCGAGAAGTCCACGCCGGTGACTTCTCCGGTGAACTGATGAATCCGGCTCTCGAGATGGCGCGCCTCCTGACTGCCCTGGTGGGAGACACGGGAGAATGTCTGGTGCCCGGTTTCCACAGAGATGTGCGCGAGCCCCGCCCCGGGGATCTACATCTCGTGGAGAATTTGCGCCACGGACCCGAGGTAGCGGCCGAGGGACTATCCCGACCCGATGCTTACCGGCGGCTGCTGTTTCGTCCCTCGTGTAACGTATCGATGCTTTCCGCGGGTGACACCGAATGCGAGGGACGAAGCATCGTGCCCGGGGAGGCCAGGGCGCGACTGGATTTCCGCCTGGTACCCGACCAGGATCCCGTCAGGATTCTCGGACTGATCGACTCGTATTTGAAGAAGTGGGAACCCGACGCAGAATTTCACGTTCTGGCCTCGATGCCACCGTCGCGCACCGATCCCGAGGCTCCCGTAGTCGGACGAATGGTACGAATACTCCAGGCGATTTCCGGCGCGGCGCCGGACGTATACCCGCTCATGACCGGGGCCGCACCCGACTTCCTCTTTACGCGAGTTTTGGGGATTCCTTCACTTTGGGTTCCCTACGCCGACCGAGACCGCGCGAGCCACGCGGCGGACGAGAATCTACGCGTGAAGGCGGCCATTTCGGGTATGGTTACATCGGCGACCGTGTTTCGGCATTTGCTTTCTTCGAATTCGCCAAATAGGGAAGGGTGAACGCCTTGAGCATCAAGGTCATCGTAACGGACCCGAGACAGATAGATATGGTCGACATCATGAGAGAGCGGGCCCCGTGGGCGGAGTTCGTAACGGCCGAAAAGGAAGAACTCCCGCGACTGATTTCCGACGCCGACGTTTTGCTGGGGCGAGCCTCGCGCGACGCACTAAAGAACGGACATGAACTTCGCTGGATGCACGTAAATTCCGCCGGTGTCGACGGCATGCCCACCGATATCCTCGGCGAGATGGGCATCCTCTTGACGAATGGTCGCGGACTGCACCGGGATACCATCGGAGATCACGTCATGGCCTTCGTTTTGGCCCACAGCCGAGATCTCATCCATTTCGAGGATCTGCGCCGGGCGAGAAAATGGGAGCGAAGCGGCGACGTGCGCGAGGTGGCAAAGCTCACGATGGGCATCGTCGGTCTCGGCGAAATCGGGCGGGGAGTTGCCAGAAGGGCGAAGGCCTGCCGCATGCGGGTGGTGGGCACCAATCGGTCCGGGACGCCAGTGGAAGACGTGGACGAAACCTATCCGCAAAAAGACCTGCAGCAAGTCCTGCGCGTATCCGACTACCTGGTAGTAGCCTGTCCCCTAACCGAGGAAACGCAAGGGATGATCGGTACCGATGAGCTGGCGTACTTGCCCGAGGGAGCTTTCCTCATAAACATCGCCCGCGGCGAGATAGTCGACGAGGGAGCGCTCGTTGCCGCCCTGCGCACCGGACACCTGTCGGGGGCCGGTCTCGACGTTTTCGAGACGGAACCCCTACCGGAAGAATCTCCGCTTTGGGATATACCCGGGGTGCTACTCACCCCCCACGTGGCGGGACGGCAGAGCCGGGCCGCCGAGGCGGGCATGGAACGCTTCCTCGCCAACCTGGAGCTCTACCGGGAGGGGAAGCCGTTGAAGTGGCAGGTCGATTACGAAAGGGGTTACTGAAGCAGAAAATCACCTTACTCCCGACGAGCCCTCACCGGTCGTCGGGAGTATCTTCCTCGAGATCCATTTCGACGGCATCCGCCAATATACCCTGAATGTCGGTTATCATTTGTACGAGCCGTACCTCCGCATCGAGAAACTCCCTGACCTCGGGCCGTAATTCCAGGACTTCCCGCAGTTTTCTCAGGGATTCCCTATCATCCTCGCTGAGTTCCTCGCCGGCCAGCTGCCGCGCGTGGTATTCCATCTGTCTCCGGCGGAAGTCGTTGATCATTTCCGTCGCCTTTTCGTCACCCATAACTCGCTCCCTGGCATCCAGATAGCGCCTATTCTCCTCGGATTCCCTGATTGCCCGGGCCAACTCGTGGGCGAGATCGTATACGTTTTGCACTTCGGGCACCTCCAGCGGTAGCTTGATCCCTGCAACTAATCCTTATCTTCTCGGGTGTGCGCGGGAGACAGGTATGTGCCTTCGGCCTCCGCCAGGACGCCATCGTCCTCGGCATCCTCGAAGGCGATAACGGCCCTGACACGATGAAGACGACCCCGGTGGCTGACCAGCGAAGCCTCCACCACCAGGGGACTCTCGGTGGGTACCGGGTTATGATAACGAACTTTCATCTCGGCCGTCATGGTCGTCGCGCCGCGGGTATGGAAAACGGCCCACCACATCGCATCATCGAGTATTGCCGCCACGGTCCCGCCGTGGGCTACCCCATCGAACCCCTGGAAACGCCCGGGAATGGTCACCGTGGAAAGCGCGCCCTCTGCGGTTGCCCGAAAGCTCATCTGCAGGCCGTGGGGATTGTCGCGACCGCAGATGACGCAACCGTCCGACATTACCCGACCTTCCTCGTCCTTCAGACGGGGTCTGTGCGATGATCTCCGGTAGCCAGAAGAACTGCTCATTTGTCCTCCACCCTCTCGACCATGGCGTCAGCGGATACCTGAGACTCCTTTAGGATTTCATCGATCGCTTCGGATACCAGACGGCCATCTGCCACGACGTCCACACCGTCCACCATCACCGCATCGACGTCGCCCGGCCCGGCCGCGCAAAGCAGCGAAGATAGGGGGTCGTGAAGCGGTGTCATGTGCGGCGAATCGGGGCGTACCACCAGGATGTCGGCCCGAAATCCGGGGGAAAGTTTCCCGACATCTTCCAACCCGAGGGCACAAGCCCCACCGTGCGTCGCCAAATAGAGGGTACGGGATGCCGGCATCGCTCGCGAGTCGAGACGGGAACCTTTCTGCAGATAGGAGGCAAATCGCATCTCCTCCCACATGTTCAACGTACCTGCGCTGGCGGCACCATCGGTACCGAGCCCCACCGTCAATCCGGCACGCAACATGTCCTCTATGCGCGCTATACCGCTGGCCAGACGCAAATTGCTCCTCGGACAGGGCACGACGGCGGCGCCCCGTGTGGCCAGCCTCCGCATATCGTCATCGTCTAGGTGTACGCCGTGGGCCAGGGTTATCGGCGATATGTCCAACAGGCCCACTTGGTCGTAATAGTCGACGGGGCCTTTACCATATCGATCCATTATCCCCCGGATTTCCCCCTCGGTTTCGGCCAGGTGAGTGTGAATGCCCACCCCCAGTTTTTGCGCCATCTGCACGATCGATTCGAGGTAATCGGGGGGGCAGGTGTACGGGGCATGGGGACCCAGGCTGACGGTGATTCTTCCTCCGGCCGCGCCGTGCCACTGCTCGACAAGGCGGCGGGATTCCTCCAAACCTCTTTGCGCACCTTCGCCTAAACCTATCAACCCGCGGGAAAGTACGGCTCTGATCCCGAGATCGCGACACACCGCGGCAACCCCATCCATACAAAAGTACATGTCGGCAAAGCAGGTCGTACCGCCGAGCAACATCTCGGCGACGGCCAGAGCCGTGCCCGCGGCGATGTCGGCGCCGGTCATCTCCTCTTCCATCGGCCATATCCGTTCTTCGAGCCACTCCATCAGGGGAAGATCGTCCGCGTATCCTCGCAGGAGACTCATCCCGGCGTGGCCGTGGGCGTTAACCAGGCCGGGCATTACGAAACACCCGGAGACATCCCGCACGTCCGGCGCGAAATCGGCCGGGATCCGGCCTTCATCCCCCACGGCGACGATTCGATCGTCCCGCACGTACACATCGCAGCTCTTGGCGGCGACTCGGCCCGGGTCATCGGCTACTATCGCGATCCCCCGGGAAAATACTACATCGGACACCGAAAACACCTCTCAAACGGAGATAAGTACCGTACCGGGACCCGCGTAGGTGGCGATAACGGCGCCGGCGGGTGCAACTAAGACCTCCCGCGGACCGAGCTCGCGGACTTTCTCGGCCAACCATTCCGCCCTTTCGACGTTGCCCACGTGGGTAATCATCACGACCCTATCCTTTATGTCGACGGCGCGGCTTTGCTCCATTACCAGCTCGAGCAACCTTTGGAAGAGCCTCTCCGTACCCCTAACCTTCTCGAGCACCTCGATGGCACCTTCTACATTGTGGCAGACCACCCGGATATTCAGGATGCCGGCCAGGGTTCCACCCAGGCGGGAAAGTCGCCCGCCTTTCACCAGGTTACTGAGATCGAGGAAGCCCTGATACACCTTGACGGAATCGCGGTACTTCTCGAGATATTCGAGGACGTCGGGAAGCGCCATTCCTTCCCGAAGCAGCTGGGCCGCCCGGAGCACCTCCGCTCCCTCGCCGGCGGTCGCCGCCAGGGTATCGAAAAGATGGATGTCGGCATCCGGCAGCATATCGCGCGCAATCTTCGCCGCCCCGATGGTACCGCTGAGCTTTTCGGATATGGTCATACAAAGGATCGGGCCCCGCGGTGCCAGCCGTTCGAAGACCTCCAAAAAAGCCCCCGGCGACGGTTGGGAGGTCCTGGGAAGCTCCGGTGAGGTCTTCATGATCTCGATGAATTCTTCGGGGCTCACGGCGCCGTCGGGAAACGTTTCATCTCCGACGGTCACGGTGAGCGGTACACAGGTTATCCCGTACTCTTTCAGGACATCCTCGGGCAGATCGGACGCGCTATCGGTTACCAGCTGCACTTCGGTTTGGCTCAATATTCATCTCCCTCTCCGGGATGACGTTCATACTCTCCAGCTGTTGAGATACCGGGTTTGCTCCTCGGTCAGCTCGTCCAACGACACCCCAAGAGCATCGAGACGAAGGGCCGCGACCCGGCTATCTATGTCGGCTCCCACCGGGTAGACGGCCGGGGGCAATCCCGGATTGTCCGCGAGATATTTTAAAGCGAGCAGCTGCAAGGCGAAACTCATATCCATGATCTCCGCGGGGTGGCCATCGGCACAGGCCAGATTCACCAATCGTCCCTCACCCAATAGATAGAGGCGGGCACCGTCCGGTCGAGTGTAGCGACGTATTCCGGAGCGCACCTCTTCATATTCACCACAGAGGTCAGAAAGATCCGCCACGGAGACCTCCACGTCGAAATGTCCCGCGTTGGCGAGGATCGCTCCATCCTTCATCTGTTCGAAGTGACGAGCCGTTATGACGTCGCGGCAACCGGTTACGGTCACGAATATGTCGCCTTCGGGGGCGGCTTCATCCATCGTCATCACGTCACAGCCATCCATCAGCGCCTCGTTGGCCGCGATCGGATCGACTTCGGTCACCGTCACCCGGGCTCCCATGCCGCGAGCCCGCAAAGCGACACCCTTACCGCACCAACCGTATCCGGCCACCACCACGCGCCGGCCCGCGACGACGAGATTGGTCGCGCGCACTATACCGTCCCACACGGATTGACCGGTACCGTATCGGTTATCGAAGAGGTATTTGCTCAAAGCGTCGTTGACGGCCATGACCGGGAAGGCGAGGCGACCCTCGGCGCTCAACGCCCTCAATCGCATGAGTCCGGTCGTGGTCTCCTCCGCTCCTCCGATCACTTCATCGGCCAAATCTTCACGCTCATCGTGCAATAGACCGACCAAATCCCCGCCGTCGTCGATGATTAGATTGGGTCTTGTCGCCGCGACTGCCTCCACGTAGGCGTCGTATTCTTCCCTGGTACAGCCGTGATGGCTGTGCACGGTCACGCCCTGAGTCGCCAGGGCTTCGGCGACGTCATCCTGGGTCGAAAGCGGGTTTGAGCCGGCGATGGCTACCTCCGCTCCCAATTCCCGGAGCAACCTGGCCAGATAGGCGGTCTTGGCCTCGAGGTGAAGGCAGATTCCCACCCTGAGACCCGAAAAGGGCTGGGAATCGTGGTATTGCTCGCGCAGCATCCGCAACACCGGCATGTGATCCGCGGCCCATTCGATTTTCTTCCTGCCCACGTCAAGGGACATTAACCCGTCTCCCCTTTCAAGTTGTCCGACGCCACTTCCTCGAAGAAGGCGGCCAGCAGTGAGCCCAGCTGCTTCGAATTCTCTTCCATCGCCTGAAGAACTTCGTCGTGTGTGAGCGGAGAATCGGATATCCCGGCACCGAGGTTGGTTACCAGCGCCACCGCCGCGTATGCCAGATCCAGCTCTCGCGCCAATACCACTTCGGGCACGTTCGTCATACCGACGACGTCGCCGCCCAATTGGCCGTACATGGCCACCTCGGCCGCCGTTTCGAAGCGGGGACCTTCGGTGCAAACGTAAGTCCCCCGGGGTCGAAGGTGTACCTCGGCCTTATCGGCCGCCCGGAGAAGATGCGCGCGCACTCCTTCGTCGTAGGGCTCGGTCATGTCGGTATGCCTAACTTCGCCCACCTCGTCGAAAAACGTGGAAACGCGACTACGGGTAAAATCGAGGAATTGGTCGAGCAATACCAACCTGCCCGGCGGGAGGTCCTCGCGCAGCGAGCCGACGGCACCGGTGGCCACGACCATCTGGACTCCGAATTCTTTCAGGGCGGCGACGTTTGCCCGATAGTTCACCCGGTGAGGTGGCACACTGTGGTCCCGTCCGTGGCGGGCCAGGAATGCAATCTCTAAGCAGGTGGCGGAAGAAGTAAGTTCACCTTTTCGAAGCTGGGCTTCGCCGTAGGAGGTGGTATGGGAAAAGGGCTCGCCCAACCGTAGACCCGGCATATCGTAAACGCCGGAACCCCCGATTATTCCCACCGAAAGGGTTTCACTTTTCGGGCTCATTTTTGTCACCCGCATCCTCATTTTCGGAATCGCACTCCGCTTCTCGCGAAACCATCATATCGTACATTCCGGCGAGCGAATCTCGGATCGTCTGCCTCTCTTCGTGGGACAAATCTCCGAGAACCTGGGACAGGTATCGGATTCTGGCCGCCATGACCTTGCTCAGAAGTTCGTGCCCTTTGGGCTTCGCCCTGAGCCTTATCACGCGCCCATCCTTTTCGTCCCTCACGCGCTCGACCAGGTCGGCCTTTTCCATCCTGTTGATCAGGTCGGTAACCGTGCTCGAGGCGAGATAGAGATGACGGCACAAAGCGCCCATGGTCAGGTTGTCGTGGTGAATGACGGTCACCAAGGCGGTAAACTGCGGAGGGGTTATGTCGAAGCTCGAAAGAATGCTGCGTCCCCGATATCTCACTATGCGGCTGGTTCGCCTCAAGAGGTAATCTATCTCTTCTACCAGATCCTCAAAGGTTCTCTCGTCGGGCATCTGCCTGCCTCCCTATGACGGATCTATCGTCCATCATCTTTGACCTATTCGCTCATTTCATCTCATCGGGGAAGAAGAGAGAAATCTCCTTGACGGCGGTTTCCGGCCCGTCGGAGCCGTGCACCAGGTTCTGATCGATGTGGAGGCCCAAATCCCCCCGAATGGTTCCGGGTGCGGCTTCCGATGGGTCGGTCGCACCCATGGTCGAACGTACGGCCTCGATGGCGTTGGGCCCCTCCCAGATGGAGGCGACCACGGGACCGGAGGTGATGTACTCTATGAGCCCGGGGTAGAAGGGTTTATCGGCGTGCACCCCGTAATGCTCTTCGGCCAGAGCTCGAGACACCTGCATGAACCGAAGTGCGCGAAGAGTCAAACCCCTCTTTTCCATTCGAGTGAGTATTTCACCCACCAGGCCTCGTTCGACACCGTCCGGTTTTATCATAACAAAGGTTTTTTCATTCGCCATGTTCGTCGGACCAACCACCCCTGCCGGGGCCGTTGCGTCCCAACCTCACCTTCCTTTCGTGGAGCCCGCCGAATTCCCGGCGAGCCAGGTTTATTCCACCACAATGCGGGGTATCGGGCAAGGGCGACAAGCTCCCGCCTTCCCTCTCCCCCACCGGCGAAGAAACATCCGCCGCGGCCGATCTCTGTCGGAACCTTACCGGATCCCGAATTGAAGCCATCGAACTAATCTGCTAACCTTTTCTTTGGAATCAATTCGCGGTAGCAGGCTGTAACACGATTTCTCCGAGTCAACGTTCCTAAGGTCGTTCGCGGCTAGGGATAGCTGACCGGCAGGGTCCTCGCGGGAAACTCGGGGGCCTCCCGCGCTCGGAAAGGAGAATCGGTCCCTGATGAACCCCCTATACGACACTCGGTCGTCGTCCGCCCGCGTAGTCGCCCGTAAACGGGCTTTCGGCGAACTAGTTTCTTTGTTGGCGACCGAGACTCCGAGTCCTCCTCGAGGAGTGCAAGCGGAGGTAGATCGACCACCGCTTCGACCGCGGCCGATGTCTCAGGCTGCGACGATCCCATCGCCCGAAAACCGATTCCACTCCCCCCCCACCCTCGATGATCTTCGCCCCGGGAGGGATTACCTATCATGAAACGAAGCGCCCGGCGCAGGCCCCTGGGACACTTTTCCATATTCGATCTCATCGTCATATCCCTGATGGCCTGTTTGGGCATAGCGACGAAACCCATAGTGGTACCGTTGGCGCATATGATAACGGGCCCCCTTTTCATACCCGGCGGGGTTTTGGCCGGAGGCTTTTACATGATGTGGATCGTCCTCGGGGCCGCACTGGTGCGAAAACCCGGTGCCGGGACCGCCGTGGCCCTGGTGCAGGCCATAGTGGTCATGTCCCTCGGGATTTATGGGACCCACGGGCTGGCGAGCGTGATAACCTACGTGCCCCCGGGCATCGCCGTAGACCTGGTACTCCTGGCGGTGCCCAAAGGCCTCGGTTTGCCGCTACGCCACTTCGGGGCAGGCATCGCTGCCAACATTACCGGTGCGTTCCTGGTCAATCTTACCTTCTTCCGCCTGCCCCTCGTACCACTCTTGTTGAGTATCAGTACCGCGGCCCTCTCCGGGGGACTCGGAGGTTGGATGGCCCACGGGGTCGCCGAGAGATTTGCCGGACGATTCCACCGTTAGGCTTCCCCTGCCGGGTGCCGGGGATGTGAGTAAATGGATTGGATTGCCACCGCGAACAGCCAGGTAACGAGAATGGATCCGAGCGAGATTGAAGGGACGATCAATGAACAAGACGATCATGATTTCCGTACTCATACTCGCCGCCATAGTGGCCGTGTTGGCCTTCGTCTACGCGGACGACGCCGACGATCGCCGGGCGAGCCAGAGGGAGGCGGTAATCTACATTGCCCGAAATGGTGAGCGCACGGAAGAGATCGATTTGGACACCCTCATGGACCAGGAGCAAGAAGAGTTTACCGCGACGCTCAAATCGAGCGACGCGCCGGCCCGGGAGCACGACTACGTCGGCGTCGAGTTGCGCAAACTATTCGAGAATCTCGAAATCGATCTCGAAGGGGCAACACAGGTTATCAGTCGAGCCGTGGACGGATATACCGTCGCGCTGGAGTTGGAAGAAGTGATGCAGCCGGATAACGTCTACGTAGTCCACAGTGTCGACGGAGAACCGATGGCACCCCGCGAGGAGGGTGGTTCCGGACCCTACCAGCTGGTAATTCGCGGGGACGAATTCGGCCAACGCTGGACAAAACACCTAATGGAGCTGGATTTGAGATGAATGCCGTCCTCGTGGCGCGGAACCTGAGTTTTTCCTTCCCCTCCACGGGGGCTCCGCTATTTCGCGATGTCAATCTCTCGCTTCGATCCGGCGAGGTGATGGCCATCCTCGGACTCAGCGGCTCGGGAAAGACCACCCTGTGCTACTGTCTTTGTGGGATAATCCCCCTGATTGTCGAGGGAGAATTGGAGGGTGAGGTTCGAATAGATGGCGTACGTACAACTGAAATGAGGCCACCCGAAATCGCGGAAAAGTTGGGGGTCGTGTTCCAGGATCCCGAGGGAGGTTTGTTTTTCCCGGTCGTCGAAGACGAGGTGGCCTTCGGTCCCGAGAACCTGTGTATACCTCCCGAAGAAATCGGGCATCGAGTCCACGCCGCCCTGCGTGCCGTCGGCATGGAGGACTTCCGTCACCGCAATCCCCATCGCCTCTCCGGCGGTGAAAAACAACTCATCGCCACCGCGTCGGTATTGAGCCTTGGGCCGCGGGTTCTGATCCTGGACGAGTGCATGTCGCAGCTGGACGAGCGCGGGCGCACCATGATGAGGGCATTGATACTCCGGCTTCGCGAGGCGGGTAAGGCCATCCTAATGGTCGAGCATAATCCGGAGAATCTCACCGTGGCGGACCGCATGGCCATCTTGGACGATGGACGACTTCGCCCCTTCGACGGAGATTGGGGGTACGGCGATTGCCGATCTCAAGACCGCGACCGCTAATCGAAGCGGTGGGAGCCGGCTACCGTTATCCCGGGGGAGCGCCGGTGCTAAATTCCGTGGACCTATCCCTACTCTCGGGTCATCTGACGGCCATCGTCGGGCCCAACGGCGGCGGTAAGACCACCCTGGGAAAACTGCTGGCGGGAATCCTGAAACCGACCTCCGGAAGCGTCAGGATTCTCGGTGAAGATACCCGCCGGCTCTCCCTGGGACAGATAGGGGAACACCTCGGCTACCTCTTTCAGGAACCGGATCGACAGCTGTTCACGACCTCGGTGGAAGAAGAACTCTCTTTCGTGCCCAGACTCCGCGGTATCCCCCCGGAACAGATCCGAAGAGACGTCGCACAAACACTGCGACGATTTCAGCTTTCGCACCTGCGGGAGGCATTCCCGTTCGATTTGAGCCGGGGAGAAAAGCAGCGGCTCGCTCTGGCGGCCATCATGATAAATGAACCTTCCTATCTCATCCTTGACGAACCGACGACGGCCCTCGACCCGCGCCGCAAGGGGGAACTCTTGTCACTTCTAGTGCAGATGCTCGATAGGGGTGTCGGCATGATGGTAATCTCCCACGACCGGGATTTCGTCGCCGAAACTGCCGATCGCCTCCTGGTAGTCGATGGAGGTGAAGTGACAGATGCTTCGGACGGCCGGTGAATTCTTCGATCCCCGCTCCAAACTGGTCCTGGTGCTTTGCGTATCCACCCTGGCGGTCGCGATAGATCACTCGATAGTACTGTTCCCCCTGGCCGTCGTCTGCTTCGCCTGCAGTTTCCTCTTCGGAGCTCAAATAGTCAGAGCCCTGACCCGAATGCGCCGACTGGTACTGGTTTTTGTGGCCATGGGTGTGATCCAGAGCGTTTTCACGCCGGGTGGGGAGGTCTTGTGGCAGGTGGGCGGGATACCTCTCCTCTCCACCGTGGGATTGGAGCGCGGAATATCGATCGTCCTTCGCATGTTGATTATCATCGTCTCGGCGACGATAATGACCACCTCCAACCCCCGGGACATAATCCAGGGCCTCTACCAATGGCGAATTCCCTACGAGCTCACTTTCATGGTGGCGGTAGCCATCAGGTTTCTGCCCCTTTTGACCGAAGAGGCGAACGACACCCTGACCGCGTTGCAGCTTCGCGGTGTTCGCCTGGAGAAGATGACGATCGGAGAGAAGCTCCGTACATATAGTTACCTGCTCACCCCCCTGATCGCCGGCGTGCTGTCCCGCGCGCGTCGCATGTCCATATCCGTGGAAATGCGCGGTTTCCGCGCCTATCCGACGCGCACCTCGCACCGTACCCTGGTAATGTCGACACGAGATTACGTCCTCATTACATCCGCCATCGCAGCCACAGTGTCCACGACGTACTGGTATTTCGGAATACTTGCGACCTGAAAAGGAGGGGAACAACGTGAGAGTCTTCGCTGTCACCGGTCCCACGGGATCCGGCAAGACTACGACCATAGAAATGATCATCGCGGAGCTTGGACACCGCCGTTACTCCGTCGGATCGGTGAAGGAAATCCACTACGAAGATTTCACCATCGACACCCCGGGCACCAATACCGATCGCCATTACCGGGCGGGAGCGCAGCAGGTTTGTGCCCTCGGCTTGACGGAAACCGACGTACTGTACAAACGGCGCCTCGACATCAGAGAGGTATTGAGCCATTTCGACCACGACTTCGTGGTCTGCGAGGGAGTGGAGGATCCCACGATACCGCGGATACTCACCGCCGAAAGAGTAGACGATCTCGAGGACCGCTTCTCGGAGAACGTCTTCGCTATATCCGGTAAGGTTTCCGCCGGACTCGGAGAGTTTCGCGGACTTCCCGCGATCGACGCGACGCGAAACGTGGAAGAGCTGGTGGACTTAATCGAAAAGAGGACCTTCCCTCTCCTCCCGGGCGTCGATCCCGAATGCTGTGGCGCCTGTGGTTACTCGTGCGCACAGATGACCGCCATGATACTGCGCGGTGCGGCCACCCCGGACGACTGTCCCGTGATCAACCGACCCCGGGTACGGCTGAAGGTAGCAGGGAACCAAATCCCCATGGTACCTTTCGTTCAATCCCTCGTGGCGAACGCCGTCATGGGCGTAGCGGGAGAGCTGGAAGGATATCGTCCGCACGCGACCATCCAAGTCGAGATAGACCCCGAGGATGGACGTTGAACGGGTAGCCGAGGCTGGCCACAGATTTCGGCGCCGAGGTATATTGAATCAAGAAATGTCGAATGCGAAGGCCGGGTATCACCGGATGTAAGGAGATGACTTATGCGCCTGATTTCCTGGAACGTCAACGGATTTAGGGCCTCCCTGAAGAAGGGTTTTTTGGACTGGCTCGCCGACGATAATCCCGATATAGCCTGTCTACAGGAGACGAAGGCGAGTAGAGAGCAACTTCCCGAGAAAGCGCTCGACGTGGAGGGATACTCGGCCCACTTCTCCGCCGCGGAGAAAAAGGGCTACAGCGGTGTCGCCGTGTACAGCAAACCCGAACCTATGGAAGTCTCGGATTCGGTCGGAGATGAATACCTGGACGCCGAAGGCCGCCTCCTGGTGGCTCGTTATCCCGAATTCACCCTATATAACGTCTATTTCCCCAACGGTAAAGCATCTCCGGAGCGACTCGCATACAAAATGGAATTCTACGAGAGGTTTTTGGATCGAATGCGTGGCCAACTGGCGGCGGGCGAGGAATTGATCGTCTGCGGCGATGTCAACACGGCACACCGCGAGATCGATCTGGCTCGACCCACGGAGAACTCAAAGACCTCCGGGTTCTTACCCGAGGAAAGGGAATGGCTGGATCGCTTCCTCGACGCTGGTTTCTACGACAGCTTCCGCCAATTCCGGTCCTCCGGGGGACACTACAGCTGGTGGGATCTGCGCACCCGCGCCCGGGAGCGAAACGTCGGCTGGAGAATCGACTACGTCTTCGTAACCGAAGGTCTGAGCGAGAAACTCGCGGACGCCTTCATACTCCCGGAAGTACACGGCTCAGATCACTGCCCGGTGGGAATTGAACTGGACCTCTAAATCGCGACACTTTACACCTCGAGAAAATGCGGCGCCGGATCGGGGGAGTTTACGGTGTGATCAGGTCTCCGTCTTCGTCGAACTCCGCTGCAATCTCCCGGCCCGCCATTTTCACGTACGATCTGCGTTCAACCTGATCCAAAAGCCCCGGCGAAACCCACAGGCGTTCCAACTCGAGGGTATTGTCTATCACGGCCAAACGCAGGGGTCTCGACGGCGGCACGGCGGCAGATGCGATGGTTGCCCCGACGGCGTCTTCGTCGGTTCGCATCACCATGGGCAACATCGCTCGCATGGTCAGCGTACTGGTCAGGACATTGGTGTAGGTGGCTTCGGGGTCCACCTTTCCCGCCAGACGCCGCGTGACCAAATCGACCAGACCTATACCCGTCGCGTTCCCGTGAGAGGCATCGGACAAATCGAGAACGCAGATGCGCGATATGAGCGGAGAGGAAGCGTCGGGCTCTCCCTGAACACGGTATCTCCCTATGACTCCGGTATCCACGCCGGTCCCGGAATAGTCCTTGCCCATGAGCTTGACCACCAGGACGTCGGCCGCATCAAAGGGTAGGGCCGGAGTCAAGTCCTTGGACAGACAGAGCAGCGCCCGCTCCCGTTCGAATAGTTCGGCGGGGGGTACCCATTCCACCGTATGCAACTCCTTGTGCGCGTTCTCCACCAGGGCGAGGCCGCCCAAAAAGGGAAGATGACTCAACAATATCCCGGCCATCTCTTCAAGCTCCTCCGACATCGCCGCCGGCCCACACTGGTGGAAGGATTCAGCTCCGGCCCGATGCCCCAAACCCACCACCAGTTTCTTGACGAGTCCGCTTTCGATGGGACCCCGTGCGGTGGTGTGGGATTTGATTCGGTTGACCGCGATGACTCCGTCCGCCCGCAAAGCCATCGGATCACAGTAGACGGTCAACCCTCGCCGGGTACGCCCGACGGCGACGGTCTCCGAAGAGGTCTCCACGGGCGCCCCGACCGAAACCGAATCAATTCCGAGGGATCGTAGCACCTCCATCTGGCCCTCTCGGGTTCCGCCGCCGTGCGAGCCCATCGCACCCAAAACCATGGGTTCCATGCCGGCCTCGCGAAGGCGCAGGCAGACGCGCCCAAGTACCCGGGGTATGTGCGCTATGCCGCGACTGCCGGCCGTGACGATGACACGCGAGCCCTCCGGCAGGTTCCGCGTGTTCAAGCGGGCCATAGAATCGTCCACCGCGCTCTCGAGATCTCGTATTGCGTCGGTATCGAATTGTTGTTGGATCTCGATGAGTCTCTCCCACCCTTGCAGAAGCTCGCCACCGTAGGTGTAGCCCTGGAAATCCTGCGAAAGAAGCATGTCGTGCCTCCCGTTCGTTCTCGCGCCCATCAGTTCACGGATGGTCCCATCGCCATTTCGCCGTACGCCCCGATTTGATTCGGGCACCTTCGGGTAAAATCTAACGCAGAAGAGATCTTCTTCATATCCCCACCGGAACCTTCTCCCCCACACTCGGCACGGGAGGTTTCGGCATCGGCAAGGACGAAGGAGATTCTCCAGAAGACCGCATCTAAGGAGGCGAAACGATGACCCTCACCGGTAAGAGAGTCGCAGTTTTGGCAGAGGACAACTATCAAGAGATGGAATTGTGGTATCCCTACTACCGCCTGGTGGAAGCGGGCGCACAGGTCACTTTGGTCGGATCCGGCAAAAAGGACGTCTTCCACAGCAAAAATGGCTATCCGGCCCCGGTCGATCGCGCGGCATCGGAAGTAAGCAGCGCCGATTTCGACGCGGTGGTGGTTCCCGGTGGCTTCGCCCCGGACAAGATGAGAACGGTCGATTCCATGACCTCTTTGGTCGCTTCCATGGCAAAAGAGGGCAAGGTAGTGGCGGCGATTTGTCACGCGGCGTGGGTCTTGATCTCGGCCGGCGTCGTCGACGGTAAACGGGCCACGTGCGTGGCCAATATCAAAGATGATTTGATTAATGCCGGAGCCACGTACGTGGACGAAGAGGTGGTAGTAGACGGAAACCTGATCACCAGCCGAACTCCACCCGATCTGCCGGCCTTCGCCCGGGCCATCATCGAGAAACTTTCCACCTGAGAACGCTTCACTTGAGGGGAGCACTTCGGGACCCGGGGGCCCGGCATTGTCGGGCTCGCCCGGGTCTTTCCCCTATCAGCCCACCATGTACGCTATGATGGGCGGCAAGAACAATATTATGGCTACAATACGAACCAAATGCAGCAGACTGACCCTGACCGCATCCGCCTCCATCTCGAGGGCGATGGCGCCCATTTGCGTCAATCCCGCCGCGGCCGAGGACAACAGGGCCGTGGTCAAATCCCAACCGAAAACGTAGTGTAGGACGAATCCCAGTGCCAAACCGGCTCCGAGCAGCAGTGCGGTCAAAAGCAACACCGGCGCTATCATGGTTCCGAACCGCGAGAGCATCTCGGGATCGAAGTTTAGCCCGAGTATGCCGCCCAAACCTATCTGCGCGGCGACAATACCGGAGCGCGGCAGGCCGCGGAGGCGAATTCCAGCTATCTGCAGGCTCCCTACCGACAGCATGGAACCGACGATGCCCCCGGCCGGTATTCCCACCCACCAGGCGGAGAATCCTCCCAGGAGGCCCACTCCCAGGGTAACGTATAGGGGATGTGCCGTCCCGGGGGATTCCCGGGTACTACTTTGCGTCACGCCGGCCGTCTCGGCGGGGCCGGGATCCAGACGTCTGCCGAAGCGCTGCGAGACTGCCGGCACCAGGGCGTATGTACCCATGATACGGATGAACTGAAGGAGGGCCACGGCAGATACATCGGCACCGTAATCTAAAGCGATAACGCTCATCTCGGCTATGCCACCGGGTGCGGCGCTAAAAATGCTGGTCGCGAAATCGAGGGTGGTCAAAAGAGACAGTATCCATCCCACCACTACGCCCGTACCCACCATCCAAGCGGCAACCATGAGCGAGGGAAACACGAGGGTGCGCAAAAGCGACAGGCTCTCGCGGCCAATTTTGGAGCCGATCATGACTCCCACCACGGCCTGCAGCAGTATGTTGATCCATCCCGGCACCGGGGCCCAGGAAAAACCCACGACCGAGGCGGCGGCCGTGGCAAACATGGCTCCCACCAGGCCGGCCGCCGGCAGATCGAAATGGTTGAATATTCGGTACCCCAGATAGCCCAAACCGGACAGCAACACCAGGGTCACCGGCAGAGATTCCAGGATACCCTCACCTCCGCGGTCGCCTTCGGATGCGAACCGAAAACGATGCCATCACTCTCTGATTTGCCTCAAAACTCGCCCAATTCTCTCCAGTACTTCCCGAAGCATCTCTTCGGGTGTCGAGGCGAAGGACATCCGCACCCTACCTGCACCCGCGGAACCGAAAGCCTCCCCGGGAGTCAGCGCCAGGGCCCCTCGCTCCAAAAACTCCGCGACGAGGGTTTCCCCGTCGAGGGAAATGCCCTCGAATCGCGGAAAAAGGAAACAGGCTCCTTCGGGCACCGCAAAGTCCACGCCACCGATCTCTCGCAAACCCCGGGCCAGTATGTCCCGTCTCGCCGCGTAGGAACGCACCATGTTCTCGACCGCTCCCGAACACTCACGAAGCGCTACTACGGCTCCCTTTTGGGCAAAGGTGCACGGGCACGAGACCAGATGTTGATGCAGCATAAGCATCCGATCTATGAGCTGCGCCGGACCGGCGGCGAATCCGACTCTCCACCCGGTCATCGCCCACGCCTTCGAAACCGCGCCGGTCACCAGCGTTCTCTCGCGCATGCCGCCGATGGCGGCCGGGGATACGTGGTGCAAACCGTCATAGACGAACGGAGCGTAGATCTCATCCGTCAGCACCGTGAGATCCGCGGCTACGGCGATGTCTCGGATTTCTTCCAGTTCGTCCCGGGTGAAAACGGTACCCGTGGGATTGGCGGGAGTGTTTAGTATGAGCGCACGAGAACGCGTCGAAGTGGCTCCGATATCCTCTATCCTGGGTCTGAAGCCTCGGTCCGCCTCGAAGCCGAAGGGTAGAGGCGTACCTCCCGCCATCGCGACGGCGCACCGATACGTCACCCATCCGGGGTCGGGTACGATGACGTCGTCACCGGGATCGACGAGGGCGCCCAGGGCCAAGGACAAACCCTCCCGCTGTCCGACCGTTATGAGGATCTCGGTTTCGGGATCGTAACTGACACCGGAATCGGCACTCAACCTTTGCGATACCGCTTCTCGAAGTTCCAGCAATCCCCGCGATTCACTGTATTCGGAGTACTCACCGCCGAGCACTGCGGCGGCCGTGGCTTCTTTGACCGCCGGCGGTGCATCGAAGTTCGGTCGCGCCGCGGCCATGCTGATGACGTCGCGCCCCTCGGCGCGCATCCGCTTCACGCGATCGCTTATGGTTATGGTGGCAGAGTGGCTCAAGCTTTCGAGACGACTGGAGTATTTCACCTCGTCCCCCTCCCGGAGGTCACAGTCAATCGGCGGAAACGGCCCGGTTTCGCAGGATCCCGAATCCCTCTATATCCACTTCGACCACGTCACCCGGCGACATGGGACCGATTCCGGACGGGGTTCCGGTCATAATGATGTCACCCGGATAGAGAGTCATTACCTGGGCGACGAAATGCACGAGAAACTCGGCATCGAAGAGCATCTGTCCGAAATCGGAGGTTTGCCTTACTTCCCCGTTGAGACGCGTTTCGATCCGTCGATCTCCCAGGTCCACGTCGGCGTTCAGATAGGGACCGACCGGACAGAAGGTGTTAAAACCTTTGCCCCGAACCCATTGCCCATCTTTTCGCTGAATGTCCCGCGCGGTGACGTCGTTGGCGCAGGTGTAGCCGAAGATGGCGCGACGGGCATCGACTTCATCGGGGCCGAATATCTCCCGACCCACGACTATGGCAAGTTCTCCTTCGTAATCCACCCTGGAGGACTGCGGGGGAAGCCGGATTTCGTCCTCGGGACCGATGAGGGCCGTGAGCGGTTTCAGAAACATTACCGGCTCGTCCGGTATCTTGGCTCCAGTCTCTTCGGCATGATCGCGATAGTTCAAACCTATGCAGATTATCTTGGTCGGCTCCACCGGGGGTAGCAGGTCGAGTTCTCCGACATCCCCGACCAATTCTTTGGGTTCGTAGCTCTGGAAGGGAGTTCCGTCGATACGGTACACGCCTTCCGGAGTAACCTGCCCATAGGCGACCTCGTCTTTCGTACGAAATCTGACGAACTGTTTCACGTTGCACCATTCCCTTCTCAATCGATCGATTAACCGCGGGCACCGGCCTGGGCACAACTTCTTCAAAACCCTCCTACAACCTTCAACGGATCACGCGCTACGGTCCCTGCCGACCCCGCGCGGATCGCGTCATACTCCCCTCGACGCCGGGTGAGGACAGATAGGTCAAAAGCCCCGTTACCGAAAGGAGAACTACTCCAGCCCCTCCCAATCCCTGCGCCATCCCCAGGGTGGCACCGACTACGCCGGAAGCGGAAGACCCCATCAACCGTCCCATCCCGACGAACAGTTCGTTGACGGCCATGCCCAAAGGACGATCGTGATCGCTTAGCGCGGCCGCCAGCAGGGTAATGTTGGCCACCGGCAAAAATCCCGGCGCAGCGCCCGCCAGGGAGCTCGCCAACACCAGCACGACAGGGGAGGCCGTAACCGACATCGCCACCAGTGAGAACCCGCACAGGGCCAGCCCGAGAAGTCCCACTTTCCGAAAGCCGATCAGATCTCCAAACCTGGCGGCGGAGAAACGACATCCCACAATCACGAGGCTGCGGAGCGTCAGCATGAAACCCAATGAGGAGGCCCCGTAGCCCAGCGCGCTCACGTGCAACGGGAACAGAGCATCCAGGGCACCCCAGCTGGCGAAAGAGCACCACGTTCCCAGGACCGCAAATCGGAAGGTGGGGATTGCAAACAGGGAACGGAACTCTCCCCCGCTCCCTGTACCCGCGGGGGTCGGCACTCGCCGACCACCTCCGGCCGCGAGGAGACGACATCGTTCCAAACCGACGACACCGGCGACGAGATAGATGACGAATACGTAGCGCGGATCGGCATGGTCCATCAGGTAACCCGCGAGGGGCGGTCCCGCGAGATAGCTGACGGCGTTTAAGCCGAGGGCGAAGGAAATCAGGGAGCCGGCACCCTCGGGCAATTCGCGTCCGAGATCTCCCAGATACGACGTCAGTGCCGGCCAAAATACGGCGTGGCTCGCACCGAAGAGCATCTGCCCCAAGAATAGGTGGGTGACGTTTTGAGCCATGTAGTATGTCCCGGCGGCCGCGACCCCGAGGGTAAACGACACCAGGAACACGCCACGTTCTCCGAGACGACGGACGAGCAATCCGGCGGGCAAACAGATCAGTACCTGAAATACGGCGGGAAAAGCCATCAGGAAACCGACGATCGCCGCCGAGGCACCCAGCGCCGAAGCGTGTAACGGCATTAGGGGAAAGACCAAGAACCACGTGAATCCCTGAACCACGACTAGCGCCAGCAATACGCGATACTCTACTGCTCTCTCCCCTAGCCCGAACGAGAACTTATCGCCCCGATTCCTACCCGTGTTCGCCCCCTTGCGCCTCAACGGCCCGCTTCGGCCTGATCTTTGATCCCCTCCAGCATGGAGTTACAATTGTCGCGGAGCAGTTTCTTTATGAGGGGGTCCAAGGCGGCAGCGAGCATGGGAACTCCGAGACTGGCGTTCACGTCGAGCGATATGTGACATCCGTCTTCGTGCTCTCGGAACTTCCAGCTACCTTCAAAGGTCTTCAGGTCGCCTTCGACCTGATGGTAGTCGATATCGAGATTCGTGGGATCGAATTCCTCTCTCTCTATCCAGGTCACCGGGCGTCCTTGAAGTCGGGCAACCCATCGGGTCTTGGCCCAGTTTTCCCCCTTTTCGATTACGGTGATCTCGTCGACACTCGGCATGAACTCGGGGAACTTCTCCATATCCCGGGCGATCTCAAAACACCTTTGCGGTGAAGCCTGAACGGTTATCTCCGTCTCCAGATAAGGCATATTAGTTCTCCCTCACTCCAGTTCGGCTATGTTCGGGGCCACGCTGTCCATGACCTCGGCCAGTATGTCGAGCCCGCGATCCAAGGTCTTACGGTCGATGTTGAGCGGCGGTGCCAGACGCATCACCGTCCAGTCCATGAGGCTCGGTATGACGAGGACGCCCCTTTCGAACAGTTCGGAAAGGACCATCAGGCCACCTGCGGGGTTGTGAAATGCTATCCCGGTCAAAAGGCCCAAGCCGCGAACCTCCGAGATAATCTCGGGATAGGCCGACCGGAGTTTCTCCAGTCTATCCATGACGATTTCACCCTTCTCGCGCGCCTGTCCTGCGAGATCTTCCTCGACGAGCACATCCAAAGCTGCGGCCGCCGCCGCCATCGAAAGAGGGTTGCCGCCGGTGGTGCTGGCGTGTATGTAGGGATTCTCGTCGAATACGTTATAGATTTCCGGCTTCGCCACCGTGGCGGAAACGGGCAACACGCCGCCACCCAGTCCCTTGGCCAGGGTTATGATATCCGGCACCACATTCCATCGCTCGCAGGCGAAATTGCTACCAGTCCGGCCCATACCGGTCTGTACTTCATCGAATACCAAAAGGCTCCCGGTCCTATCGCAGATATCCCTAAGGCCCGACAAGTAGTCGTCACCGGGAACCCGCGCGCCCGCTTCGCCCTGAACCGGTTCCACCACGACCGCAGCCGTATCGGAGTCTACCGCGCGCTCCATGGCTTCCAGATCGTCGTAGGGTACGTGTTCTACATCCTGCAGAAGCGGAGCAAAGGCATCGCGGTAGTTACCCTTTCCCGTCAGAGAAAGGGCACCCATGGTCATGCCGTGGTAGCCGCCGAAGGTGGCGACGTATCCCTTGCGACCGGTGGCCACCCGGGCCATCTTCATGGCGAACTCGTTGGCCTCGGCACCGGTGGCCGAGAAGAAACTCATTTTCATTTCGCCGGGCATAAGTTGGGCGAGCCGTTCCGCCACCTCTCCTTCGCCCGCACTGAGCATCGTATTCGTCGAAAGAGCGATGCGGTCCAGGCAGTCCTTTACGGCCCCCACTATCCGGGGATGTCGGTGACCCGCGTTGGTGACGGCATAGCCCGCGCAGAAGTCTATGAACTCCTTACCGACGGTGTCGCGAACCAGCGAGCCTTCGGCAAACCATTCGACGCTATCCATGCCCAAAAGTCGGTATATTCTCGCCCGTCCCGGATTGACATAGGTTTCCAGCTTATCCAGGACGTCCGCCGATTTCGGCGTCTCTCCTTCGTGATCTGGCCTCATAACGGTAAACCACCTTCCCGTCTCACACTAGTAGGTAATTTTACTCCTAGAGACAAAAAATCTCTAGCAGTTGGGACATAGAGCGGAACTTGATGGTAAAATGGCGGCGGACAAATTCTGACCTCATTTCGGAAAGGAGTCCCGAATTGTCTCAACGGACTTTATTATCGGGCAACGAGGCCATCGCGCTGGGCGCACACTCCGCCGGCGTGCATCTCGCCACCGGCTATCCCGGTACGCCGAGCACCGAGATACTCGAAGCTCTGGCCCGGGCCGACTACCCGGATACCCGCGTACAATGGGCGGTAAACGAGAAGGTGGCCCTGGAGGTGGGCATAGGAGCTTCCCTCGCCGGCCGCCGCGCACTGGTAACCATGAAACACGTGGGACTGAACGTGGCCGCCGATCCCCTGATGACGGCATCCTACGTCGGCGTCAAGGGCGGCCTCGTGGTGGTCACGGCCGACGATCCCGGGATGCACAGCTCCCAAAACGAACAGGACAATCGCAACTACGCGCGTTTCGCAAAAATCCCGGTATTGGAACCCTCCGACAGTCAGGAAGCTCACGATTTCGTCCTCGAGGCCTTCGAGTTGTCCGAGGCCATGGATACTCCGGTTTTGCTGCGCTCCACCACCCGGATTTCCCATTCGAGATCGCCGGTCACGAGAGGACGCACCTCCTCTACCGCGGTAACCGCGGGATTCGAAAGGGATCTCGCCAAGTACGTCATGATACCGGGCAACGCTCGTGGACGTCGTCGTAGCGTGGAGGAACGGAGCCGACGGCTCGAGGCCTTCGCGGAGCATTCCGCCGCCGAGACGGAAGGACTCTCCGACGTCCAGATGAGCTCGGGGGAGATCGGAATAATTACCGGCGGCATAGCCTACCAATACGTCCGGGAAGCCCTACCCGATGCCAGCGTTTTCAAGCTCGGCCTTTCATATCCCCTGCCCGTCGGAGCCATCCGCGAATTCGCGTCGACGGTCCAAAGACTGTATGTGATAGAAGAGCTCGATCCCTTCTGGGAGACGGAGTTGAGAGCGGCCGGGATCTCCCTTGCGAGTCACGGTTTACCCCGCGTCGGCGAACTCGACCCCACCATGATCGCCAAGGAATTCGATGCCGACAATCCCGAGGTGGAAGGTCGGGTAGCGGAGGATACTCCTCCCCGACCACCGGTACTTTGCCCCGGCTGCCCACACCGCGGCGTCTTTTACCAGCTGGGCAAGAGAGATTATACCGTCACCGGCGACATAGGCTGCTACAGTCTCGGAGCCCTACCCCCACTGAACGCCATGCACACCTGCATCTGCATGGGAGCGAGTATCGGCAACGCCCTCGGCATCGAGAAAGCCCTCGGGGAGGAATCGGGTCCAACCGTGGCCGTGATCGGTGACTCCACCTTCCTGCACTCCGGCATGACTGCTTTGGCGGACGTCTTTTTCAACGGCGGCAACGTAACCACCCTCATCCTGGACAACCGTACCACCGCAATGACCGGGCATCAGGGTAATCCCACGGCCGGCTACGACGTTTATCTCGATGAAGCACCCCGGCTCGATTTTGAAACGCTGGTGAAGGGATTGGGCATCTCGCACGTGTTGCGCATCGATCCTTTCGATCTGGCCGCCGTAGACGAAGCCTTGAAAGAGACCAAAGATATGGATCGACCCTCGGTAATCATCGCCGACGCCCCCTGCGCATTACTGCCCACGGCGCCGCGAGGAGCGACGGTATCGGTGACGGACGCCTGTACGGCATGTGGAGCGTGTCTCACCCTCGGATGTCCCGCCCTAAAACGTCGAAACCTCGATCCCGAGGGGTCGGTAGAAGTGGATCCCGATATGTGCACCGGGTGCGGTCTGTGCGTCCAGGTCTGTCCGTTTTCGGCCATCATTACGACGGAGGGAGCGGATATCAAATGACCGAAAGGATGGACAACATACTCGTATCCGGAGTTGGCGGCCAGGGAGTAATCCTGGCCACGGACGTCATCGCCGAGGTCTTCCTGCGTGCGGGATTCGATGTCAAGAAATCCGAGGTACACGGCATGTCCCAGCGTGGCGGTTCGGTACTCAGTCACGTACGACGGGGCGAAGAGGTCCATTCCCCGCTGATACCCACGGGAACCGTCGACGCTCTTCTGGCGATGGAAAGCCTCGAAGCCCTACGATACGTTCACACCCTCAAAGCCGGGGGCTACGTGCTTTACGACCCCGTGCGTATACCTCCCCAGGCGGTAACGATCGGCCAGATGCAATACCCTGCGGATATCGAAGGGGACCTGAAGCGACACTCCGATCGCGTGTATCCGATCCCCGCCTCGAAGACGGCGGTGGAACTGGGCAATTCTCGCGTATCCAATGCCGTCCTTCTCGGGGGACTGTCCGTCACGGTGGAGCTTCCGTCCGACCTTTGGATCGAGGTCCTGACCGACCGGGTACCCGAAGGAGCGGCAAGCGTAAACGCGCGGGCTTTCGAGAGGGGACGCGAGGTCATGGAAGGATTTGGCGAGTAGCGGATCGATCCGAAAACGGTCATCTCTTAGTCGATTATGGACGGTGTTCCGGTGGAAACCATCCTAAGTCCCTCGAGCCCTTCGCGTTCGAGGGAGCGATGATGTATAATATTGCGGAGTGTTGAATAGACCATCGGTATATCCACACCGTGGCAGGGATGGAGAGGTTCACCGTGACGGACGATAAGTTAATCATTAGAGATGCGATAGTAATCGACGGTACCGGCGAGGCGGGATATCGCGGCGACGTTCTCATCCGGGGAGGATTGATCGAGGAGATCGGCCACGTCGGCGCTTCTGCGGGCGCGAGGGTCATCGAAGCGGATGGCCTGGTGCTGACCCCGGGTTTCATCGACACGCACTCCCACCTAGATTTCACTCTCCTGGAGAACCCGGGATGTACCAATCTGGTTCTTCAGGGAATAACCCTGGCCGTGGGCGGAAATTGCGGCACCTCCGCCGCACCGGCCGACGAGAACATGTCTCGCTATTCCAAAAAGAGGGGGCGCGGCGGATGGAAAGGGACCCTCGGCGAGTGGTTCTCCGAGATCGCACGGCGGGGGATCGGTATCAACGTGGCAAGTCATGTCGGACAGGGCAACCTGCGCACCGACGTGATGGGAGTAGATGCGGTGAACTCGCCCACGGGAGAACAGATCGAGCAGATGCGTGCCATTCTGCGTGATGCCCTGCGCGATGGTGCTTTCGGTCTATCCACCGGACGGGATTATGTGCCGGGATGCTACTCGACCCCGGAAGAGATCGCCGAAGTTGCGAAGGAACTCACCGACAAACCCGGCGCCTTTTATGCCAGCCATCTCCTGGACGAAGCGGACGGTTTGGTGGAGGCCACCGCCGAGGCGCTGGATATCGGTAAATCCGCGAAAGTCCCCACACTACTGTCTCATCACAAGGCGGTAGTTCCAAAGAATCGCGGACTCACGCAGGAGAGCCTGGCGCTGGTCGACCGTACCCTCGCAGAAGGATACGATGTTCGCCTCGATGTATATCCATACGATTATTCCGCAACCATCCACCTAATCGATATGCTGCCCGGTCACCTGATGCAACGTGGGAAGGAAGAGATCATCGCGACTCTCGAAGGAGACGGCTCCTTCGCACCGATCGCGGAACAACTGCACTCGGGATATCCCGGGTGGACCAGTGCGCTCGCGGATTTCGATTGGGGATACACGGTCGTCGCCAGCCCCGGTCACCCCGAAATTGAGGGTAAGACGGTTGGCGAGGTGGCCGGCCTCTGGGGAGTAGATCCCGCCGAGGCGGTTCGCCGGTTGGTGCTTTCGGACGGTGGTCGATCGGTTTGCTCTCTGACAATGGATGAGGAAGACGTAACCCGGGTGATTTCCCACCCTCGCGCCGCGATATGCACCGATAGTGCTGCGATGGATACTCCGGACGCCAATTTCCGCGACTCGGTACATCCCAGAAGCTACGGAAGCTATCCTCGTCTCTTTCGACGTTACGTGCGAGAACTGGAAGTTCTCGCGTTGGAAGAGGCCGTCCACCGCTGCACCGGGTTGCCTGCATCCTGGCTGGGGCTCGAAGATCGCGGTATCCTTCGCGCCGGTAGTAGAGCAGACCTCGTGTTATTCGACCCGGACGGCATCTCGGACGAGGCCACCCTCGAGCATCCCACCGAACCTCCACGAGGAATCTCTCTCGTGATGGTTAACGGGGTCGTCGTGGCGGAAAGCGGGCGTCATACTGGCGCGCTACCCGGGATTATCATAAGGAGAAAGTAATTAAGCGGAGGCGAGCAGGAGGCCTGCCGCGGTGATTGCGGGCAGAATTGCCCCTCGAGCAGTGCAGATTACTGACTGCTCGAGGGGCATCGTTCGTCATTCTTCTTCTACTTTCTTGAAGTTCTCCTTGCCTGTGGCGCCACAATTGGGACAGGTTAGATCCTCGGGCACACCACCTTTCCCCCTGCCGGGTTCCAGATCCCCCAGGGGATCACCGGACTGTGGATCGGCACCGAAGGTTGCTCCACACATCACGCACTGCCACATAATGTTTCCTCCCTCCATTTAAGTTGCAACACAAATTACGCCTTCTCACTCCTCGATTTCCTCGAAATCATCTTTTGGGGCTCCGCAGTCCGGACATACCCAATCGCCGGGCAGATCCTCAAAAGGCGTTCCGGGATCGATCCCACCGGCGGGATCGCCGGCCTGAGGATCGTAAATGTAACCGCAAACTAGACACTCCCATTTCCTCAACTACTTCACTCCTCTCGTCGGGCGATTTACTCGACCGATACTTCCGCCTCACCCTGCCAAAGACCGTGGATGTTGCAGTAACTGAGGGCCATCAGTTTACCCGGGGTGTCGAAGGATACCTTCGCCCGGATGAACGGCTCGGCCTTGGGTGAACCTTCCGCTCCTTCTCCGTTTCCGTGGACGGAGAAGTGATAATCTCCTACCTCGACGGGGAATTTCGCTCCTTCCGGATGGAAGAACAGCTTGATCCAGCCGATGAAGTGCTCGGGGGTATTGGGATGGGGAATTTCCCGTCCCACCGATACCTCTACCATCACGGGTTCGCCTGAACTCACGGCCGTCGGAAGTTCGATTACCGGGACGTGCTTCTCTTTCTTCCAGTCAGCATCCTGGATCAATTCTGAAAGGGACAATCCGATCACTCCCATTTCTTAGTTTGCGTTTGCTCTCACAATGTAAATACCCCACGATGCCCGGAAATATCCCCTTTGGGGAAAATTCCTCACCCCAACGCCAATTCCTCCACGGTAGTGGCTCCCGAGACATAGTCGTTCGCGTTGACCCCAGCAAAAACGGTAAACGGTACTCGAGATGGCGGCGATCCTTGAAACGAGGCATCTCGTATCCATGCCCGGATTTCGTTGTCTCTCCCATATCATCGGCAGAAATGGAGTTAATCCTCGCATCGAATACCGGGGGCGGATCGAGGACGCATTCCGCGTGACCGAAGTGGCGAGACGATAATGGGCGGCAGGGATATACCGCCCCCAAAGCGAAACCATGGAGGCGTCTTGCAACCATCGATCATCTCCACAAAATGGTTCATGGCACGAGATGTACCGCAGGTAATTGATCCGATCCGGGGGCAACATCCCATGGAACCACTTTCGAATGGAGTGCGGACAACTTCGAGTATTTCGCGCCCTCTCGGGGTGTTAGTTATCGTCATAATCCTACTTGGCGGGAGCTCCCTGTGCTTCTGCGGAGGAGGAAACATCGAACCCCCGGAGGCGGAACCCGACATTCGCGCTACAGTTGCAATTCCCACCGACATCCGAGGCTGGGACCCCCACGCCCATTCCTCTTCTGTAACCGAGTCGGTACTGTGCAACATCTACGATTACCTCATATGGAAATCTCCCGAGGGCGAATTGGAGCCGGCCCTGGCGACTTCCTGGGAGCGACTCGATTCGAAAAGATGGCGACTTACTCTTCGTGACGACGTTTCCTGGCACGATGGTGCTCCCTTCGATTCCGATGACGTCGTATTCACCCTGAAGCGGCTGGCCGCCATCGGAACTCGGGAAATCACCCCCCAATATCCCCACTTTCGGTCGATCCGGGAGGTGATTCCCGTGGAGGATTTCGTCGTGGACATCGTCACCGAGTACCCGGATCCGGCCGTACCATATCGTCTGTCCCGGAAGGGTTCGGCCATAATACCCGCCCACCTCTTTGAAGGTTTGCGCCAGGAAACGTCCGAAGAAGACCCCTGGGAGGCGTTCTTCGACAACCCTATCGGCACGGGCCCATACCGACCGGTGACGCGCATACCAGATGAGCGAATAAGGCTGACTTCCTCACCGAATTACTGGCGCGGTCCGGCCGCGGTGACTGACATCACCTTCTTCGTGGTGCCCGATTCCTCCGATCGTTCCGATCTCCTGACGAGGAATGAGGTTGATATCGCCACCAACATAGGTCCAAACGACTGGCGCGATCTCCAGCTTTCCGAGATGGCCCGCCTGGTCAGGCGAGTTACACCTAAGGTATTGGTACTGAACCCACGGTTGGAGCCGGAATACGGTACCGCGGATGCCGTGATCCGGGAGGCGATCGAATTGTCGATCGACGCCCAATATCTGGTCGACGACATCCTCGCCGGGGCGGCGACTCCCACGAGAACGCGCGTCACCCCCGCGTCTCCCGGGTATCACCCGGATCTTTACAACTCCAATATTTACAATCCGGCCGCGGCGCGAGAGATGCTGGAAGGATACGATTCGAAGGATCTCTCGTTGCAACTTTTGGTTCCAGAACACATTCATCCCGAACTACCACAACTGGCCGGGGCTATCGCGCGGATGATGGAAGAAGTGGGATTTGAGATGACTGTTGACGTCAAACCCTGGGGTGAATACCTGTCCCAGATTTCCGAGGGCAACCACCCCGCCCTGTATCTGTCCATCGAGACGGGATCTGCACACGACTGTTCCCTGTCCTTCGAACTCCTGGCAGCGGACGATAACTATGTCCATCCGACCGGGTTTCGGGATTCCAGTTTCAACGAATCGCTCCGCGAGGCCACGGCTGAATCCAATCGGCAACGGAGGACGCGGCTCTTTTGGGACCTCGCGGAATACCTCGCCCGGGTGAGACCAAACATTCCTCTGTTGCACCTGCTTTCCAACCACGGCGTGAGTACTGCCATAGATTGGACACCCAGAACAGATGAACTCTTGTGGATGTGGCCTACCGTGCGGAAATCCGCTCCCTCGAACAATCACTAGATGTCCGCGCCTCTTTGACGAATGTCGGATGTCCGGAGTTAATCATTCCCCTTAATGCTCCGTCATCTCCCGAATGCACTTCGCCCGGAACAACCCTGCACGAGCTCTCGATGGTGGACTTCGAACTCCCCACTCGAGGGAATTTATGGTGGCCGAACGAAAGACCGGGTATACGGGACTAAATCGGCGGCTGGAAGCTAAGACTTCACAGACCCATCGATAAAGCCGCTCGTCGCGACGGACAACCGATCAGATCGCGGTGCGGATGACGCGGCGACAGTAACAGATGTTACCGACCGTTCGCCTACCGATGCGCTATCTTTTCCAGGAAGGGAAATGATAGCGGTGCGCAGGGCAATTCAGGTGGGCTTTCTTATACTCTTTTCAGTCTTAATGATCACCGGCAGGGTGCAAATCTGGCTCGGTATTTTCTTGATTTCGCTGCTCGCGGCTCCCTTTTTGGGACGAATATACTGCGGGTACATCTGTCCCATAGACACCCTCACGACAGCCGCGAAGGGAATCGCGAAGAAACGCAAGTGGCGTATCCCCGAATGGATCAAGAACCCCATGATACGTTACCTTGCCCTCGCCGCTCTCTTGGTCGCAATGATATTCTCGGTACGTTCCGGCGCGAGATTACCAATACTACCGGCCATCACGGCGGTCGCGGTAGTTCTGAGTCTCCTCTTCGAAGAAGCACTCTGGCATCGATACCTTTGTCCCTACGGCACATTGCTCTCCCTCAGTGCGCGATTGGGATGGCGAGGCTATCGGGTCACGGCGGATGATTGTATAAGCTGTGGTCGCTGCGAAAAGGTATGCCCGAGCCACGCGATCTCGGGGTCGGATATCACCACCGGCTCTCCGGCACAGGTGCAGACTGCAGAGTGTTTACTATGCGGCCGTTGTGCCGAGATATGCCCGGTGGATGCCATAAATCGCGTCTAATACTCGCTAACTGCCCGCTCCAGTACTTAAAGATTCCTGGCGCCAGGCGGAACCAACTCGGAAGACAATGGATCGGTAAGCCACGACTCCGGACGCCGGGGAGGTGCCGGACTATTAAACTCACGGCCTTACCTCAATCCCAATTCGATACTCTCACGCGGCCTTTCGTTCTTGCGCGATACATTCTCCAAGGAAATCTTCGGAGACTGTGTTTCGGTCAGGATCCATCGGGGCTCTGCATGTAAACCTTTCAGCGCACTGTTGGCTTCTCTCCACGAGGTGCATATTGCTCCATTTCCGAAATGCTTACATGATCTTACTTTTGCTAAATGGCTCACTCGCCCCCCTCAATACGCAACTCCGAAAACCACTTCATGCAAATGGCATCCGTATCCCCCTGCCTGAAAACGCGGTTAACTGCGAGGCGGCAATCATCTCGATCCCACCTTTTCACTCCCTGGACTCTTCGTATCGGAGACGTTCACTCCGCGTGCATCGAGGAAATGTTGTTGGCAATAGTGGTTGCTGCCCGGTTTGGCCTTACGTATGCGGAGTATGCCAATGGTTCCTTAGCCGCTAACCCCAAAATGGTTTTCGCGGCAACATGACCTTGCGGCGGTGCTTGATCAACTTCGATCACGTGAAGGAAATCCTACGAAATGCGAGAGATCTCCCTCCATTTACCCAAGCTCCCTCAGAAATTCCTTAGCGGCATAAGCTATCTGATCTGCTTTGTGGTGATGGACATAATGGCCGGTCTTAAGATACATATGATGACCAATGGAGATTCCTGCGAGATAGTTGGAAAGCGCTTCTTTCCAACCCGGTGCGTTCTCGTCTTGATCATCGGAAATGAAGAAGAACATGGGCGTGCCGATAGGAGTTCCATTTGCCGCCACCGATTTGGCATTGTGTTCTAAACACTCTATTTCTCTCAACATGTCCCTTGTGACAGCACTCCTGTAGAATCCAGCCAGATACTGCTTCTTGTCTCCATCCGATAATTCATTTGAGTCTAGCAGGGGCAAGTTCTCACGCACTTCAGATTCGGGCATGAATCTGGATAGTCCCACTCTCGCTAGAAAGTACGCCGTGTACAGCTGCATCCTTTTTGGTTTAGGAATCAGGTCGATCGTTTCCGGCGTACATGGATCCAATCCTACGATTGCCCTGATTTCAGCGGGGTATTCTTGCGTCCAATGTATCGCCTCTAACCCCGACATGGAATGAGGAAAAAGTATATATGGAGCCTTCGCCCCCGAAACCTCCAGCACCTTCCGGGTTTCTTCGAGTATAGTATCTATATCCCTTGGACTATTCGATGTCTCACTCCAGCCATAGCCCGATCTTTCTACTACCGCGATCCGGTATTCATCTGTCATCCTCATCCATAGAGGTTTGAAGTCCAAGGTTGGATTAGTGGTGCCGTGGCCCGCCATAAAGACAAGGGTAATGTCACCCTCTCCTTCGGCGTACAAATGGAATCTCTTATCGTTGACTGCAACCACATTACCGGGGGGCAGGTACTCCCTGCCTTCTTTTCTCACCTTGCACCTGTGAATAATGATGGAAGCAACCAATAGTACCGAGGCAACGGCAAAGATAACGAGAATGACTACTCCCAAGATCTCGAGAATTCTAACCATTCCCTTCGTTACAGCGCTTTATCTGGCCCAATCTATGGTCCAATGCTGCTCTCCGATCTTGAACCATTATGCACCATTCCAACGGATTCCTCTCCAGTGACCTATATCCCCAAAATCTGGATTAGACCTACTCGAGTTCCCCAATGAATTCCGGCGATATTGGTTTCTTCCGTTGGACGGGGCGATCGTCAATGCAGGAGACGATCGTGTTGCGCATCGGCCATACCGTGGGTGCAGGGGATGCAGGGCGGTATCATTGGAATGGGTACTATCAGGATCACAGCGACGGCAGTCGTCCCAGACTGGACACGCCGCCCGAGCCCGTGTTCTCAAACTGCGTTAATCCATCTACTCTCCGGCGGGAGTCGCGGCGCGAGGGCAGACCGTATGGCGAGCGGTTTGCGGTTGTGATGAAAACATACTTGCATGGAGTCAGTACCCGCCGGATGAAGAGCATCGCGACGGGATTGGCGAGAATTAGATCCCCGAACGGAACGCCTGATCGTGATGTTTGCGTCTATTCACAATTTGAACCACGAGCGATCACCCCGAGGGCCCTGCCATTGTTCCCCTATTCTCGCTGCAGTAGAGAAACTATCTCCACGTGGTGGGTCTGGGGGAACATGTCCACCGGCACCACCCTTTCCGGTCTGTAACCAAACTCGGACAGCTGCCGGACATCGACTGCAAAAGAATCCGGATTGCATGACACGTATATGACCACATCGGCCTGGCTGCGACCTATCTTCCGCATGACCTTACCCCCTGCCCCGGAACGCGGAGGATCCAGGACGACGCGCGCGGGCTTTCTCCACCGCTCCAAGGCGAGGGGGATTCCGCGCCGGGCATCTGATTCTATGAAATGAGCGTTGCTCAATTCGTTGCGGGCGGCATTGCGTCGAGCGGATTTCACCGCCGAAGAGACGATTTCGATCCCGACCACGGGATCGGGGGCCAGTTCTTCGGCCAAAGGCAAAGAAAACGTACCCACTCCACTGAAGAGATCGAAGGTCGGACCCTCAATCAGAGTGGATCGCGAAAACTCCAAGACCGTCTCGATGAGTTTTTCGGCGCCGGGCACGTTGATCTGGAAAAAGGTATCGACTTCTATTCTATACTCGAAGCCGGCGAGATAATCTACGAAGGCCTCATCTCCGGCGAGCAATACTCTCCGGCCTTCGTCGGTTCTGGCGGCATCAGCCCGGGCTGGATTCACGACCCAAAGCAGACCCCTGACTGGCAAATCTTGCAGCTCATCGGGTAGATCACCCAGCGCCCGTTCCTCTCTTTCCGTGAGTTCTTCGCGGGAGGTAAATAGTGAAACCAACAACTCATCTCGCCGGGAGGTCCTCAGGCTGAGATGGCGCAGGAGGCCGGTGTGAGCATGTTTATCGTAACCCGAAAGGCCCCACCGTCGCGACCAGTCGGCCACTCGCCGGAGCACTTCTTCCATGGATTCGGAGCACAGGTTACATTGGTTTATCGGCACTATATTCAAGTAGTCGCCCCGCCGATGAAGACCGGGCCTTCCCGAGGTATCGAAGGTGAACTCCATCTTATTCCGATATCTGACCGGACTTTCCGCCCCGATAGGAGAATGTATAACCGTATCGGAGAATTCCTCGGCGGCCAGGGCATCCCTAACCGCATTTTCTTTGAGGGCGAGCTGCTCCGGGTAGGGGATGTCCTGCAGCTGACAACCCCCACATTCGCCGAAATGCGGGCATATCTCCCAGGTTAGACTCATCGATAAGCACCTCCCCGCTAACGATAACGCCCGATCTAACGGTCGGCAACGGGTACGCGGGAGGAATCTACACCGGCTCCCGAAACCCCCAGGGAGCGTCCAGCGTCTTACCCTTTGACGAGGTGGCTGGCGTGCGCTTTCGGGACGGCCAGGGTATCCAGATTCTCAAAGACTATATGGAGTCCGGCAGCTTTGCCCGTGGAAAAGAAGAGGTGCCTGCAGA